>CAZOXD010000078.1:2509-20056 GCA_964583525.1 uncultured Pseudomonadota bacterium
CCGGGGACGGCGCCGGAGCGCGGGTGGAGGTGCGGTGGGGGTTGCGGTTATTTCCCGCATTTCGACTCGTCCAGCATGGTGCGCACCGTGGCGAACAGAACGTTGGGACTGTAGGGTTTGTTGATTAGCTTGAACTCGCTATCACGGATAAAATTCTCGTCCAGGTGGCTGGCTGAAAATCCGGTGCTGAACAGGATGGGGATCTGGGGGGACATTTCCCGGATTTTTCCAAAGGCGGCCCTCCCGCCCATCTTGGGCATGACGACATCCAGCATGACCAGGTTCACCTCATCCTGGTGCTCGGCGAACAACTTGACGACTTCCTCCCCGTTCGCGGCTGTCAGTACTTGGTAACCCTTGGTTTCCAGAAGATCCACGGTCAGATAAAGCACCATCTCCTCATCCTCGGCAACGAGAATGGTTTCCCCGCCGCCAGGGGCTTCCGGAGCGGCTGGGGCTTCCGGAGCGGCTGGGGCTTCCGGAGCGGCTGGGGCAGCCGGCTCCTCGGGTTGCGATTCGCCAATGGGCAGATAGACCTTGAAGGTGGTTCCGATGCCCACTTCGCTGTACACGTCCACCACTCCCCGATGCTGGTTGACGATTCCGTAGACCATGGAAAGCCCAAGTCCCGTTCCCTTCCCCGCTTCCTTCGTCGTGAAGAAGGGCTCGTAGATATGTTCAATTACCTCGGCGGACATTCCATGACCGGAATCGGTAACGGAGATCAAAACGTAATCGCCGGGATTGGTCCAACTGTGCAATTTGCAAAAATCATGATCGGCCTGAAAATTTTCCGTCTCGATGGTGAGCTGGCCTCCTTCGGGCATGGCATCCCGGGCATTCACGCACAGGTTGACGAGCACATGCTCCATCATTCCAGGATCCGCCAGCACCGAATTGAGGTTTTCTCCGGCATTGATATTGAGATCGATATCCACGCCGATAATACGGTGGAGCATTTTCATCAGGTCGGCGATCAGTTTGTTGATGTCCAGGGGACGGGGCATGATTACTTCCTGGCGGCTGAAGGCCAGCAATTGCCGGGTCATGCTCGACGCACCGTCCGCGGCTCGCATCACCTTTTCCAGGGCGGAGCGGATGAGGCTGTTTGCTGGAGCCTCGGAAGAGGCCAACTCGCTGTACCCGCGGATGATCTGGAGCATGTTGTTGATGTCGTGGGCGATCCCCCCCGCCAGTTGACCCACGGCCTCCATCTTCTGGACCTGGCGAAGCTGTTGTTCCAACATGGCCCGGTCCGAAATATCCACCAGCGAGACCTGGGTGGCCATTTGGCCTTCCCACTGGATTTCCTGGGAGAAGGAATCCAGCCGGATTTCCTTTCCATCCTTGCGCACTCCGTTGAATCCCGTCTGGTAGGTCCAGGGGCCATTCATCGATTCCGCATTTTTCTGCTTGCCCTGAAGTTCGGGAAGGTCCTTGGGAGCGACCAGGGAGAGCAGAGATTTCAGGGAAACGATTTCCGAGGCGGAGCCGTACCCGAAAAGATCGGCAAAGGCCTGGTTCACGAACAACGGGTGGAACTCGCGGTGGATGGCAATGCCCTGCAAAGAGTCTTCGATCAGGCGGCGGAAACGCCTTTCATTGGCCTGGAGGGATTGAATTGCATTTTCCTTCTCTTCCCTGAGCTGAATATTCCGGAAACAGCGATCCAGGGTGGATGTAAGGACATCGAGGTTGAGCGGCTTGCGGAGATAATCGTCCGCGCCGCGCTGGAGGGCTTCGATGGCGGTTTCGGTATCCGCGAAGGCGGTCATCAGGATAAACAGCACGTTGGGATTCTCGTTCCTCACCATCGGGATCAGATCGGTGCCCTTCGCGTTGCCGATGCGCAGATCCACAAGCATTACCTGGGGATCGAACTCGTTCAGGGCGTTCTTCACCGAATCTGCATTGAATACCTTCTTGATCTCATATCCCCGCGGAAGCAGGAAATCTTCCAGGGATTCGGCAAAATCCCGATCGTCGTCTACGATCAAAATGTGTTTCGATGAAGTTTCCGTCTCTTGCATCCTCATGGTGCTCCCAGGGAATAGTCCGGCATCGCGGGGTTCGCAATCATTGCGAATGAGATTTGATGAAATCGATCAACTTTTCCGGATCCAAGGGTTCCTCGAGCAGACCCGAGATTCCGTTTTGCAGGGCTTTTTGCGGAAAATTCTCCATGAAATAGGCCGTTATCAAAACGACCGGGGGTGTCCGGAAGGAACTTTTTCACCTCGAGCAAGGTCTCCACACCGTTACGCCCAGCTATCTTTTCGTCCATCAGCACCCCGCCAAAATAATTCTCATGGAATCGGGCCAGCGCCTCTTCCCCGCTGTGGGCCAGATGCGCTTGGGGACCCTTTCCTTCCACATGACCGGCGAGGGATCCGAAAAAATCGCTGCCGTTATAGCCGGTCAGGAGGGCCGGTATTCTTGTTTGAGTCATCCGGCGGCCCCCTGCTCGGGCCCCTGGAGGGGCAGCCACAATACCGCGTTGGTGCCTTTTCCGTTTTCGCTTTGGATATCGATCCCCCCGCCGTTTTGTTCCATGATTTGTTTGACGGTGGGCAGGCCCAGCCCCACTCCGAAATTCTTGGTGCTGTACAGGGGTTCGAATATTTTGGAAAACACCTCGGGGGATATTCCCGGGCCTGAATCCTTGACCGATATTTCCAGCCGTTTCCGGGCTACCTTGGTGCGCAGCACCAGTTTCCTGATTTTCTTTTTTCCATTGTCCGGTTCATCCGCCATGGCTTGCACGGCATTTTCGTACAGGTTGATGACCGCCCGGCGCAGGTAATCCTGGTCCATGGGCAGCACCAGACCCCCGGTGGACGGTTTCCATTCCAATTTCAGCCAATCGGGCCGGGATTGTTCCTCCAGCAATTCCTCCAGCCACGCGTCGACGGGGGTCGGCTCCGGCCTGGGCGCCCGGTTGCGGGAATAATCGAGCAAATCGCTGATGATATTGTCGCAGCGGGTGATGTTGCGTTCGATGCGTTCCACAGCCCGCAGCAGACTGTTGGGCTGGCCTTCCAGGCCGTCCCTGATGGTAACGGTCGATGTGCGGATGGTGCCCAGCGGGTTGCGCAACTCGTGGCTGACCGTGGCGGTCAATTGACCCAGGGTGGCCATTTTTTCCCGCACCACCAGTTCCCGGCGCACTTTTTCCAGCTCCGCTTCGGCTTTCTTGCGGGCAGTGATGTCCAGGAAGTACCCCGTCAATCCGACTGGCTTGCCTTCCGGATCGGTGATGGTGGAGGAAGAAAGGAAGACCGGGAAGATCTCCCCTGCCTTGTTCACGCATTCCAACTCGATTTCCAGGGATCCGGTTTCCAGCAATTTCGAGAGGTGTTCCCGGAATTGGTCCAGCCCTTCCCTGGGTGCGAGCATGGAGACAGGCCGCCCGACCGCCTCGGCCTGAGTATGGCCATACATCCCCTCGGCGTAGCGGTTCCAACTGGTGATGATTCCCTTCAGGTCGGAGGTAATCACCGCGCCCCGCACCTGATCGATCACCTGGGCCTGGGCGCGCAGGGCGTCCTCCCCCCGGCGCTGGTCGGTGATGTCGATCCCCGTGCTGATGACGTATTCCACCTGCCCGCCCTGGCCAAGGAGAGCATTGCTGGACATGGCCACCAGCCTCCGCGTCCCGTCCCTGGCGGAAAGCTCCACTTCGTGCTGAACAGGGAAATCCTCCGGATTCAATTTCCCTGCCTTGGCCTGTTCCCCGCCTCTGCGTTCCGGAGGGAGCAATATTTCCCACATGGTCCGGTCCCGCACTTCTTGGAAGGTGTATTGGGTCAGGCGCTCGCTGGCGGGATTGAAGCGGATGATCCGGCCCTCCCGGTCAAGCACGATCACCAGGGCCTCCTGGGTATCCATCAGGGTGGAAATCAGGTTGCGCTCCTCCTGCAACTCGACTGTGCGCTGCGCGACCTGCTGTTCCAGCCCTTCGTTGAGGCGGCGGATTTCCTCCTCGGCCCGGATGCGCTCGGTGATGTCCTCCGAAATTCCCACCACCCCCACTACATCTCCCGTTTCGTCCAGGAAAGGCAGCTTGATGATATGGTGCACTCGTTTCACGCCATCGGGCATGGTCAGGTCAATTTCCAGGGTATCGATCTTTTCGCCGGTCTGCATCACCTGCCGGTCGGTCTCCACGAATTGTTTACGCTCCTCTTCGCCTTTCGGCCCGATATCCATGGTGTGGACGCCTTGGAAGTCCTGGGGACGCAGGTCAAAGCTGGCGGCCAACGTCTTGTTGACCATCACGTAACGGCTTTCCTTGTCCTTCACGAACACCTTGTGCGGGATGGTGTCGAACACCGTTTGCAGCAGCCGCTGGCTCTCCCGCAGGGCATCTTCGGCTTCCTTGCGGAGGCTGATGTCAGAGATGGAACCGGACAGGCGGGTCGGCTCCCCCTCTGCGTTCCAAACGGCTTGGCCCCGGGCGCGAATCCAGATGTACTCCCCGGATTTGCGCCGCATGCGGAATTCGCAATCGTAGGGCTCCCTGCGCTCCAGGTGGGCCGTAATGGCCTCGCCCACACTCCCTATGTCCTCGGGATGAATCAGCCCCGTAAAGGATTCCACATGGGGCGCCAGGCCGCCGTCCTCGTATCCGAGCATCTCCAGCCAGCGCGGGGAGAAATATTCCTCGCCTGAAAGGATGTCCCATTCCCAGATTCCGTCCTGGGTGCCGGCCACGGCCCGGGCATAGCGCGCCTCGCTTTCCTGCAGGGCTTCCTCGGAAGCTTTGCGCTCGGTGATGTCCAGCAGAGCGGTCATCAGCACCTCCCCGCCCTGGTAGCGCACCTTTTCGGACGTACAGAGCACCCAATGTTCCGACCCATCATGGGCCCGGGCCCGCACCTCATAGTCCCGAATCCGCCCATCCCGTTCGATGGCCGCGACCATCATCTCCCGCTCCCGGGGGTCCGCCCAGAATTCAGGGCTTTTATGGCCCACGATGCTTTTCTCCCGATCTCCCAGGTAAAACAGGTTGGCCGCCGAGTTGGAAAACAGGATTTCCCCATCCGCAAAGCGGGTTCCGATCAGGGGGATCGGTGTGTGTTCCGCGATGGCGCGGAAACGCTCCTCACTGTCCCGCAACTCCTCCTCTGCTTTTTTGCGTTTGGTTATATCGACCCGGGTCCCCACCAGACCGATGATTTTTCCCTCGCCGTCCCGCAGGGGGGTCTTCACAATATGCCACCAGCGCTGCTCGCCACTGGCCAGGGTGAGGGGATCTTCGAGAATTTCCACCCGCTTCCCCCCTTCCAGCACCTGGCGGTTAAACCGGCCCATTTTCTCCCGTTCCTCCACGGTGCCAAAACCGTATTGAGACGGAAGGCGGCCCAGCAGGTCTTCCTCGGCCACACCGAAATTCCCGGTGTGGGCCTGGTTGGCCATCAGAGTGCGTCCCTCGCGATCCCTGACGAATATTCCGATGGGGGAACTGTCGAACACCGCCTGCAGCAGGCGCTGGCTGGCCTTGACTTCTTCCTCGGCCTTTTTGCGGTCCGTGATATCCACCACCATGGAGGTGAAGCCAACCACCTGCCCATCTGCAGCGAAATCGGGAATGTAGGTGGCCCGGAATTTCCGCAGGGTTCCATCCGGATAGGCGAACTCTCCATCGTACTCCTGGGGTTCCCCGGCCAGGACGCGTTCGACGTAGGGAGCGATCTTCGCGTAGGCCTCCGGCATAACGACCTCAGCGATGGTTTTCCCCGGCATATCCTCCGGATCGCGATCCATCCATTCCCGGGCCCGGCCCGCTGTGAATAGCCAGCGTTGCTCCCGGTCGAAGTAGGACAGCATGACCGGAAGCGAGGCGGTCATCATCCGGAGCCACTCCTCGTTGATCCGCCCGGTTTCACCGGGATGTTCAGGAGCGCCGGGATGCCCCGCCAGCCTGGTGCGGGAAGTCAACACGTCCCGCGCGAGGCCCGCGCACCCCAGGGAAATCATCAAGATGCCCGCCAGGGAACCCACCCACTCCAGCACCCGGCCAGTGCCGGGATGAAAAACCAGGGAGGCGATACTCTCCGCCCCCAGGAAAGACACACCCAGCAGGATCGAAAAGATGGAATAGCGCGCCATTGGCTCCAGTGAATTCCTCCGGGTTAGGAGGAAACAACCTCCCGCCAGAATCAGCCCGGAAATTACCGCGATTTTGATCGATACAAAGATAAACATGAATTCCAGAACCCTGAACGCCCCTATCGAGCGCCTATGATTTTCCATCGGCGATGGGTCGAAGCAGCCCTCGCGAAGGTGATTCATGGCACATTCGCAACCCCTTCTTTATATATACGAAGAAAATACACATACTTCCCCATCAAATCGAAATTTTTTATAGAAAATTTTTAAATATTTCATGGATGAAGAACCGGATTCCGGCAGCAGGATCGTCAAAATGTGGATCATCCGGGGATTATTCAGGGATTATTCATAGCAACCGGGAAAAAGGGATGCCCCTTTCGGCTTGGTGGGATCGAGGAGGAATGACTACACCCGGCCCGTGACTCCGGGGCAGGGCGCTCTTGTCGAACGGGAGGCGGTGGTTTATAAACCTAACGAGTGATCGTTCTTCCAGCCGCACCGAAGAGATACCGGTTCCGGCATCCCTGCCTACCCATTTCGGCCCAGCGCCACGGATTCCGGCCCTATGAAATCCGCATCCAGGGAAACCTTCCCCCCGCAACCCCGCCCGGAGGCGCGCCAGCATTCCCGCCGCCAGGAACTGCTGGAGGCCGCCGCCAGCCGCTTTTTGCGCCATGGATACGCAGCGGCGTCGATGCGGGACATCGCGGCGGACGCCGGTATGCGGGTGGGCTCGATCTACTACCATTTTCCATCCAAGGCCGATCTGCTCACCGCCGTGCATGTGGAAGGATTGCGGCGGATTACGGAAAGCGTCACCGCAGCCATTGCCAGTGCCCGGGCGCGGGGTGCCGGGCCATGGGATCGGTTGCGGGCGGCCTGTGAATCCCATATGAAGGTGCTGCACAATGGCGGGGAATTCTATCAGGCTGTGATGCGGGAAATGCCCCGGCAATCGGATTCGGACTGGGAACACCTGGTGGGCCTGCGGGACGAATACGAGTCCATCTTCTCGCAACTCCTGACCGAGTTGCCCCTCACCGCCGATATCAACCGGCACGACCTGCGCCTGATGCTGATGGGAGCCATGAACTACTCCCCCACCTGGTTTCGCCCGGGCGCGGAATCGGCCACCTCCATCGCCAAAAATTTCGTCCGCTTTCTGGAGGAGCCCCTCGACCCTGCTCCTCCAGCGCCTTCCGGGAACGGAGAATCCGCACCCCGAAACGGTGGGAGACGCTCCGCATCCGGGAAGCCAAAGCACAGAAAAAACTACCGAGAAAAGCACGCCATCCATTCATGAAATCCAATCCCGCCAATCCATCGGCCGTGCGCGCCGCCCCCATTCCCCCCGCGCATAGCGAGGCGTGGAACGCCCGCCTGCTGGCCGGGGACCGGGCCGTGCTGGCCCGTGCCATCACCCTCATCGAAAACGAGGCCCCCGCCGCCCAGCAGGTGTTGCGGGCCATCTTTCCGAAGCTGGGCCGGGCCTCCGTGGTTGGGTTCACGGGCGCGCCCGGCGTGGGCAAGTCCACCCTGCTGGGCGCCTTCATCGCCATCCTGCGCGAGCGGGGCCAAAGCGTCGGCGTGATTGCGGTTGACCCTTCCTCCCCGCTGAGCGGGGGCGCGATCCTGGGAGACCGCATCCGCCTCTCCCAGCACGGGGGAGACGAGGGAGTGTTCGTGCGCTCCCTGGCTTCCCGCGGCCATCTGGGCGGGCTGACCCGAATGACCGCCCGCGTGGTGGACGTGATGGACGCCGCCGGCAAGGACGTGGTGATCCTGGAGACGGTGGGCACGGGCCAGTCCGAGGTGGAAATCGCGGAAATCGCCCACACCAAGGTCGTCATCTGCGCCCCGGGGCTGGGCGACGAGATCCAGGCCGTCAAGGCGGGTATCCTGGAAATCGCCGATGTGCTGGTGGTCAACAGGGGGGACAACCCCCTCGCAGAGCAGACCGCGCACCAACTGCGCGATGCGCTCAAGATGGGCAGCGATCATGGGCGCGAAGTGCCCGTCCTCCTCACCACCGCCACCACGTGTGAAGGGGTGGCCGAAATGGCCGATGCCATCCGGGCCCACGGGGATGCGCTGGACACAGCGGGCTGGGGCGACGCCGCGCGGATGCGCATGCGGCGCCTGATTGCCGCCACCGCCGCCCGCCAGGCCCGCCGCAGGGTGGAAGCCCTGGAAGGGGAAGCCTTCGCGGAACTCTGCGACGCCGTCCTCAAGGGGGAAATGGACTTCGAGACCGCAGCGGAACGGGCGCTGGCGTTAGGAGCGGTGGCGGAACGGGCGGCTCCAGGCGACGAGAAAGGGTGAACCCCAACTACAACAGCGGGGAACCGCCGATGGACCCTTCGACGGGCTCAGGACACGGCGCAGATAAACGCGGATTTGAACTGCAACTGCGACCTCACCCCTGTACCCTTTAACCTCCAATTGGGGTTAAGTGATGATACGGCCACCCCGCCGCGAGTTCCAACCTCACCCCCGCGCTTCGAGCAGCCCGCGGAGGACATGAACCCCGGCGGGACGGGCCGTGATGGCCGGCCAAAGCTTTCCCGTGCCGGATTCGGTGCACACCCCCCGTTTCGTCAAGGATGTGGTGGGGCATTTCAGGACCTTGCTGCCCCTCCATTCCTGGCTGGTGCGGTTGATGGATGGGATGTAGGCAGTTCCCATTCGCAGTTCCATCCGCGTCCATCGGCGTTCATCGGCGGTTCCCGTTGCCGTAGCTATTGCCTTTGCAGTTCCAATCAGTGCCATCAGTGTTTATCAGTGGCTGATTTCGCAGTTGCCCTTCGCGGTTCCCATCCGCGTCCATCGGCGTTCATCGGCGGTTCCCGTTGCAGTTGCGGTTTGCGGGTTCCCCTCCGCATTGCTCCGTCCTCACTGCCATGATAGTTTCCCCTCTGCGCATGCCGGTGCAATCCCGAGCAATCCAGGCACAGGTTCAAACCGATCGCAGGAGGACGCGCATGGCGGATCAGGAGGAATATTCCAGTCCTACCCCGGAGGAATTGGCGGCTAGTCCCACCGTGTTCCAGGAGAACCTGTTCCGGGACCAGGTAGTCTTGATCTCCGGGGGCGCGGGGGGCATCGGCACCGCCATCAGCGTTCTTTTCGGGCGGCTGGGAGCCACCCTGGTGGCATGCGGACGCGACGGGGAAAAGCTGGCGGAATACCAGCGCAGGATGGAGGCCCTGGGATATCCCTGTTTCACCCAGGCCATGAGCATCCGGGATCCGGAGCAGGTCTCCACCCTGATGGATGCGGTGTGGGAGCGGCACGGCAAGCTGGACGTGCTCGTCAACAATGCCGGGGGCCAGTTCGCGGCGCCGTCCCTGGACATCACTCCCAAGGGCTGGAACGCCGTGGTGGACACCAACCTCAACGGAACCTGGTACATGATGCAGGCCGCCGCACGGCGCTGGAGCGAGGCGGATCAGGCGGGGTGCATCGTCAACATTACCACCCTCACCGGAAGGGCCGTGCCGGGAATTCCCCACACCGCCGCCGCCCGCGCCGGCGTCAACAACCTCTCTCTCACCCTGAGCGTGGAATGGGCACCCTATAATATCCGCATCAACAGCATCGCAGTGGGGATCGTGGTCAGTCCGGGCCTGGCCCATTACCCGGAAAGCGCCCGCCCCTTCTTCGATCAGAATCCCATGCGCCGCATGGGCGAGGTGCAGGACGTGGCGGAAGCCTGCGCCTTCCTGGCCGCGCCATCGGCCAAGTTCATAACCGGCGCCATTCTCCCCGTAGCCGGAGGGGCCAACGTGTGGGGGGAATACTGGCCGCTGGGAATGCCGGACTACTTCAAGACAAAGGAGCCCTGACCATGGGCGAACAGCGCATGGCCGAAAAAAGCACCGATACCACCCGCCTGCAACGGCTGGCCCGGGCCTATTGCGAAACCGCCGCGTTCTATGCCGCGCTGGACCTGGAACTGTTCACCCACGTGGCCGGGGGGGGCGGCAGCGAGGAGAAGCTGGCGGTGGCTATGGGCATTTCGCTCCTCGATACCGAGCGGCTGGTGACCGCCTCGGTGGCTCTGGGACTGCTGGAACGCAATGGGGAGGCGCTCTCCAATCCCCCGGACGTGGAGCGCTTTCTGGTGAAGGGCCGGCCCGGGTATGCCCAGCCGTGGATGCAGTTCACCCGTCCCGACATTCCGGAATGGTTCCGGCTGGCCGAACGAATGCGGGAAAACCGCCCGCCGGAGCGCCTGGGAAAATACGCCACCCTCACCGTGGAGGACGCCCGCAGGTACCACGAGGCCACCTACAGCATCGGCATGGGAGCGGGCCGGAGATTCGCCAAGCAGGTGCGCCTGAGCGGGCGGGCCCTGCTGTTGGACCTGGGCGGGGGCTCCGGGGCCTATTCCATCCAGGCCGTGCGGGCCAACCCCGGTCTGCGCGCCGTGGTGTTCGATCTGCCGCCGGTGGCCGAGGTGGCGCGGGAATTCATCGCCGAAAACGGGGTTTCGGAGCAGGTGAGCGCCCAGGCCGGGGACTTCACCGCCGATCCCTTTCCAACGGATGCCGACGTGGCCGTGATGGCCAGCAACCTGCCCATCTACAACGAGGAAACCATCGCCATGGTGGTGCGCAAGACTCATAATGCCCTGCTGCCCGGCGGGGAGATGCACCTGGTGGGGGAAATGCTCGACGACGACCGGCGGGGGCCGCTGGACCCCGCGCTGTGGGGGCTTTCCGAGGCCGTGTGGGGCAGCGCCGGCAAGGCCCATACCGTGGCCCAGTGCATCGGATATTTCCAGCAGGCGGGATTCCGGGATGTGGCTGCGCATCCCTTCGTTCCGGGCGTGCTGACCCGGGTATCGGGGACCAAGGAGGATGCGCCATGAAAGGAATGATCGTCTGCCCACAACCCCTCGCCGCCGATGCGGGGGCGGCCATTCTGGCCGCGGGAGGCAACGCCTTCGACGCCGCCATCGCCACGGCATTCGCGCAGATGGTGACCGATCCCTTCATGTGCGGCCTGGGCGGGATGGGCACCCTGCAATACTTCACCGGGGCGGGGGAGCACGGCATGATCGACTTCCACTCCCGCGCCGGGTCGCAGGCCACGCCGGACATGTGGGCAGCCGATCTCGAGGGGCGCACGGAATATTCCGCTTATTCCGTCTTTGGCGACATGCGCAACGAGTTGGGGTACACCGCCATCATGACGCCCGGCACCATTGCCGGATTCGAGGAGGCGCACCGCCGCTTCGGGAGCCTTCCCTGGGCCGATCTGCTGGCTCCGGCGGCGCGCTACTGCCGGGAAGGATTTCCCGTGCCGTCCTTCGTCCACGAGTACTGGACGCGGACTCCCGTGCCCGGCCGGGCGGACGGCCGGGCACGGCTCACCCACAGCGATGCCTGCGCGGCCATTTACTGGCACCCGGAAGACCGCTTCCATCGGGTGGGGGAAACCCTCCGCAATCCCGATCAGGCGGATACCCTGGACGCCATCGCCGCCGGGGGCGCGGAAGCGTTCTACCGGGGCGCGCTGGGCAGCCGCATCGCAGAAGACCTGGAAGCCGGGGGCGCCTTCGTCACGGCGGAGGACCTGGCGGGATACAAGGTACGCACCGGCCCCCCGGTGCTGGGCAGCTACCGGGGGCATGCGGTGGCCTCCAATCCTCCCCCCGGCAGCGGCGTGACCCTGATCGTCATGCTGCAGATTCTCGAGCGCTTCGATCTGGTTGCCCTGGGCCACGGATCGGCGGCCTACCTGGACCTGGTAGCCCGGGTGATGGCCGCGGCCCATACCGACCGCGAGGCCTGGCTGGGAGACCCGGAATTCGCAGAGGTTCCCGTGGAGGAGATGGTGTCCCTCCACCGCGCCGGGCATTGGGCCGGGTTGCTGGGGGCGGGGGAGTTTCCGCGGGGCTCCCGGCCCGAGCCGCCGTCGAGCACCACCCAAATTTGTGTCACGGACGAGGCCGGCAACGCGGTAACCTGCACCCACACCCTGGCCACGGGCTCGGGCGTGGTCACGCCGGGACTGGGCTTCGTGTACAACAACGCCATGGAACTGTGCGATCCCATTCCCGGGCGGCCCAACTCCATCGCCCCCGGCAAGGCCCGCACCACGGGGATGTGCCCCACCATGCTGCTCAAGGAGGGCCGGCCCGTCCTGCTGGCCGGCGCCCCCGGCAGCAGCGTCATCATCAGCGCGGTGCTGCAAGCGATCCTCAACGTAGTGGATTTCGGCATGTCCCCGGCCGAAGCGGTGATGGCGACCCGCATTCACTGCGAGGGCGGCCCCATCCTGGCCGAGGCGCGCATGCCCGCCCGCGTCCGGGACGAACTGGAAGCAATGGGCCACGTCGTGCAACGCTCCGCCGTCAGCTTCGACCCGGTGATGGCCCGCGCCCATGTGATCCGGATCGACGGGAAAAACCGCTGGCGCGGAGGCGCCGATCCCCGGGGCGGGGGCGCGGTGTTGGAAGTGGGGTAAACAAGCTTGGCTGCCATGATAATATATGGTCTCTTGGGGAAAATATGAACGGTAAGCACTGGAATTCAGGAGCAATCCTGGCCATTGCATTGTTGCTGGGGCTGGTGGGATGCGAACCGGTTGGTGGGGGGCCGGACATCATATCGCTCTCCTGCGATGGGGATACCTTCACCATTGATGGCATCAGTTACGTGGAAACCGATAGCGGCGGTCTCGTCTGCGATGCAGAGATTTATGCCCGATACAAATCGGGCGGTACGGGCGGGGTTTCGATTAATTTCGCTTCGTATGTGGCCGCGGACGGGCTCTCCGCGGGGATAACGCCCCTCTCCACCCCGCCACAGCCGATTTTCATGCTCAATATCGACTTGTGGGGGGCCATATCCCCGCTCCCCGACGAATATGCTGTCACGGGAAATATGATCTCCGGGGAGGCCAGTGTCCTCTACGGGGACTTATGGGACCTCTGCGTGGGGAATGGCGGGACATTCGTGTTGGAAACATTCGGCGAGGTGGGCGGCCGCATCACCGGCACGTTCGGAGGGCTCACCACAGCCGGAATCGATTGCCCGGTTGCGGCGATGAGCGGTTCCTTCGACGTGGTGCGCGAACCCGAATGACCGATTGATTAGGCCGGTTGCGCGGATATGGAGTTGGGCTGGTACGGCCATGGCGCGGCGGCGCCGATCCCCGGGGCGCGGTGCTGGAAGTGGGGTAGGCGGCACTTTCAGTTCCCCTCCCACGCATTCGGCGGATCAGGAGGCGGCGCGCAAGTGCCGTACAAGCTGGAGGGGAGGGATTCCCCCCGCTGACGTTGCTTTCCACCGATCCCCCCTCATCCCAGCACGGGAAAACGGCGCCGGGCGTAAAGATCGTCGAGCATGGATTGCATGATTGCGAGAACCTGCCGGTATTCGCGCTGGAAATTCTCCCCGCGGGGCCGGTTGTCGAACCGGATGGGATCGCCCACCTGCACCGTTACCTTGGCCGGCAGGGGCCAATAGGGAATTAGGGACAACGGCCCCAGGATCAATCCCCAGGGCAGGCAGAAAATCACAGGGAAGGTGTGCAAGCGCAGCAGGCGTTCCATTCTCAACCATTTGGCCAGCCGCACCCCTTGCGCCGCCACGAAAAATGTCTCGTGACTGCCGGCGGTGACGACCGGGACAATCGGCACGCCCGCCTCCAATGCGATCCTGATAAATCCCGTCCGCCCGCCGAGGCGCACCAGCTTGCGGTCCCTGAAAGGCCTCAGGGAATCCAGATCCCCTCCGGGATAAACGAGCACCTTTCCCCCCTTGCGCAGGATGCGCAGCGCGTTTTCCGGCGTGGCGGGAACCACGCCGAAGCGCCTGAGAAATCGTCCCAGCAGAGGGGTGCGGGTAATCATATCGTGGCCCAGGGCATATAACGGTTGCGAGGGGCCAAAGTGGGTAAAAAAACGGGCGGCGAATACAAAATCGGGGGAGCCCATGCCACCGCTGTGATTGCCTACCAGGAGGGCCGCTCCCGCCGGGATTCTTTCCAAACCTTTCACCTCAGCCCGAAAATAGCGGCTCAGTACGTTAAGGAGGGGCATAATCCTGGCGATCGACTCGGGGCGTCTAGCGGAAAGGACCATAGGGCCTTGATCGTTGCGGGTTTCAAATCGCACAATCCATGCGGTGAATGATGCCATTTTCAAAAAGTATTTTCCGGGATGGGCCCCTCACTTCCACCCCCCTCATTTCCACCCTACGGCCTTGGCTTTGGGCCAGTCCTTTTCCCGCACGCAGCCCGCCCGCAATTCCGTGAGGTTGTAGCGCGTCTCGCGCCAGACGATTCCGCCCCGCCAGGTGGCGGAAAGGGCGCTGGTCAGGGTGGCGGCGATCAGGGCTCCCACGGCGAAGGGAAATGCGAAGCCCTCCAACCCGCTCCTACCCCCGCCGCGCCGGGCTGCAATCCCCAGCAACAGCGTCGGCAGCAGAATCCCCATTCCGGCGGCCAACCGTGTGGCCCAGAGATCCGTCAGGGTCAGCGCCACCCAGGGCGCGAGGGTCATCAGCCCCAGCCCTGCCAAGGAGGCCAGCATCATACTCCAGCGCCACTCCATCCCGGCGAAGAGGTTCTTCTGCAGCCCGCGCAGGCAGCCCCGGAACCCTTCCTGCCAGCGCAGGTAGACCCGCCCGCCCGAAACCGCCATGGCCTGGGGCACCCCGCTGCGCCGCAGGATCAGTCCCAACTTGACGTCGTCCACCACCTCCATGGAAAGGATGCGGTGACCGCCCATGGCCAGGTAGGATTCACGGCGCACCAGATTGAAGGCGCCGATCCCGGTATAGCCCGAGGAGCCCTGCCTGTGCAGGTTCCAAATTCGGAAGCGCAGCACAAAGAACATGCCGAAGGCGCTCTGGAAGGCCCGCTCCAAAAATCCCGGCGCGATCAACTGGTGCGCAACGGCGAGATGGCCGAGGCCGTGGCGTTCCATCAGGAGCAACGCCCGCCGCAGGGCGTCCGGCTCGAAGATTATGTCCCCATCGGTGAAGAGCAGCATCTCCTCCCGGGCCTGGCCCGCCCCCAGGTGGCAGGCGTGGTTCTTCCCCAGCCAGTGGGGGGGCAGGGTCTTCACCCGCACCACCTTGAGCCGGGAATCGCCTTCCGCCAGCCGTTCCAGGATCTCCCCGCTGCCGTCGTCGGAGCGGTCGTCCACGGCGATCACTTCCAGGGAGGGCAGCTGCTGGGCGAGCAGGGAGCGGATTGTGCGTTCGATGGACGGCGCCTCGTTGCGCAAGGCCACGATCACCGACACGCCGGGCAGGGACTCCCCGGCTTTCTGTGTTTCCGGCGGTTCCGGCGCATCCGCGAGGGAGAGTATGCGCCGGGATGCGCGCCAGAGGCACCCCGCGGCAACCAGCCAGGCCAGCGCAGGCAGCCAGGAGACCAGGGCCAGCCATGGCTCCAGAGACGGCAGGATCTCCCCCAGGGAATCGTACCAGTTCATCGTATCCTGGGGAGAGATAAGTCAACCTGCGGGCGGAGTTTTTGTGTTTGAATACAGGTCATGGTCAGGGGAAGGTTCCCGGTTATCCCCGCGTGCAGTGGAATACCCCCCAGGCCAAGTAGCCCATTTCCCCGCCCTCGACCCAGCGCCGCAAACCGGTTTTCATTCTTGCAATATATTCGGGGTCGAACCCGTCGCTACCGGAGGTTTCCATTTCCTCGGTCACCCTCAGCACACTTGCATAATGGGCGGTCAGGTGGGGAGTGAGGTCCTGGTAATCCACCCCCAAAAAACCGCTTCCTTGGGCCGTTTCCCGGTAGAACCCGGGCGAGGCCATGTCTTCCAGGTGAATGCGGTCCAGGATCGGCTTCAGCACGCCCTCCGGGCAGGTGTCGGTTTGCATCAGGTCCGTGAAGATGAACTCTCCGGAGGATGTCAATACCCGCGCCACTTCCCGCAATACCACATCCCGCCTTCCGCTATGAAGCATGGCGTCCTGCGACCAGACGATGTCGAAGGACGCGGGAGGGTAGGGAATTTCCTCGAAATTGGCTTCCACCACTTCGACCAGATGATCCAAACCCTGCTCCTTGTTCATGAGGCGGTTGCGATCGTTGGCGGTTTCACTGATGTTCAACGCGACCACGGAGCATGCATATTTCCCGGCCAGGTAGCGCGCCGCTCCTCCATACCCGGCGCCGATATCCAGCACCCGGCTGTTTGGCCCGATTGGTTTCAGTTTCGAGGCCATGTGCTCCACGGTTCTCCAACTGGCGGTGGCGATGGATTCATCCGGGCCATCGTAGATTCCCACGTGGATATTCTCCCCACCCCAAACCTTGAAATAGAAATCGTCGGCTTCCTTGCTGTTGTAATAGATGCGGGCGGTGCGTGCCGCGGTTGAAATGGAATCGCTCATGGCATTTTCCCGGATAGCCGGCTTCGTTCATGGAATGATACGCTCCCCGTGCCGGTGCCGGAAATCCCGCCTTCCGGAACACCGGTGGACTCAACGGCCCATAAAGGCCAATGTCCTGCGAAATTGCGAAGCGATGGCTGCGGGATCGCAGCCATTTTTCCTTCCCCATTTCAATATAACAAAGAAAAATCCACGAAGGCAAAAACACCTCCCGGCAAGTACTATTCCGCCGGGAATGGAAACCATGTCAAACCCGATTGCCCGTTGAACGATGGCAGGGCGCGAAGGAATTTCTCCCCGGCCGAAGCGAAATTCGAACGGGAAACCCTACCCGGAGGAAGTCCATGGAAATTCTCATCAACATCGCCAACCTGCTCTATCTGTTTTCCTACCTGGTGCGGGACATTCTCTGGCTGCGGGTGCTGACGGTGGTGGCGGCCTCCTGCCTGATTCCCTATTTCTATTTCCGGCCCGATCCGTTGCTGGTGGCGATCTACTGGAACCTGCTCTTTACCGCGCTCAATATTTACTGGATCGTGCGCCTGATCCTGGAGCGCAGGCCGGTGCACCTGACGGGAAACGATCTGCGGCTCTATCAACTGGCGTTCCGCTGCCTCACTCCCCGCGAAATGCTGGAACTGCTCGGCCTGGGGCGTTGGGAATGCGCGGAAAAGGACGCCACTTTCATCGCCCAGGGCGCGGAGCTGGGCCGGTTGATGGTGATCTGCGCCGGGAAGGCCTGTGTGATGAAGGACGGCAAGCCGGTGGAAGAACTGACGGAGGGCCAGTTCATCGGCGGCATCCCCTACATTACAGAAAGCGCGGCGCCCGCCGACGTGGTGGCCCTGGAAACCACCTGGTACATGTCCTGGCCCAAGGCCGTGCTGAAGAAGTTCCTCGACAAAAAGCCCGGGCTGAACTCCGCCATGCAACTGACCATGGGCTTCGATCTCTCCAAGCGCCTGGAAGCGGCCCATGCCAACGTGCGGTGGTAGGGGGTGGGAAGGGGGGAACACCAATCCCCCGCAAAGTCTTTATTGATGCGTATGCCGACGGGGAG
>CAZOXD010000079.1:0-14470 GCA_964583525.1 uncultured Pseudomonadota bacterium
TATTGAGGTATTCCGCCACCTGACGGACGTTCATCAATCGGGTCACGCTGAAGTACCGCGTTGATTATGTTTAGTACTTCATGGCAGAAGTTCGCGCATGAAAATACGATAACATTCTTTATGGATTACAAAGAGTTAAACAGATTACTTCTGCCACCAAGTACCGGCATTAAGCACCATGCTGCTTAAACTCAGGCCCACAGCGGAGCGGATGGCCTCCGGTGCGGAGATTGCCCGGTTATACCATGGAAAGGTGGAAATTGGGGGGGGCGGTGCGGCAGGGCAGGGAAACATCCGGCCGATGTTGCTTGCGGGGGAATTCAGAATTGCCAGGCGGCGGTAACGGAGTGGATTTTTTCGATGAACGTTTCGACGCCCGCACTGACCAGTGTGCTGTCTTCATATCGGAAGCTGAGGGCGAAACCGAGCAGGGGGGCGTACCCGAAATCGAAGGTGTAGCCATCGATCTCCACATCGGCCATCGTTCCTGTCCCGGAGATACTGTAATCGGTGTAAGCCAGGGTGAGTTCGAGAAAGTTCGTTTCCACCGTGATTTGCGTCAATCCGTATCCGTCCTCTTCCGTCCCGGCCGTACCTACATACGGATCCTTGGTGATAACAGAATATTCCAGATGCCAAATCCAGCCACCGCCGCTGCGCAATCCGATTCCCGCCATTTGAAATGTGCGATCCAAAGTATCGGAAACCCCGGTGATTACGGTGTTTTCATCTTCCCGTCCCAGGGCGTAGCCAAGGTACAACCAGTTCAAAATTTTCCAGGATACACCGGCGGTTTTTCCCTCCGTTTCCCAGGTATCCACCGTTCCGGGATTTTCCTGGTAATCGCGTTTAGTGAGGGAAACACCCCAGGCAAGAAATTCGGGGCCGGTAAAGGCGAGAATAAAGGAAGAAGTGTCTTCCTCCACTGGATTTACCAGAGAGGATAGGGAATAGCCCGCCGATTCCAGGGCGATAGAGACGTTTTCTCCAATCAGCCGAAATCCGACGTACTCACCATCAATATTACCCTCCAAGTTGGAATTGAGCGCATAGCCATCGCCATAGATAATGCCATAGATGATTCTGCCGGGGGCGCCCCATTGCAAAGCGGCCGGATTTTCCGTGGTAGCGGAGGTTTGCATGGCGATGGGGAACCTGGAGCTGAATATCCTGGGAGCGCCCGGCACAATGGATGGCACCGCAACCTGGGCGTGCGTGGTCCAGGGAAGGGTCAGACTTAGAAAGAGGAAGATTCCGGCAGCTTTTTTCATGAACGTACTCGATACCCGGTAGGCAATTCCAGCAAAATAGGAAGGTGATCGTGAAATCCTATGATCGTCCGGTTTCCATCTTCGCCGTATCGCATTTATTTTTAAGCAAACTTCGAGCCAGCAAAAGCCTTTACCAATTGAATTCCCCAACATCCGCTACATCAATGTTTATGGGGGGTTCTGAGCGGATAGATCATCCCATCGGGGAGTGATTTTCGATTTCCGAAAAGAGGGATCGGGGAACGTTGTGGTGTATTCGATACAGGTGGGCATGGGGTGCGCCGTTCAAGGAAAGGATCGTTGCATGAGTCCAGCGAAAAAGGACACGGATCCTTGCGGCCGTCGCATGAGGAATACCGGAGGGGGGCGGCATTACCTCGGCCACAAGGATCCGTGGATGGAAGTGACATATTCCATTTCCGATCAGGTTATATGTAGGATAACTCGGAGGTTTGGAAAAGTCAACAAAATAATATTTATATTTCTATTTTTTAATTCATAGCTACTTTTTGGGATGCTGGAATGATGATCGGGAGGAAGCCCCATCCGTGCGGCGGAGGGCGGGGGAATCTCCAGGAACTGCGGCCGGGGTGAGGAGGACTCACCGCCTCAATCGCCGTAGCACGGAGTGTGGATGCAGCTGACTGGAATGGAGTACGAGATGGGAGGTGCTCTCCAACGGCAGGATGGAGGTCCTGGGGGAATGCGCCATCTGCCTTCGTGTCAGAAGGCTGGTACTCGGATTATTTGTAAATTCCGTGGAACGACAACCGGACCGCCTGAAAATATTTAACGTGAAGTTCCGCCATTCGGCACTCGCTATTTCACCGAAATCAGTTTTATATCGAAAATCAATGTGGCGTGGGGACCAATCATCAGACCGGCGCCACGTTCGCCGTACGCCAAATTGGAAGGAATCCAAACCATCATTTGACCCCCAGGTTTCAACATCTGTAACGCCTCTGTCCAACCCTTGATGACCCGGTTTACCTGAAACGTGGCGGGTTTACGGCGTTTATAGGAGCTGTCGAATTCCTTCCCATCGAGCAGCGTACCTTTGTAATGCACTTCCACGGTGTCGGTAGGGGTGGGAGAGGTTCCTTTCCCTGGTTTCAACAATTTGTATTGGAGCCCGCTTTTGGTGGTTTTCACACCGGATATCTTTTTGTTGGAAGCGAGGAATGCCGCCCCTTCCGTTTTATTTTTGTCTCCCTTGTTTTTTTTCAATGCCTGGGCCTTACCCCGCATGGTTCTTTGAAAAGCCGCCATGACTTCGCGGATTTCCCGGTCTGAAAGCAGCGCATTTTTGCCGGATAAACCGTGACGCAATCCAAGGAAAAGGGAACTGGTATGCAATTCGAGATTTTGCCTGGTCAAATTTTTACCGATATTCATTCCAATGCTGTAACTCATTTTCTTTTGGTCTGTATTCAATCTATTTTTGGATTGAGCGGCGGTGATACCAAAGGCCAATAGAAAAGAAAGGATCGCCAAGGCGGTCGTCTTCATCGTGATTCCTTTCAAAAAGATAGGGGGAGGGCTCCCGTGGGAGGTTTCAACCATGAAATGACATCATATCGGGAATCAGAAAGAAAAAAAGGGCCAGCGGATGTTAATCCTGCAAGAAGGGGCGGGTAAGGCTTTGGAGTATGAAGGAGAACAAGAAAGAACAGGGAGCAGGAATAATGAGGTGTTACCCGGAGGGATGAAGCTCCTTCTTTTTCAGGGTATCCAGAACGTACTGTAATTTTTTACTCCCGGATTCAGATTTATCGAGATCCATTTCCATTCCAACCAAATCCCCATTAAGATGCCTTGGCACCAAGTTGAAAACAATGATGGAAAAATTGGAGCCAAAGCGAATTACTCCCCTTTTTTTTGAATCTCCAATGTGAAAATGCTTTTTTAAATCTTCATTGGACACATGAATTTTCAATCCATGCATGCTCAAATCGATGATTCTGAACGGTGTGGGGAGACCTGGAATCTCTAACAACAAATTATTGAACCGGGTGGTTTGCATGCGTTCGGACTGGCGTTTTGCTAGGTCGAAACTTGCTCCGGGAATTTTACAGAGGAGGGTCATGTGCCCCAATTCCACGGACATTTGGCCCGATCCACTATAGCGAAGGGAGGAAATTTGCAGCCGGAGATCATCCCCACCGCCATCCTGCGAGAGAATACGCACCCAGCCTCCTTCATGCAGATTCTGGTCGATTTCCTGCGGGTATGAAAGCACCACTGCGCCTGAGCGGAGCAGTAATCTGGAGTAAAACCGAACCGATGAGGATTCGATTTCAACCCGGACGGTTTTTTTTTCCTGGCTTAGGTGAAAAATGGCGGAATACGCGGCATTTTCCCTTTTTTGACGTCCGGTAATGATGTCCAGAATTTTTAACATATCAGAATTCCCCCTCATATTCCGTGACAGTCCCCATCCGTGGTATTGCTGGAACGATGAGTGAAATTCGGAATTCAACTGAAATACACTCATGGAAATAACTTGGTTTGCAAGTGTATCATATTTGTTACCATTCCTGTGGGCCGATATTCAAAAGCATGTGGCTGGATGGTTTTAAGCCGGGGATAGGGCAGAGAATGTACGGCAGAATTCTTTCCAAGGGTGAATAGCCTCCATCTTCACGGCTCGAAGAAGTGTGATGTGTAGGGAGAAGAATGTTCGGCCATTGAAAAGGTATGGAGTGAAAATTGTGCAATTGGGCAGGTGCGCAATGAAAAATATCCATCACAGGTGTGTTTTAAATTTTTCTATCCTGGATAAAATATTTTCAATCAGCTTTGATTTAAAAAAAAATCCGATACCGTTAGCATCGAGGTGATGGGAGAATACGAGTTGTCCATTCATCTTCATTCAGATAAATTTATGGAAACCCGTGATGCATTGTTGGCAGTCATATTTGAGGATGATTGATCGAGAATCAAGTGGATCAATCCAAGGGCATAACGGAGGGTCCGGATAAATCATCCGGGACTATTATCTTGACTGGATCATCAATCCACAATGAATTCCGAATTTAAACAAAACAGCTCCGATACGAATCCTGGAAGTTTCGGTGAAATTGAATTTCCAAAAAAGGTGGGATCCCGTGTGGCTTTTTTCTATTCCATAACATTCAAAAATCTCATAATTTTTTTATTGATATTTTTTGCGGCATTGGGGCCTTTGGTATATTCCTATTGGACTGATATAAAAAGGAATCACATCGACAGTTTGGCAAAGCAACTTGAGATAATCGCTGACTTGGCCGTGAAGAAAATTGATCCCATATTGGTCCAGGTATTGGAGCGAAAAGAATTTACCGGAACTGGTCCGCATAAATCCCTGGTGAATTTTTTAAAAGAAATCCAGGTGGATTTCAATGTGGATAACGCCGTGGTGATGAAAAGGGAGCAGAATGGGAAATTTTATTATATCGCGGATGGGAACAGTCAATTTTTTGTAACACAGGATGTATTTTTACACGAAAGATTTCCTGAAACTTTAAAGGCTGCAAACGGGGCTTGGGAAAACACAGGAAGGATGAATACGGGATTATTTGGATTTGGAACCTATGAATATTTACAGTTCAATGAACCAATTGTGCATGAAGGAAAAGTGATCGCAATATTGATGATTAATAAGTTTGCGGAAGATGTAGATCAGGCGATCCGGATGGATGCGATAAATGTTTTATTGATGAGCGTGGCAATTTTGTTGTTAGGATGGATTTTTTTCTGGGCAATTTCAACAAAACTCTTGCGGCCCTTAGTGCGTCTCAGGGATGCCACATACCAGTTGGCTGAGGGCAATCTGGATATTGAAATTGATCCGATTCGAGGGAGAGATGAGATTTCCCAACTGAATGAAAGTTTTCGAGTAATGGTGCGTGAGGTAAGGATGAGCCGTGAATTGCTGGAGAAAAACAACCGGGAATTGAAACGCACAATAGCCAGGGTTCAATTGATGGAGGATTTGGAAAAAAATCTTTCTAAGTTTGTTCCCCAGAATGTGAGAAAAACCCTAGGTACAGATCCTGGGGCTTTGGAAAAAGGAAAAATCGAGGAAGACGTAACAGTGTTATTCCTGGATGTTGAAGGATCGACATTACTAACTGAGGCTATGGAACCGGAAAAAATCGATGAATTGATACAGGATTATTTTTCCCAATACTTGGATTGCATTTACGAAAATAATGGGGACATTACGGAAACCGCTGGAGATGGATTGATGATCATATTCCGAGGGGATAAATCGAATTTGCATGCATTTAATGCAGTTAAAACAGCGCTCACTATCCAGACAGTTACTCAGGAAATTTGTGAAGGTAAGGAAAAAGGGGAAGATTGTTTGAAGATCAATATAGGCATTAACTCAGGTAGTGCTCTAGTAGGATTTACGAAATTTGAGGCTATTTCCGGGACAAGGATTACGTTTACCGCTACCGGGAGGACAACGATATTGGCAGCCAGGTTACAAGATATAGCGAATAACGGTAGCATTGTGATCAGCACTGAAACGATGGAAAGGGTGAAATTTCAAAAATATGACAGTAATTTAATATGGAGTGTGGAGGATCTGGGAGAAATTGAACTAAAAAACCTTATAGACCCTGAAAATGTGTTCAAAATATGGGGGACTGAAAATAGCAATTAGCTTTATTACACGTAAATGCTCATTATTATCGGATAATATTATCAAGTAAATTCAATAATTAAATTTTTTGTTATAGAGATGGCATGATTATGTTTAGAAATTCCTAGTAGGATTAAATACAAAAAAAAATTTCCATGGATTGGAGATTGAATAATAAAATATTCATTATAGCTAATTGAATTCCTGCGAATGGATATCAAGAGGAAAAAATCGATATTGTAATGTATGGTGACTCTATCACTTTTGGTGGTGACTGAGTTTCTTTGTTGAAAAGGGAGAAGGTAATCAGCTGTCATATTGGATGAGAGATAGATTGAAATCGGTACAAAAAAAGGCAATGTTACTTACACGAATCCGATATCCGGAGGGATTCCAATAGAGTGGTGTGAATATAAGCTGATGTCTATCTCTAATCAGCGGCCCCTTGGTGCACACTGAGACCAGGCATTGAAAACCCACGATCATTCAAACCACACAACAATTCGGACGATTCTTCCTCTGTAAGTACCAACAGAGGAGGGCGAAGTTTCTTCCATGCTGGATCTCCGCTAAAATTTGCCGTGATGAATTTCAAGGATGGGATCATGGGAAATTGTTGGATGAAATTTCGAATATCATTAACCTCTTCCTGCATGGATAACGCACCGGGGGACTCCCATTCCGCAAATAAACGATGAATCGAGGCAGGGTTTACATTGGCTGTGGCAGATATGCACCCAACCCCGCCATTGCGCATATTCTCCAAGAGTACCAATTCATTGCCGGAGAATATCCCCCAGCCAGGAAATTCATCCAACATAGCTTTTGTATTTTCCCAATTTCCGGACGAGTCTTTCACACCAGCGACGGTCACCGGGTATGCCTTCAACAAGCGCTCTATCAGCTTCAAGGTGATCGGAACCTGGCTCACTGGCGGAATATGATAGAGGTATATCCGCAAGCGTTCATCCCCGACACGTTCGATCACCTCGGCGAAATAGCGGAACAATCCCTCATCGCTGACACCCTTGTAGAAAAATGGAGGGAGCATCAGCGCGCCGGCACATCCCATCTTTACAACATGAGAGGTCAGGCGGACTGAATCAACTAGTGAGCAACATCCGGTACCCGGCATCATCCGGCGCGGATCCACGCCCGCGTCCGCCAATGCGTCTAATAATTCCAGCCGTTCCTCCACCGATAGCGAATTCGCCTCGCTGTTGGTGCCGAAGACAGCCAAGCCCACGTTTTGTGAAAGGAGCCACTTGCAATGGCCAACCAGACGCTCGGCATCAACGCTAAGGTCTTCCTTGAACGGTGTTATGACTGGCGAAAATACACCGGAGAGAGGTTGATTGTCGTTCATTTTGGTTCCGCTTGATAATGAAAGTTTGTTTGATGGTGGGAGGAAATAACGGGTCGAATGAATTTTCAGATTCAGTTTCTATCTGATTCAACTCGTGCTGTCGATTGAAAACAGGACACATTGGATCCTCTTTTGAAATCACGCTGAAAACTGGATTTCATCAAACTTCGGATTGCAAATATTCACGAATCCGCTTCACGGTCTCCTTCAAATCAGCTGCTGGGTAACGCTCCGCCGGGCCGCTTCCCCATACGGGACCGGGCCATGCCGCATCGCCTTGGCGGCGCCCGATCACGTGAATATGAAGCTGGGGCACCAGGTTTCCCAAGGCCCCTACGTTGATCTTCTCGGTGTGAAAGAGTGTTTCGATTGTCTCGGAAGTCAGGACGATTTCCTCCATCAGCGTGACCCGGTCATCGGGGTGCAACCTGTGTATTTCGCGGATGCTTTCCCTTCGCGGGACCAGAATCAACCAGGGATACCTGCGCTCGTCCATCAGCCGGAGGTCGCACAAGGGGAGCGGTTCCACCGGAGCCGTGTCGGCGGCCAGGCGTTCGTGCAATCGGAATTTCTGCCCGCTGTTCATGGTGGTTGTCACTTGCGGCTTACGCTGGATCAGGATGAGGCCGTCCGCTACCGTTCGGCCATTTTACAAGCCAAATAAAATGCCTGCCGGATCGCTTCAACATTGGCGATGCCCTGGCCGGTAATATCGAAGGCGGTACCGTGGGCCGGAGTGGTGATGGGAATAGGCAAACCGCCCTGCACCGTTACGCCTTTTTCAAATCCCATCAACTTCATCGCGATTTGCCCTTGGTCGTGGTACATCGTCACCACCACGTCGAACTCCCCCTCCCTGGCCTTGATGAATACCGTATCGGAAGGGAATGGCCCTGCGACCGTCAGGCCCTTTTTCCGCGCCTGCTCAACGGCGGGTGCGATGATGTCGATTTCCTCACGTCCGAACAATCCTCCGTCCCCGGCATGAGGATTGAGCGCGGCAACGGCAATGCGGGGCCGCTCGTAACCTGCCGCCCGCAGGGTCAGGTCGGCCATGTCCACCGATTGCAACACCCGCTCCTGTGAAATTTGTCCGCTCACCTCTCCCAGGGGAATGTGGGAGGTAACCCGGGTCGTCCACAGACGGTCAAAGGTATTGAGTTCGCAAAGATATCCTGTGTAGCGCAATTCGTGGGCGAAGAAATGCAATTCGTCCTGGAAGGGAGAGCCGGCCATGTGCATGGCCTGTTTGTTGAGCGGGGCAAAGCAAATGCCGTCCACTTTTTCTTCCCTGGACAGTTGCACAGCCTTTTTCAACGATTCCAGGACGTAGCTCCCGTTCACCTCGGCGGCTTCCCGAAGGACGTAGGGATCGTCTCCACAGGGGCGGAAATCCAGCAGCAGCGGATTTCCCGCCTCCATTTCGGCGTCCGCAAGATTTTCCACGATGCGGGTGATCGGTTCCACTCCCGCAATCTCCGCGCCCTTCCTGTACACCTCCGCATCGCCGATAACCAGGATCGCAGCTTGCGTGGATAGGCCTTCCTGCGCCACCAGCTTCGCGGCCAACTCCGGGCCGATTCCCCCGGGATCCCCCAGCAACAACGCAATTCGAACACTCATGGAATGCCTTCGTGGATTGGTACCTCGGCCGGATTTGCTTTTACTGGATGCGCTTCAATCGCAATAGCAGATGCCACACTTTTCATTGGGAATGCTCGGGATATTTTCGGTGCAATTCGAAGATTGTCCATCGGGAACGCGTCGAGCGGATCATGCCACCAGCCAGATTCCCCCCACGGCGATGGCGGCGGTGGAGGTGCCGGTCAGAAACAACCGATATGGGTTGAACCCGGAACGCAGCAGTTTTTCCATGGAAACCTGGATTAGTTTCCCGAAAATTGTCATGGTGGCAATGGAACCCAAACCGAAAAACATCAGGTAGGTCAAGGCCCCTGCGAATCCGGGAATGGCCAGGGCCGGCAGCACACCGAGGATATTGGCGCTTCCCGCGAATGCGTGCAGAATTCCCATTCCAATAGACAGATGGGAATGCAGATGGGGTTGGCGGATTTCGTGGTTCCTGTTTTCCCCCTTAATGTGCTGGTGAAAGTGAATATGGGCGTGCCGGACGCCATCATGGGAATGCTCGTGCACGTGAAGCCGTTGGCGCAAAGCCCGGTGCAGGCCCCAGGCGCCGATGGCGATCAGGGCCACGCCCACCAGGCGTTCGCTCCAGGAGGATATCGACTCCAGGGGGAGCTGGTTCCGCAGAAGCAGCGCCAGGATGCCGATCAGCAATACCCCCGTGGCGTGTCCCAGGCCCCATGATAATCCCAACTGCCACCCCCGCTGGTGTCCCCCGGCAGCCAGGGGCGCCACGGCGGCGAGATGATCCGGTCCGGCCAGTACGTGCACGGTCCCCGCTATGATTCCGGCAATTGGAGTGAGCATCCTATTCCATTCCCCGTGGCATTTCCGCCTGAGGCTTTCCTCTCGTCCGGTCCGCACCCCCGATTCTTGGGACAATTCCGGTCACAAGACAATCATCTGTGAATATTTTACGATAACAAGCTTCCTTCTCAAAAGCGAAGCTGGAGTCAATCGGGAGATAAAACTGCCCTTACCTCGCAGGGGATCAGGAATCTTGCAGGGCATTCGAATCATCGTATCGCTGCTGCTGTTCACCGCCTGGGCAGTGCGGGTCTTTCCTGGCCCTGTGTTTGGCCACACCCCCCAGGAGAAGGCTTTTTATCTGCAAAGCCGGATTGTGTTGCGCCTCAATCCCCGCGACACCGTGGCCGGAAACGCAGTGGGGGTTTGGCATTTGGAGTACAACCAGTTGGAGAAGGCGGCCCAGGCTTTTGCCAAGGTGCTGGCAATCGATCCGCGCAATCAAACCGCTGCGGTGGGAAGTGCGCTCATTGACGAAATTCGTGGAAACTTCGCCGGCGCGTTAAAAATAGTCAACGCAATTACGGAGGGCACGAAAGGACTGATCCCTTTCCGGAGGGTGGTGCGGGCCCGGCTGCTTTTCCGGCTGGAAAAATACAGGGAAGCGGAACAGGAATTGACGAACAATATCCCAAGCAATGCCCTCCCGCACGATCTCAATTTTTGGATGGGCCGGATTCGCGAGAAAACAAACCGTCCCCTGGAAGCCATCGCCTATTACAACAAGGCGATCGAGGCCGATCCCTTCTGGCCGGAACCCTATTCCCGCCTCAGCGTGCTTCAGCAAGAGCAGGGAAACCACGAGCAGGCGCGCAAAGTGTTGGCGGACTTGCTCCATCTGCGGAATCCCTCCCCCTATCCCAACGCCGACATCGGTATTCTCTGGGGGTGGGTCATGCGGTCGGATAGAACACAATCGGCATCGGCAAAAGAACCTGAAAAATAAATCGCCCTTGCTCAGGAGGCAAGGGGAGGAGCCGCGAATCGTTCCATGGAAATCCTGCTTGAATGGATGGGGGGGTATATCTGGCTGACCGCGTTCGTGTTGGGGGCGATTCATGCTCTGCAACCCGGGCATGGCAAGACCATTGTCGCCGCCTATCTGGTGGGCACGCGGGGTACCGTCAAGGATGCGGTGTTGCTGGGCATCGTGGTCACCATAACCCACACCCTGGTCATCTATATCCTGGCGGCCGTGGCCGGGTGGGGTGCGCTCTTTTGGAATCAGGACGAGATCGAGCGGTATCTGGGCGCCTTCGCCGCCTTGTTGATTATGGCGGTCGGGATCACCCTGATTTGGAGCCTCTGGCGCAGGCATGCCTTGTTGGGTCCCTCCCACCCTCACATCCACGGTATGGAAGAAGGCGGATCCCATCAGCATCCTCCTGAACATGGGCACGCGGTTGCCAGCGAACCTTCCCGCCACTCCGCCTCCGATCATCACCACACCCACACACAAAATCACCCTCACCCTCACACCCATGTTCGTGACCATCGCGAGGATCATGTCCACCTGCCCGGATTCTCCCACAGCCATCCGGAGCCGGAGCAGATGACCTCCCTCTACAAGGTGTTTCTGCTGGGCGTATCGGGGGGAATCGTCCCCTGCCCGGAAGGACTGGCCGTGTTTTTGGCTTCCGTTGCCGGGGGGCAGATGGAAACCGGCCTGTTGCTGGTGATGGTGTTTTCCCTGGGCCTGGCCGCCACCTTGATGGCGGTGGGGATCGTTTTCATCAAGGCCTCCCGGTGGTTCGGGGCTACCGTGGGCAGCGGGGTCTGGGGGATTCGCGTTAGTTGGATCAGCGCTTTGCTGATCACGGGGGTGGGAGCGGTGTACTTCGCGAAATATGCCATTCAATTCCTGGAGTGAGCCGTGGGATCGCCAATCCGCTCCACTATGATTGCCGGAATGCTGGCAGGAATGCTGGGGCTGCTTTTGCTGGACCCGCTCCGGGGGCAGCCGGTGGAGAACCCTGAACAGGAGATCAGGGAAGCTCTTGCCGCACTGGCCGCCCTGAAATCGTTGCCGGCAGACAGGATCGGCGCTGCCGAAATCCGGATATCCGTTATGTTGGCCGAAAATTCCCCGGAGGGAATCGCCATATATTTAGCCGCTTCCGATCCGTGGGATCGGCGGATTCTTCTGCGGCTGATGGGAGTATCCGGCAATCGGGACTACCTGGGATTGGTGCACCAGGCGCTGGGGGCGTCAGATTCACGGCTGCACGTTCCCTCGCTGACGGCGGCCATCGCATTTGGGGATCCCCGGTCGGCGAGCTACCTGCGCCCCTTTCTCCATGCGCCCGATGTCCGGCTGGTGGTGCTGGCGATGCGGTATTTCCGGGCCTTCCCTCAAGGTTTGGAGCCCGGGGATGTGGGGCGCCTGATCGGGAAGTGGGATACCGTGCACCATCCCGCCTTCCGGCGTTCCCTGTTGGGGCTCCTGCCCGGTTTTCCCGGAAGGTTGTCCCAGGCCCTTTGCGGGAAGGCGCTAGAGGACAAGGTGTTCCTTCTGCGCCTGGATGGCGCCGTTTGTCTGGCCGAGATGGGTATGCCGGAGGGAACCACGGCCCTGAAACGCCTCTTTCGGGAAGCGGAGGATACCCAGCAACTGAAAATCGTGGAAATGCTGAAAATTCTGGATCCCAAGGGAGGCATTCCCCTCTTCCTGGAATGGTTGCGGCACGATAATGCGACGGTACGGTACGCCGCCCTGATGGCCTTGCAGGAACTGGAAGCGAAGGAGGCCGTTCCCGTCCTGATGGAATTGATCGATTCCGGCGCGGATGGCATTCCACGCCCGGTGCTGATCAAGTCCCTCGGGCTGTTCGGAGATGCGGGATCCCTCCCGTTTCTCGGAGCGGGGTTGGAAAAAGCGGAGGGGGCCGCGGAGAAAGGGATGTGGATCGAAGCCCTGGGCGATCTGGGCCGGATCGAGGGTCAGCGCTATCTCTCGGGCCATCTTTCCAGCTATCACCCGGAATTGAGGGAGGCCGCCCGCAAGGCCGTGCGGAAAATCGCCATCCGGCAAATGGAAGCGGGTAAACAATGAAAGAATCGCATGGGGAGTACCCACGAGTACGCCAGGGCTGGCCCGGGGGTGGATTTCCCGCGGGCCGGATGCGGCGCTATTTGATGACCAGCTTTCCGGTCTTCTCATTCCAGGCAGCCACCAGATACCAGAGGATGGGAATGCCCACCAGGAGAATCACGGCCCCGGACCAGGTGATGTAATCGGGGAGAAAATAGGCATCCTCCCCCCACGACTGCCGGAAACCCGACAGGCGCAGGTACAAGGAAAAGGCGGCGTTGGTAACGGCGAACATGGTCAGCACCAGCACGAATTTCAGCTGCCCTTCTCCCAACCGCCACAGGCTGCCCGATGCGCACCCGCCGGAGAGCACCATTCCGAAGCCGAAGATGATGCCCCCGGAGATCGAGCCGATCCAAACGGATGGGTTGACCATGGTTTCCAAGTCTCTCAGATCGCTCAGTTCGGAGCCTTTGATGACGGCGAAGCCGGTCACGCCCACCAGGAGGGCCACCGCCGCTCCCTTGGTCATGGACCCATCCCCGGTCATGAAGGGTTCCCGGAAGGCTCGCACGAAGCAAAAGCGCGTACGCTGGTTGATAATTCCCAGCACGATTCCGAAAAAGATCAAGATGCTGCGCAAACCGGTGATTCCGGAGGACGTGAATTCCCGATCGTCCTGGAATAGCAGCGCCACAATGACCCCTAGCAGGATCAGGCCCATCAGGGGCTGGTACCGGCTCCAGTTGATTCCACTCCGTTCCGCTGGTTTCGCGGGCCGGGTAGAAGGCCGGGCCGCCTCCTTGTCCAGGTCCCACAGCAACACCTTGAGGCCGAAATACACCCCCGGGATCAGCCCCAGCATGAACAGGGGGCCGGCCAGGGAAAGCGCGCTGTAGGAAGAGAAAAATCCGCCGATGGTGCACCCGATCCCCAGCACCGAGCCGATCCCAAGCAGAATCCCGCCCAATATGCCGCGGATCATGTCCCGCCGGGTGGAGAGGCGCAATACGAATTCCCGTGCGAACAGAGCGGAAATGAAGGCCCCGGCGATCAGACTCAGATTGGTAATGGAGGTGGTGTACAGCAGGGGCGAGAGCAAATCTCCGGTGGGAAGGGTAAACGCCTTGAGTACCCAGCTTCCCCAATTTCCCACTCCATCGGCCACGCCCCAGGGTTTGGCGTAGGCGAACATCAGCACATTCACCAGCCCGATCAGGAGTCCTCCCACCCAGGGAGTCCATTGGCTGCGGAAAATGGCCTTGTAATCGGCGCCCAGGAAGCTGTCGTTTAAAATCTCGGTTTCGTTCTCCGTTGCCATTCTCTTCCCTCCCTTATTTGGCGAAGATCCGGATATAGTTGATCACGTTCCAAATATCGTCCTCGGAAAGAACCGGCGCCCAGGAAGGCATGGGGCCCTTGCCGCTGAGGATCTTCCAGGCCAGGCTGCCATCGGATTGGGATTGTGAGGATTTCGTGTTTAACGCCGCGGGCGGGACCGTCAGGCTTTGGGAAGAGGCGCCCTTGCCATCGCCTTTCTCGCCATGGCAAATCTGGCAATATTTCACGTACACCTTCCGCCCGGCCTCGATGGATTTGGCGCTGCTATTGATGATGTTCTTGTATCCTTCCGCCTCCACGGGCGCTTTCCATTCGGCGCTGGCGGGTGTGGCCGCCATCACCAATAGCACCGCTGGCAACAGGGCCGTCAGCAA
>CAZOXD010000079.1:14570-19844 GCA_964583525.1 uncultured Pseudomonadota bacterium
CAATGGGACCGTCATAAATGGGACGGTGGCCGCAACCACGGCCGCATGGCAAGGGGAAATTGCGCTTGAACTCCGTGTCCGAAATTTCTTGAAAATCATGGATTGTCCTCAATGGTATTGTTGCTGCTTTGTTGGCTGTTTTTTCTGCAAGGCGTGGATTAAAATTCCACGGCATTGAAAATTTCCAGAATGACCGCTTCCACTGCCTTCGCAAACTTTTTCAATTCCGGGGTCTTCAGCGTCCTCAGAAAGAAATCCGGATTCACGGTCATCAGGGTAATGGTGTTGCCGGTGTTGCCCTGAAACACCACCATCCGGCAGGGCATGAAAATTCCGATCCGCAAGTCCGCCGCCATGGCCTGCATGGCGAGTTGAACGTTACAGAACTCCAAAATCCGGTATTCCTTGAAGGGAAGTTCGCCACCGCCGAGTTGTTGCAGCCGCCGAGTGTAACTCTCCTTGTAATTCCGGCCGCCGCTGACGGGGAAATTTTTAATGGAGGTGGCGGACAGCACAGCATCCACCACGTCCTGGAAGTTTCCCTGCACTGTTTTGACCCAAAGGTAGGGACCCCGCTCCTCCGCAATTACCGTGGTTTCCGTGGCTTCCGCCATTCCGGGAAGCAAGCCCTGCCCCTGCCGGGAACCGGGCAGCGCGCTCTCAAAGGTCAATTCAGCCAGGAGCAATCCCGCCAAAAGCAAAACGATCGAACCCCGGCACCAAAATGCCCTCGAGCCGTTATCATGTGTACCTCGGGGTATCTCGATCAAACGAACTTCACCTTGGTTCTCGCTTCCTTGACGACGTCGTCACTGTTGGTCATAACGACCCGAAGCGGGGCTTCCTTGGTGGCCTTGAGCTTGAAGCGCACCAGGGGATTGGGGCTGGTCGCCGATGTCATCTCGTAGGAGCAGGCGAGATCGTCCCCGTAGTACACTTCCATTTTCTTGAGGAAATATGCGGGCTTATCCGTCACAAACTTGCCCTTGACGATCTTGAGACCGGTATAGGAATTGTGACTCACCTTGACTCGCACCTCGATGGTCTGCCCTTGTTTGATCTTCCTGGGCACGCGGATCCTGGGGGAGCGAAAGATTTTCTTGGCCATGGATAGTCTCCTATTCTGATTTCTGGATGCGGTCATCCAGTTTGGGTGCAATGGGTGTGGTCTTTTCGATGTAGCGAATGAGTTCCTCTACGGCAATTTTCCCTGTATCCCGGACATTTTCCGATCCGGGGGCGTTTTGCAACTGTGTGTTCGCGCTGGCGATGGCGTAGTCCTTTTGCGGATCGAGCGGTTTCCCACCCACCCGGATTTCCACCAATCTTTGCCCCAAGGGCTTGCTTTCGTCATACCGCACCTGCATCCCAGCGAATCGCACCATGTCCCCACCCAGTTGCAGGTAGGGGTCTTCATTGAGGACGTTGTCGATGGCGCTCTCCAGCACGTTCTTGATGACCTGCCCGGACATCCGGTAGGTGAGGAGGGTGGCTAGGGTGGGCACCATGTTGTACACATCCTCCACCCGGATATCCCCGGGCAGCAGTGTCGCCCCGAAGCGCCAGGCCGGCCCGAAGGCCACATCCGACTTCGTAATGTCCCGATAGGCGTCGGTGATGAAATTGTCCATCGTGCTTTGCCAGCGCGCCCGCCGGTAGAGCATGGTTTTGGTGACGCCGATCACCCGCTCCAGCTTGTCCTTGTACGGGGCGTAGGCCTCCTCGATCAATTTCGCGATCCTGGGGTCGGCTGGAATCTCCTTGGCCACCACCCGCAGGATGCGGGTTGCGAAACCCACCCGCCGCGCTCCGCGCATTTTCAGGTCCAGCACGCCCAGGTATTTTCCGTGGGAACCGGCCTGCACCACGATGGTATCCCCCACCACGGGGGGATCCAGTGTCTTGTCATGGGTGTGGGCGCCGACGATGACGTCGATTCCCTTCACCCGCGATGCGAATTTTTGATCGGCCCGGTATCCCATGTGGGAGAGCACGATCAGTAACTGCACCTTTTCTTCATTGCGCAGGGTGGCGATCAACTCGCGCACTTCCCGCTCTCGAAACCCGAAGCTCCATCCTGCGGTCAATTTCCGGTCGCCCGTTTTCGCCGTCCATTGGTAGGTCATGCCGACGATGGCGATCCTGATCCCCTGCACCTCCTTGATGACGTATTGCTCCAGGGGAGGGTCGCCCCATTCCAGGTCGTAAATATTGGCGGCGATGAACGGGAAGTTTGCCTCCTTGCCCCGTTCAATCAAAGTTTCCTTTGGATAAAGAAAGTCCACGTTGCCCGGCACCATGGCGTCATATCCCATGGCGTTCATGATTTGCACCACCGGTTTTCCTTCCCCGAACAGTGGAACCGCGGTTCCGTGCAGGGTGTCTCCCGCGTCCAGGAAGAGGATGCTTTGGGGCATCTCGCTCCGCAACCGGTTTGCCAGGGTCGCGATATGGGCGAACCCGCCGATTTTCCCTTCCCTGCGCGCCTTCTCCAGATAATCCGCTTCACCTTCTTCGCGGTGATAGGTCGGTTTCAGATACGCGTGCGTATCGTTGGTCCACAGAATGCGGATGGTGGTTTCCCTGTCCTCCGAACCCTCCGTGGTTCCACGGGGGACGAAGAGGGCTGCCAATAGCACCGCCACCGCAATCCAGGAAGTCCGGAATCCGAAAAATCCCGCACGTTCCCGCAATCTGTCACCACCCACGCAAACCAAAACCAACGGACACCTCTTCAAATCTTGAAATTTTTACATCATCACCCTCCACGGGCTCTATGGGTGCGGCGCCGGACGGCGATGCAGGGCCGTCCGGCGCCATGGTTGCTGCCAATTGCCACCGATTGCTACCGGATGTTCCGGTTGCTGCCGGTTATGTACGACGGTGCCGCCGGATCAGTAGGGCTTGGCCGAACTGAGCCCGGAGGCGTAAGGAGCCCAGCGCACGCCGTTGTTGCCATGGCCGGCCTTGTCGATCACGACGATTTCCTCCAGCGTTTCCACATCCACGAATACGGCTTCGCGGGACTTGGCGCAGGAGATGATGGCGATTTTCCCGTCCGGTGTATAGGCGACGTTATGGGGCCCGAGCGGGGTGTCGATTTCCTTGATCTTCCGATCGGTGCGGTAATCGATCACCGTTACGAAATCGTCGGCCTCGTTGGTGCCGATGCCGATGCCGGAGTTGCCAGGCGCAAGATACATGGCGTTGGCGTTCTTCCCGGCGGCAATCTTGGTCTTCACCGTAAAAGTCTTCAGATCGATCACGACGAACACCTTGTCCTTCCGAATCCCGACATAGGCTTTGGAATTGTCGGGGGAGAAGGAAATGTTGTTGGGCTGGTTGCCGACATCCACCTTGGCGATCAGCTTGTGGGTGCTGGTGTCGATGAAGGCCACGAAGCCCTTGCGGATGCTGGCCACGCCGACCAGCTTGCCGTCGTAGGTCATCTTCATGCCGCGGGAGCCCGGAATGTCGAAGGATTTCACCACTTTGTGGGTGTCGATATCGATCATGTCGACACCGCCCATGATGCCCTTTTTGGGGTTCCAGCCGCTGTTGGAGACATAAAGGTGCTTGTTGTCCGGCGTAAACACGATGTCGCGGGTCTGGATGCCCGTGGTCTTGGCCTGGCCGACGATCTTGTGGGAATTGAGGTCGATGAAGGTCACCCAGCCCTGCTTGCGGTCCTGAACGGTGCCGAAGGCGGCCAGATCCCGGAACGGGCTGAATGCGCCGTGCAGGGGGCCCATCCCGGGGCCATCGATGGTAGCGATTATTTCGTCGGTGCGGGTATCCACCACCCACATACGCTTGCTGGCCTTGGCATTGTTGGACACATAGTTGTATTTCCCGCCAGGAGAGATCCAGCTATGATGGGGGCGCACGTTCTTCTGGATGAAGTCGATGGCCTTGTCGTCGACGGCTTTCCCCTCGCTTTTCAACCGGTTCTTCTCGTGATCCCAGAAATTGATTATCTTCAGTTTTTCCTGGGAATTGGCATCGAATACGGTGACGAAGCCCTCGTTCTGCCCATTGAGGTAGAACTTGCCTTCCTGCCCGGCCCATTGGGCGGGCTGATAGGGCCAGCTCATCTGGGGGTCCATGTTGTCCGTGCGGGGTGAGCCGCCGCCGGTGCAGGATGCCATGAAGAACGGCGTCAAAAGTACCGCCAGCAAAATCGCCCAGCGGTGCGGCCGGATGCGATGATTCTTACCTTGGGAACACAAATTGAAATGCATGATTATCCTCCCCTCCGTCGGTTAACGGGTTATTCTTAAATCGGAATTAGTTCCATTTCGGGCAAAGCGCCCCATTTACTCCGGAGATCAGCAACCCCCGACAGTAACCTTGACTTCCGCAACCCCAATCCATTTTCCGTGCTTGTTGCATTCGGAAATGCAAACCACCTGTCCGCTCTGGCCCAGGCGAATCTGGGTGGAGAGGTAGGGAATCGCATTATGGGGTGTGAAATTGAATTTTCCCTTGGCGGGCACCGGATCTTCATAGAACAGAATTTCCACCGAGCGGATGAAGTGGTCTTCATCCATCGGATGGTCCAGGTCCACGTAGGCCGGCACGATCGCCCCATCTTCCGCGATGGGGGGCAACCCCAGGTTGGGAATATGAATTTTTTCGAAATCCGTGAGGTTTTTCGGATCCTTGGGCTTTTTGATGATCCCGGGCAGGGCGCCGTAGATTTCCTCGTTGGAAAGGAACGTATGCCCGATCAACATGAAGGGGACGATACTCGCCGATTTTTTCAGCAGGGCCCGCCGCGTAATTCCTGTATGTACCCGTTTCATGATTTCTCCTCAGCGAAAGGGTTGGGTCAGGAGCCTAACCGCGCCAATTGATGTTGCGCTCGATATAGATAAACAAAACTTTCCAGATAGGTTTTTCCGGGATCGTTCGGATTTTCATCGAATATTTCCGGGTCCACCCGGTTGATCGACGAGACCAGGTTTTTGGCCAGGGCCAAATATGCAGGATTTCCGGTCGCCCGGAATCCCTTCAGCAAAGCATAGGCCATTACGCCATTGGTCTCCAGGGGGATTTCCCGGGACTCCCGTTCGTCCTCCCGAAGTCCGGGATGGGCGGGCACGTTCCACAGGCGGAAGGCCCCCAACCGCGGGATGAATAATTTGCGGGTGGCGTAGGCGACGACCTCCTCGAAAACCTGCCGGTACTCAGGGCGGTGTGTCAGTTGATACCCCGCGATGAAGGCCAGCGCGCCCCAACTGTTGTCCACCAGTTGCCCCGCGCCCTCCACCT
>CAZOXD010000080.1:0-15989 GCA_964583525.1 uncultured Pseudomonadota bacterium
CACCCTCCCCGCCAACCTGACCACAGCGATTCGCCAGGCCCTGAGCCTGGGTGAATTCAACGGGAAAAAGGAGGAGTCCCAGGTCTTGTTTATTGGCTCCTCCCAAATTCCCCGCATTCTCTTGATGGGTTTGGGGGACAAAAAGAAGATCGACCCGGAACTCCTGCGCAGAACCGCGGGAAGCACAGCCCAGGCCTTGGCCAAAATGAACACCGAAACAGCCGGCGTATGCCTTCCCGGGGCATCGGGAAGTGCGCCGGAGAATTCCCTGGCTGAATTATTTGCGGAGGGACTGACTCTGGGGGCCTATCGCTTTGAAATGTATAAAACCAAATCCACTGAAAAAAAGAAGGAAAAGGCGGAATTGAAGAAGCTGACCCTGTTCGATCCGGAGGGAAAGAGCGGGGCCAAGTCCCTCTCCATTGGCCTCATCCGGGGTGAGGCCGCGTGCCTGGCCCGCACCCTGGGGAATCAGCCGGCCAACACGATGACGCCTACACAGTTGGCGAAGGAGGCCCGCGCAATCGCGAAACGCAATGGGCTCAAAATCAAGGTGTTGGAGAAGGCGGAACTGGAAAAACTCGGGATGGGGATGTTCATGGGGGTTGCCAAAGGCTCCCGCCAACCCCCCAAGCTGATCCTGATGGAATATCGGGCGCCGAAATCCAAACAGACCCTGGCATTTGTCGGGAAAGGAATCACCTTCGATTCCGGAGGAATTTCCCTCAAGCCGGGAGCCGCCATGGATGAAATGAAATTCGACATGTGCGGGGCGGCAGCGGTGATCGGAGCCATGGACGCGATCGGACGCTCCAAACCCAAATGTAATGTGGTCGGCATCGTACCGGCCTGTGAAAATCTGCCCGATGGAGAAGCAGTCAAACCGGGGGACATCCTGCGCTCCTTCTCCGGGAAACATGTGGAAATTCTCAACACGGATGCGGAGGGAAGGCTTATTTTGGGGGATGCCCTCGCCTATTGCGTCCGCAATTACAAACCGGATGCGGTGGTGGACCTCGCCACCCTGACCGGAGCCTGCGTGATTGCCTTGGGGCACTACGCCACGGGCGCGGTGGGGAACAACGATGCGTTGATGGAAAAGGTGGTGGAAGCGGGCCGGCAATCGGGGGATATCGTGTGGCCGTTGCCCAATTTCCCGGAATACGAGGAATCCCTGAAAGGGAAATACGCCGATCTCCAGAATATTGGAGGCCGTGAAGGTGGCGCGATCACGGCGGGGTTGTTCCTGAAAAATTTTGTGGAAAAGGTACCCTGGGTGCATTTGGATATTGCCGGCACCGCCTGGGGCGTGAAAAATATTGGGCACATTCCGAATGGCGGCGCTTCCGGGGTAGGCGTCCGGATGCTGCTCGACTTGGCCATGAAATGGAGCGCAATCCCGGCAAGCCGTAAGAATTCCTGACACGGCAGCAGGGAACTGGAATTCAGAATTTGCCAGGGAGAATGGAACGTTGGGCAAGCAGATTTTAGTGATCGATGACAGCCAGGAATTCCTGGAGTTGATGAACCTGTTATTAAGCAATGCAGGATTCGACGCTCAGTTGGCTGATGGTGTACCCGCGGCGATGGAATTCCTCGATCGTTCCCTTCCCAGGGCCATTCTTCTCGATTTGATGATGCCGGGACGTAACGGCCTGGAATTCCTAGAGAATATCCGCTGGGATTCGAGGTACGAAGGGATCCCCGTCATTGTGATTACTGCCATGACTCTGACGGAGGAACAACGGGAATTCGTGGACACCTTCGCCGCTCATTTCCTCGACAAGGCTCGTTCTCCCGATGTCGTGGAACTGCTGAACGGGCTTCTGAAGGAATGATCCTATTTCCGGGGTTGCGGGAGCGGTCTCCACATTTTTCGCGTTCGTGATCTCTCAGGTGGCGGAAAATAGGGGGAAACCACGAAACGGTGCACCCTCCAGGGTTGAGTCATAGATGAACCTCCCCTTGATCTGCGTTTGCATGAAACAGACCCTGCGTGCCGATACGGGATTTCGCCAGAAGGCTTCCGATGCGTCCCTGCGGCAGGAGGATCTCTCGTACGGCCCCAATCCATCCGATCTATCGGCCTTGCAATTGGGCCTCACCTTGAAAGCATCCGTATACGCAAGCCGTGCGCGCGTGATGGCGCTCACCATGGCGCCGGTCAGCGGGGAGCATCTTCTCCGGGATGCGCTTGCGGCCGGAGTGGACGATGTCCTCCGCCTCTGGGGAAAGGACTGGCCGGACATTTTCACTTCCCAATTGGATGGATCGGCCGGCACAACGGAATGGATGGCCGAAAGGACCGCGGAGGTGCTCACGGAAATGAATCCGATCCTCGTTCTTGCGGGGGAAAAAGGGGGGGAGGGAGGCCATGAGTGTTTCGGCGCCTTTCTAGCCGAAAAGCTGGGCGCCTCCTTCGCCCATCGTGTCGTTTCCGTCTCCAGGGTCGCATCGGAATGGAATTTGGTTGTGCGTGTGGAAAAGGGGTATGGACAAGAAATCCGGCTTTCGGGGCCGGTTGTAATGAACGTCTCCTCCTCTGTGCCCACTCCAGGCTATGCCTCCCTCCCGGATTGGCTGCAAAGCCGGAAATGTGAAGTGCCCTGCATGGCGCCTGCCGGCACCCCGCCCTCCACCACACCTACTGTGGAAATCCGGATGCCGCTTCCACGCGTCAAGCGCCATCAGGTCCCGGAAAGCACCCTCACGGCGGAGGAGAGAATCCAGGTCATGGTGGCCACGGAATCAGGAGAGGGGGGGAGGATCGTGACGGAAGGATCACCTCATTCCAAGGCGGCGAAGATTGTCGAGGGCCTGCGGGGCCACGGATTTCTATCGTCACCGTGAATGATTTGGGCACAGCCACGGGATAAGGGCGAATCCGCCACCTCATCGCGGCCCGCATCCAGGTTGCCCTGTGAGAAATCTTCCCTCCCCAACTGCCCCTCCCATCCCGGTTGAAAACGGGAGGGGTTACCCAGCGAAGGGAGAATCCTTCAGGAATTGACCCGGTTTTCCACCAGGGAGGTCACCACCGTGGGGTCGGCCAGGGTTGAGGTATCTCCCACATCGTCCACTTCGTTGGCGGCGATTTTGCGCAGGATGCGCCGCATGATCTTCCCACTGCGGGTTTTCGGCAATGCCGGGGCCCACTGGATAATGTCCGGAGTGGCGATGGGTCCGATTTCCTGGCGCACGTGTTTCACCAACTCTGCCCGCAGGTCTTCGCTTTCGTCCACGCCGTTTTTCAAGGTGACGTAGGCATAGATGCCCTGGCCCTTGATATCGTGTGGCATTCCCACGACGGCGGCTTCCGCCACGGTTTTGTGGGCCACCAGCGCGGATTCCACCTCGGCTGTACCCAGCCTGTGTCCCGAAACGTTGATCACGTCATCCACCCGGCCCAACAGCCAGTAATACCCATCCTTGTCGCGCCGGGCTCCATCGCCCGTGAAAAAATAGCCGGGGTATTGCACAAAGTAGGTATTCCGGAATCGCTCATCGTCTCCATAGACCCTGCGCATTAAACCGGGCCAGGGGTATTCGATGCAGAGGTTTCCCTCCCCCTCCCCTTCGACCTGGTTGCCCTCATTGTCGAACAGTACCGGACGCACTCCGAAGAAGGGGCGTGTGGCCGACCCGGGTTTGAGCGGAGTGCACCCAGGCAACGGGGTGATGAGAATCCCCCCGGTTTCCGTTTGCCACCACGTATCGACGACGGGCAAACGGCCCTTGCCTACCACGCGATGATACCAGAGCCATGCCTCCGGGTTGATCGGCTCGCCCACCGTACCCAGCATTCGCAGGGTGTCCAGTTTGCGTGAGGTGACGGGATCGTCCCCCTCCCGCATCAAGGCGCGCAGAGCAGTGGGAGCCGTATAAAAAATGTTGACCTTGTGCTTGTCGCAGACATCCCAAAACCGGCCGGCATCCGGATAATTGGGAACACCCTCGAACATCACGCTGATGGCGCCATTGGCCAACGGTCCATAAAGGATATAGGAATGACCGGTAATCCAGCCGATATCGGCGGTACACCAAAACACATCGCCCTGTTGGTAGTCGAACACGTGTTGATGGCTGAGGGCGGCGTAGACCATGTATCCGCCGGTGGTGTGAAGCACTCCCTTCGGCTTTCCGGTGGAACCCGAGGTGTAGAGGATAAACAAGGGATCTTCCGCATCCATTTCCTCGGGGGGGCAATCCTCGGAAATATCGGGAGCGGCCATTTCGTCATGCCACCACAGATCCCGATCCTCCTTCCAGTCAATGGACCCTCCGGTCCGTTTCACCACGATGCATTTGCGGATTCCGCTCACCTTTTCCATGGCGGCATCGGAATTGGCCTTGAGGGGGATGGGGCGGTTTCCGCGCATGCCTTCATCGGCTGTAATGAGGAAATCGCTCTTGCAATCATCCATGCGGTCCGCGATGGAATCCGGGCTGAATCCTCCGAAGATCACGGAGTGAACCGCGCCGATTCTTGCGCACGCCAACATGGTGATTGGAAGTTCGAGAATCATCGGAAGATAGACCGTGACCCGATCCCCTTTTTTCACGCCGTTCTTTTTCAGGACATTCGCGAATTTGCACACTTCCCGGTGTAATTCGGCATAGGTCATGGTTTGACTGTCATTCGGGTCGTCCCCTTCCCAAATCAAGGCTGCCTGGTTTCTTTTCTCCGTCTCGAGGTGCCGGTCCAGACAATTGTAGGAGGCATTGAGTTTCGCGCCCACAAACCATTGATGACTCGCATTGGAAAAATCCTCTTCCACCACCTTGTCCCATTTCCGGGACCAGGTAATGCGCTCGGCCTGTTCACCCCAGAATCCTTCGGGATCCTCCACCGATTGCTTGTACAAACGAAGATAGGTTTCGTTATCCGTCGTATCGGGACGGGGAAAATCGGTCGGGACTGGAATGACTTGTTCACTCATAATTTCCCTCTTGATAGTGTCCAGGAAACAGGCCAGGGCGGAATATCACCCCTGATGAAAACCTCAATTTCTATGAGATCATGATGATCCTCGATCCAATGCGGCTATGCGGAATGGAATTTCAGCAGATAGTGTCCGCAAAGACTACTCAAATCAAATGAATTTTTCAAATCTCTTCGGGGTTAATCAGTTTGGGTCGAATTCCCCGCCGCGTGCGGCGGGGTAATTCATTTACTCGATGCCCTTGATAGTGGGGATTGGGAAGATTTCCTGTCGGCCCTGTTGCAAGCCTTCCATTTTGGCCTTGACAGAACTGTGACTAATGGTCATATATAAACTATTAGTCACTATCGGAGCGATGGTCATTGACCCCACTCCCCGGCAGCCCGTATAATGGTCGCCAATAGATATGGATTAGGTTCCATTGATCGATTCTATCTTGGAGGCCTGAAATGGGCGTGGAGGAACGCAAAGCAAGAGAATTTCAACGCCGGGAGGAGGAAATCCTCCATGCGGCCATGATGCTGGCTGCCAGCGAGGAATGGCAATCTGTCACGATCGACCACATTGCCCAAAGAGCCGAGATCGGCAAGGGCACCGTCTACAAGCATTTCACGAGTAAGGACGAGGTATGTGCCAGGTTGGTTATGGATCATGGAAAGTCGCTGATCTCCAAACTGAAATCGATCGATCCGGCTCAGGAGTATGTTCCAAGGCTCAAATCGGTATTGCGAACCATATGGCGCCACAATATGGAAAAGAAAGAGATCATGGCACTCAATATGTACTGCGAGGTATCGGAACAATCCCTTAATCTCAGCGAGAATTTTGCCGCGGAATTTTGGAGGGTGAAGGAGGTGATCACCTCGTACATGCACGCCCTGGTTCAGGAAGGGATCGGCCGTGGAATTATCGCCAATCAGCCCATCGAGTATTTGATGTTTTCGGGTTGGGCGACGCTTTCCGGCGCGATGCGCCTTTCCCAGGGGCAAATCCTGGAGGGATTCGACGCGGATGAGGCGTACCTGGAATACCTCCTTGATTATATTTTAAAAGGCATGATGAATGCCCAATCGTCTCCAGTGACGGGTTGAGTCGGGATTTTTTTTCCGTAGTAGTGACTAATGGTCATATAATGAATCCTAGTCAGTAAGGTACAGTGCAATTCGCACTCAATCGGAGGTTATCCGAAGGAATAGTCGATATAAAACCCTGCAAATGACTGTCAGTCACAACCAGGAAAACGTTCACAGCATGGCGGCTCCCGTGTTCTCCGGGATTTCCGCCTGATATCGGAGTAAATCCATGCGCGCTTATTTGAATATTCCATCTCAATGGCCCAAATCCACCCTCATATTTTTATTCGCTGTCACATCGCTGGCGATGTTGGCGCTGGTTTCGCCTGGGTTGGGGATGGATCCCAATCCCTATCCTCTCAGCAAAAGCCATCCCAGCATGGTGGCTTACCGCCAACTGAAGGAAGATTTTACGGGCAATTTGGAAACGGCCCTGGTGCTTCTCCGCCATCCACGGAGCGTGTACAACCCCGCGACCCTGGAGAGAATTGCCACCCTTACCACCCAGTTGGAAGAAATCTCTCTCACGGGAGAAGGGGACGAGGCCTTGCTGATCCCCTTCCTGCCCACCCTGCGGGGCGGGCAGAGGACCTTGCTGGCCGATATTCTTCAGGGGGGGATCACACCGGAGGATGATTTATCGATCACGGATCTGCAATCCCTCCTGGAGGAGGAAGAAGCGAACTTTCCCGAATTGGACGAGGCTCTGGAGGAATTGCGGCTCCGCATGTTTCCCATCAAAAAAGTGACCAGCCTGGCCAATGTGGAAAACATCATCTCCCGTGGGGACGATTTAATAGTGGGAAAGGTGTTCGAAAATATTCCGCGCGGTAAGGAGGAACTGGAGGAAATCGCGAGGCAGGTGCGGGGAAACGAATTGTTTACCGGCTTGCTGATCTCGGAGGACGAAAGGTCCACCGGAATCCTGGTGGAGACATACATCCCCGATGACCGGTCCAAGCTGATGTTCGCCCTGGGCGAAAAAATCGAGGCCCTGGCGAAGGAAACCTTGCTCGAGGAAGAACTGCACATCGCGGGAGCGCCCGTAATGAACGCCGCTGCGATAAATATCATGGAGCAGGACAATGCGATCCTGTTTCCCATTGTAATCGGGCTGGTGGGAACAATTCTCCTGCTTACCTTCCGCTCCCTGCGAGGCGTCCTGCTTCCCATGGCCGTCGTGGTGGTGTCCCTGATTTGGACGTTGGCGGTGATGGCACTGCTGGGTATTCCGCTCAACATGATGACCACGGCCCTGCCGGTCTTCCTGATTACCGTCGGCGTGGCGGACGGAATTCACATGGTGTCGGAATTCAAGGATCAGTTCCGCCGCCTGGGATCACGCAAGGGCGCGGTGCTGGAAATGCTGCGGCACATGATTGTTCCGGTGGTCATGACCAGCATCACGACCGGGGTGGGATTCATCGTGTTGGGGTACACGGACGTCAAGCCCATCCGTGAATTCGGCCTGTTCGTGGCCCTGGGAGTGATGATGGCCATGGTAGTGTCCCTGGTGCTGATTCCGGCGGCCCTGGTCCTGGGCCGGGAAAAGCCACGCCGCGAGGGGAATCGCTCCGCGGTCCCCGGGGTGTCCCGGATCGATGCCCTTGGGGTTGGATTTTTAGTGGGTGTGAGCGAACGAGCGATCCAACACAAGGGTAAGGTTCTGGCGGGTTCTTTATTGATCCTGGCGCTGGCCCTCCTCGGGGTGACCCGGCTGCGGGTGGACAATGATTTCATCACCTATTTCGACAAGAAGTCCCCCATTGTGCTGGCCACGGAAGCCCTGGACAGGGAACTCGCGGGCAGCAACGCGGCCAACATCCTGATTTCCGCTTCCCGGGCAGGAGAGGACCCTTTCAAGGATCCGGCGTTATTGGCCAAGGTGGAAGGGCTGCAGCGGCATCTGGAATCCTCGTTGCCTTTCGTCCGGAAATCCATGTCCCTTATCGATGTTCTGAAGAGGATCAATCTGGTCATGCACGACAACGATCCTGCCTTCAACCGGTTGCCCGGCATGGAAGAGGTTTCAAATGGGGCCGCCGGGAATGCGAATGGAAACCAGGCAGAGAAGATCAAGGGGCGGGATTTGGTGGCGCAGTACCTCCTGCTCTACGAAAACGGAGGCGGGGAAAATCTCTCCGATTTCACCGATTCCACCTTCTCCACGTTGAACGTGCGGGTGACTCTGGCCACCCGCAGCACGGTTGCCATCAACCAGGTTATGGAGTCCATTTCCGAATATACCGCCAAAAACTTTCCTCCAGGGATGGAAATCCGCTTTGCGGGCAATGCCGAGCTGATCACGGCCACCAACAACGAAATTCTCAGGAGTCAAGTTCTCAGCCTTTCGGTGTCGTTCGTCGCGATTTCGCTGTTGTTGATGGCCTTGTACCGCTCTCCCGTCAAGTCGTTGTTCGCTGTGATTCCCCTTTGCACCGCCATCGTGGTGAATTTCGGTGTGATGGGGTGGTCCGGCATGGCCCTCAACATCGGCACCGTCCTGATTTCGAGCATCGTAATCGGCATTGGAGTCGATTTCGCCATTCACTACCTGTCGCCCCTGATATTAGAGATGGAGGCGCTTGGGGAGCTGGGCTCCGCTATTCAGGCCACGATGGAATCCAGCGGTAAGGCCATCTCGGCGAACGCCATTACGGTGGCCATTGGATTCATGGCCATGCTTTTGTCCGGCTTCGTCCCCATGCGCAATATGGGGTGGATGATCGCGCAAATGCTGGTGGTAACGGCGATCGCGACGATTGTCCTTCTGCCGGCGGCCATTGCGTATTTCAACCCGAAATTCGCACGTGTTTCCGAAGATTCCCGCGACGCAAAAAAATTGGCGGCGTGAAAATCCTCTCCCTCCTCCCCCTCGTTCCGGGCACGGAGTTCGTACCGGGGGGGGAGGGGGGGAAAAAGGGGGAATTTTTCCCGGCAAAAAAAAATGCTTGACACCGGATCCAAAGGCATATATATCTATTAGATATAAATCCTAAAGATATATATCAATGTGAGATCAATATGTCTGCGATCAATAAAACCCGCTATGCCCTGATGGGGTTGCTGACCTTTTCGCCCATGTCCGGCTACGACATCAAGAAAACCTTCGAAAAGAGTCTGAACTACTTTTGGCGAGAGAGCTACGGGCAAATTTACCCCACTCTGAAAAAGCTCACAGCCGAGGGAATGACGGAAAGCCGCCGGGAGCACTTGCCCGGGCAACGGGGCAAGATCGTATATGCGCTCAAACCGGAGGGATTGTCGGCTTTTACAGATTGGCTGCGGGAATCGGCGGAGCCGATGCGGGAGAGAAACGAACTGTTGCTGAAATTGTTCTTTGGAAGGCATTCCGGACTGGACACCAATATTCGTCATCTTCAGGAAGCCAGGGAAAAATATCTGCGGCAATTGGACGAATACGAGGAATTACAAGCGCGTTTGAAAACGGAATTTACGGGAAACCCCGATCTACCATATTGGTTGATTGCGCTGGAGTATGGACTGGAAATCACACAAGGCCAGATATCCTGGTGCGACTCCTCCCTATCCAAGCTTGAGGAAGCACGGGAGCGCCAGATGAAGGTTGAGCCGTCTGCGAAAGGGGTTTGATCGTGCGGATATTTTTTGCGGCAGTGGGACGCATTCCAATAATTAAATAATCGAATAAAGGGAAATCCATGAACACACTGCGCACCCGCATTGAAAAAGGATTCGAAAATTTCGGCCGGTTGGTGTACCGGAACCGGATCAAATGTCTATTTTTAATGGCTCTTTTAATAGCCGCGTTGGTGTACCCGATTCAATTCCTCAGACCGGACAATTCCAATGAGATGTTCTTCAAAAAAGGCGATCCCACATTGGTGGCCTTCGATGATTTCCGGGAGCAATTCGGGCGCGACGAGATGGTGCTGGTGGCCGTCACTCCTCCCGAAGTATTCGATGCAGCCTTCCTGCGGAAATTGAAGGAATTTCACAAGGCGCTGGAAGATGAGGTTCCCTTTCTGAAGGAGGTGACCAGCCTGATCAATGTGCGGGATACCCGCGGTGAAGGCGACCAACTGATCGTGGGGGAGTTGCTGGAAGAAATCCCGGAAACTCCCCGGGCCATGGCCGATCTCCGGGAATATGTGCTCGCCTCGAAATTTTACCCGAACCTTTATATTTCCCAGGACGGAACCTTGACCTCCATTATCCTGGAAACGATCCCTTACTCACCTGGTGAGGGTGGGGAGGAACTCTCGTCTGGATTTGACGATTCCGGGGATTCGGAACCATCCGGCAAGGATGCTTCCCCCAAGGCGTTGAGCGATAAGGAAAATGGAGAAGTCGTAGCCGCCGTAAAAGAGGTGGCCTCCCGCTTCGAGACTCCGGAATTCCCCATTCACGTCACCGGTTCCCCCGTGATCGTGGATTATTTCAATCAGGCCATCGGCAGGGATGTGGGATTGTTCATGACTCTGGCCTTTGTGTCGTTTTCCATATTCCTGCTCATTCTCTTTCGCCGTTTATCCGGTTCCCTGCTTACCTTGCTGATCGTGATGCTCTCCCTGCTCAGTACTCTGGGATTGTTGGCGGCGTTCGGAAGGCCGTTCACCTCCGTCACCTCCATTCTCCCATCCTTCATGATGTCAGTGGGTGTGGGCTCCTCGGTGCATATCCTGGCGATATTCTACCGTAAATTCAAGGAACTGGGGGACAAGGAGGAAGCGATCGCCTACACGTTCGGTCATTCCGGCCTTCCGGTTGCCATGACCAGCATCACCACGGCCATCGGTCTGCTTTCATTCGCCACGGCGGATATGGCGCCGGTCGCGGATCTGGGGATTTTTGGCGGGGCCGGCGTGATGATTATTCTCGTCTTCACTTTGGTCCTGCTGCCCGCCCTGATCTCGATCCTCCCCCTGCGGCCCACGGCCCGCTTCGGCGGGAAATCCTATGGCAAGGGGATGGACCGCCTGCTGATCGCCATCGCGAATTTCGCGACATCCCGGGCCTGGGCCGTCGTGATCGTCAGTGGAGTGGTGGTGGGGGTGTCGGCTTACGGATTCGTCTGGCAGGGATTCGCGCACAGTCTCGTCCGCTGGTTGCCCCATGAATCCGATGTGCGGAAAAGCATCGAGTTGCTGGACGAGAAAATGAATGGCGCCTTCAACATCGAATTGGTTGCGGATACCCGCGAGGAGAATGGGCTCTACAACCCGGTGGTCATGGAAAAAATTCAGGAGTTTTCCCGATTTGCCGAAGCCTACCAGGATGTAACGGGCCAGCGAATCGTGGGGAAATCCACTTCCATCGCCAACGTGCTCCAGGAGACCCACAAGGCCCTCAACGGAAACGACCCCGCTTATTACAGAATACCGCGGGATCGGGAGTTGATCGCGCAGGAATTGCTGCTTTTCGAAAACAGCGGCAGCGACGACATGGAACGCCTGGTGGATTCCCAGTTTTCGAAGGCCAGGATTTCCACAACCGTCCGGCAAAAGGATGCCTCCGAATATGTGGGATTCGTGAACGATCTGCAAAATGAAGCCGATAGGATATTCGCCGGCTTGGCAAATGTTACCGTTACCGGAACCATTCGGCTGTTCACCGGCACCGTTCAGCAACTGATGATCAACATGGTGAAAAGCTACACCATCGCTGGAGTTGCCATCACGGTGTTGATGATTCTCATGCTGGGATCGTTCCGGGTGGGCCTTCTCAGTATGTTGCCCAACTTGGCTCCCATCATAATTACCCTGGGCCTGATGGGATGGATCGGCATCAAGCTCGATATGTCCAACATGTTGCTGGGAACCGTGGCCATCGGGTTGGCCGTCGACGATACCATTCACTTCTTCCACAATTTCCGGAATTATTACGCCAAGCATGGGGATACGGCCTTAGCGGTTCGGGAAACCATGCTCTCCACAGGCCGCGCCATGATGTTCACGACCCTGGTGCTGGTGACCGGCTTTTGGCTGTTCATGTTCGCCTCGCTCATCAACCTGATCCAATTTGGTTTTCTGATCGGGGTTACCATGATCATCGCGCTGTTGGCGGACATCCTGCTCGCCCCTGCCATGATGGAATTGATTACCCGCACCCAGCGTGGAAGGACGATCCTTGCCCGTTGGGGAAAGGTTTAAATCCTCTCCTGAATCGATGGTCAGGATTTCCCAGCTGCCCGCGGGTACAATGACAAGGAACAGGAAATGGCGGGAAATAGCGTATGCCTCGCCATCCCCCTCCGGAAATCCGGGGGCCAATAATCAACCATTCATTGATCGATCTACATTTTTGGGAGGTACAACCCATCATGAAAACAATTGTCAATCACCCAGGCCGTACGCAAATTTTCTCTCTTTTTGCGCGGGAAATCCTGTTCTCCATGGTGTCACTCGCCATATTGCCGATGGCGATCCTTTTTGCTGGAATCTCCTCTCCCATCCTGGCCGGGCAGGATGATCCCAAGGCCCGGGCCATCATGCAAAAGGTCAACGACAGGGACGATGGGGATCATCAGATCTCCGAGATGGAGATGATCCTGATCGACAAGCGCAAAAACAAGCGCCTCCGGAGCATCCTGTCCTTTCGCAAGGACAAGGGAAAGGACACCCAAACCATCATGTTCTTTAAAACCCCGGCCGACGTAAAAGGCACGGGTTTTCTCACCTACGATTACGACGAGTCGGGGAAGGACGATGACCAATGGCTCTACCTTCCGGCGCTTCGGAAAACCAAGCGCATTGCTTCCGACGATAAAAGCGGGTCCTTCATGGGAACCGACTTCAATTTTTCCGATATGACCCAGCCGGATCTGGAGGATTACGATTACACGTTGATGAAGGAAGTCGACGTGAAAGGGGTTCCTACCTGGCAAATTCAGGCCGTTCCCCGCAGCAAGGAAATTGCCGACGAGTCCGGGTATTCAAAATCGGTAGTCTGGGTGCGAAAGGACATTTACATGACCATCCGGGTAGTGCGCTGGGTGTATAAAAGCCGCCGTCGTAAATATTTCCAGGCGAAAAACATCCAGAAAATCGACGGGATTTGGATCGCCACCGAGTTGGAAATGAAAACCAAGGAGGGGAAAAAAACCGTACATTCCACCCTCCTTCGGTTCAAAAACATTCGTTTCAATCAAAATCTGAAGGATAGCGTATTCACGGTGAGGCGGCTGGAGAAAGGGCTTTGAACCCCAGCGGATTCTCAGTTCATGCCGGTGAATTCCTGCTGATTCTTGTCCACTTCATACACGATCGGAAAAACCCATGATGGCGCACCGCAAACCGGCAATGATCCTGATTCTCCCATTGGCATTCGCGATCGGAATATTCCCCTGGAGTGCCCTGGGGGAGAGTGAAACCCCACAGAGTGAACAGGAAAGCATGCAGAATGTACTGAGCGGCTTTGATGAGGAAGAGTCCGAAAGCGGTGAAGAAGAGGGCGAGGAAAACCTGGAAAGCGGTTTCGAGGACGAGTCCGATGAGGAAGAAACCACGGCACAATCTTCAACCGAGGAAGAATCCTTCATGAGTTGGGGTGGGTTCGTCCGTCTTGATACAGCCTACAACTATGAGCACGAAGCGCCTGCTCCTAATAGGACGGACTTCCGGGGACTTTCCAAACTGCGTGTGGCGCTGCGGCTGGAGGCTACTTTCCGCCTGGGCGGGAGTTGGGAGGCATTCTGGAGCGGGCAGGCTTTTCACGATTTCGCCTACCGGATCAATGGGCGCGATCAATATGCGGATACAGTCCTGGATGGGCATGAACAGGAGGCGGAAACCAGGGAGTTTTGGGTGGGCGGTTCCCCCCTGGAAAGCCTGGATTTCAAGTTCGGACGGCAAATCGTGGCCTGGGGAAAATCGGACAATATCCGAGTGGTGGATATCCTCAATCCCATCGATTTCCGGGAGCCAGGGCTGACCGACATCGCCGATCTGCGGCTGCCCCTTACCATGACCCGCCTCGACTACTACTTCGGGGATTGGGGACTGACCGCCGTGGCTATCCATGAAATCCGCTTCGACAAAAACCCGGCCGAAGGGAGCGATTTCTTTCCCACCGCTCTCCCCTACACCGAGGAAATTCCGGAAGACGGAGGTGAAAACACCGAATACGCCCTCGCCCTGAGCGGAATCTTCTCCGGCTGGGATCTGGCGTTTTACTGGGCCCAGGTTTTCGACGACACGGTTTATTTGCGTAGCACCGATTTCAAACTGGCCCACGCCAGGATTACCATGGTGGGCATAGCCGCCAATGTGGCACTTGGAAATTGGTTGTTGAAATCCGAGGCAGCCCAATTTTCCGGGTTGCAAATAACAGGATTCGCCAATGAGACGTTCTCCCGCATTGACGCCCTGGTAGGTGTTGAATACTCCGGATTCACCGACACGACGCTTTCCCTGGAGGCCGTGAACCGGCAAATCGCCGATTTGGAGTCGGAGGATGTCAACCAATACGTATTCACCTACCGCGGGTCGTTCCTGCGGGAGCAATTGGATCTGGTGGCCGTGTTGAGCTTTTTCGGCGCCAGCGCGGAGGAAGGCTCCCTCCAGCGGTATTCCGCCACTTACGAATTGGCGTCGGCCCTGGACATCACGGGCGGCGTGGTGATCTTCACCCCCGGCAATGACGAGAGCTCGATCATGAATACTGCCCGCGACAATGACCGCCTGTTCTTCGATATGAAATGGAGTTTTTGAGGGGGGAGCCTTCCAGGGAATGGCTTGTGGCTAGTTCAACAATTCCACCGGAACCGCGGCTCCATCCTCCAGTGCTTCGGTACCGCTGGGCCCATGAATAAGCCCGTTCGCCGACACCCCCCCTGGCAGGATTCCTCTGCCTTCCCGGATCAAGGGGGTGACCTCGGGGCCATTTTCTCCCGCCAACTCTACGAAGGCCGGGATGAAACAGGTGCGGTGAGGCCGCAAGGAGAGCCTCCCCTTCAATCGGGCCTGGAAGAGAGGATTATGGCTGGAGACCCTTCCGCCCAGCTTCCAAAGAGCCGGGCGAACCAACGCCAGGAAGGCCACCCAGGACGCCCCCGGTGTGCCGGGCAGTCCAAAGAAAAGCGTCCTGCCACGGGTGGCGAACAAGGTGGATCCCCCGATGTTGAGGCCGGTTTGCCGGAAGTGAATCCGGGTTCCCAAACGGGTCAGCACATCCGCGGCAAAATCGAAATCCCCGAAATGAGAACCCCCCAGGGTTAACACCATGTCGCATACAGGCGGGTTATTGTCTTCGGCATCCTTCTCCAGCAGAGGGCGCAGCCTGCTTTCGATCTCAGCGGGATCGTCTCCGGCGATTCCCAACCTTTCGGTATGGGCGCCGTATCCCTGGCATTCGGCTTCAAGGCCGTAAATATTGCTCACATACAACTGCCCGGGTTTGAGGGGCATCCCCGGCTCGGTCAACTCGTCCCCCAGGGACAGGAGGGCCACCCTTGGCTTGCGGTAAACCCGAGCCCTGGGAATTCCCTGACCAGCCAGGATTCCCACCCGCTGGGGGGTTATTTGAGATCCGGCCTCGATCAGAAGTTGGCCCTTTCCCAGAATGGTCCCCACCAGGATTACATTTTCCCCGGGGCTTAAGGGCTTGGAGAGGGAAAACCTTCCCGGTCCTCCCTCCCGGGTGTCTTCGATTTTCACGACTGCGTCCGCGCCCTCCGGAATCAAGGCTCCGGTCATGATCCTGACCGCCCTTCCTTTTCCTTGGAGCCTGTTGCCAACATGACCGGCTCCCACCACCTCATCATAGGGGAACAGGAGAGGAGTATCCGAAGAGGCTCCGGCGGTGCTCTCGCTGGAAATCGCAAATCCATCCATGGAGGATTTGGCCGCCGGAGGATCGTCCCCTTGGGCAATTAGATCATCCCGGAGAATCCTCCCCGCCAGGGAGTCCAGCGCCACATCTTCGGTGGGAAGCTCCGTGCATTTGGCCAGGATCAATTCCAATGCCGCGGAATAGGGGAGTGTTTCCATGAGAA
>CAZOXD010000080.1:16089-19503 GCA_964583525.1 uncultured Pseudomonadota bacterium
GGTTCCCGGAGTCAACTCGTGGATATTGCCGGCCAGATTCAACAGCCAAATTCCTCCGCGTTCTTCCGCGTTTTTGAGCAGTTCCCATCGGGCCGGCTCCGATAACCATGCGGGCGTTCCTGTCTCCAGGACGGCGCAATAAAGTTCTTCACCGGAATCGATCCACAGGGTTTCCGGGCGAAGTTGTTCCCGGATGCCGGTATTGAGAATCAGATCGATTCCGCCGTGGGTCTTGACGATCCTCGACACCCGGATGGGCGGAGAGCGATGGTGAATATATCGGGTTTCGTAATGATGCTCGAGCCGATAACGAATCCGATATCGGGAAATGGCTGGCTGGAATTCCAGGTGCTCCAGAAAATAGGTCAGCACCTTCCCCTGAATCCGTTTTTCCCCGGCATACCAGCGTCCTTTCTCGGTAACGAGAATTTCCTCCAGGAAATAACGGCCCAATTTCTCCGGTTCAATTTCAACAGCCAACGGGTCTTCACCGGACGTCAGCAGGGCCTGGAACCATCCGCCAGGGTAGTAACTACCCGGCGCCCAAGAACCATGGGCCTGTGTCATCAGGAACCGCTCCAGAAAGGGTTTCATCTTCCCGTCATATTGGGGGCATGCATGGATGCGATTCAGTTCCTCTTGGGTAAATGGTAAACTGTAGTCATCCCCAATACGGACCATGGGGAAAATCCATCGCTCCAGGAGTTCCCTGCCTGTTTCGGTGATCATGGGTTGGAATCGGGTTGTCGTGAAATGCATATTTCTGTATAAAAAGGGCGGAAGGTAGGGACGCAACAGTATATGCTGACGCGGCAATCAACATGAAACACTCACAGCATACTATATAGGCATTCTTCACATGAAGCCCTGGCTTCGAATCGCGATGTACATAGGCGGAGGCGGGTTGTTGGTAACCCTGGTCGACCCTCCGGGTGGATTCGCGCAATTTGCCCTGGTGCTGCTGGTCATTGTCGGTGCCGCTTATACGGATCACTGGCTGACCAGGAAACGCCCCCAAAATTGGATGGGGGGAAACGTAATCTCCATGGATTCGGTCCGCCAGTCGCGCAGGAAGCGGCATGCAAGTCAAGCTGTCGTGAGAGAGAAGCGGGTGTTCCAGCCAGTGTATTCCAGCGCATTTCACCAGGAAGTACAGGAATTGTTGGATTTGTTGCGGTCGGAGGGGTTGAACCCGGTGATGGTGTCCCAGCGTCCTTCCCGGGGAGAATCCAGCCCCATATATGAAGTGCGTCTTCCAGCCAAGGAAGTTTCAAAAGCCAAACCCCTCGTTCAATTTTTTCAGGTAAAGTCCGCTAAAACACCTTCCTGAAAGCTGAATTTCTCAGATCGAGAAAACCGTTCCCAGGAGAGGATTTTTCTGCAGGTATTCCCCTGCATGGGCATTGGTCCGCATGGCTTTACTGGCTCTGGTATCTCCTCATGTCATGGTCAAAATCGGACAAATGGACTCCGCCAGGACATGGCGTGTGACGCTGCCGAAGAAAAATTCCCGCAGGGGTGAATGGGAAAAGGAACCCATTACGATCAAGGATGCGCCGCACCTCCGGGCTTCCGCCAGGATCATCACCGCGGCATTATTCTCCCCGTCCTTCACGGTGTATTCGGTCTGTAAACCGTAAGGTTGCAGGAATTCCCGCAAGGATTGCTGGATTGCTTCTCCCTCTTTCGGATCGTCTCTCATGGTGAGTATGGAAACCGGGGCATTCACAGCGGCAATCAATTCCAGACTGGGCGCCAAAATCCTTTGAATTCCCTGGCTGCCATCAAAGGCAATCAGCACAGATCCTTCCTTCGGAAGAGTGTTCGGCACGACCATGACCGGCCGTACTGCATCATGAATGATGGCTTCCGCGGTTGGACCGGCTTGGTGAGAATGTGGGGATCCTCCCCGTCCTTTTTTCCCGATCACCACCAGATCCGAGCTCTTCGCCTCCCGCACCAATAATTCACTGATGCGCCCCCTCATGATTTCCAGGCTTGCACTTACATTGCGGGATTCGGCGAGGGTCATGAACATTTCCTGCAGCGCCTTTCCTTCAGCGAGGACTTCGTGTTCGACCCGGATCATATCGTTCTTCGGGAGGGCGATTGCCTTGGGAACCGTACCTTCCGTTTCGCTGTAGGTAGGAAAATAGGCAAATCGCGCTTCATCTTCCACAATGACTCCGCGCAACACCGCATCCAATTTTTCGGCCCAATATACGGCATGTTCCACTGCCTTCAGGGACTCCTCCGACCCATCCAACGCTGTCATGATGCTTTTCATCGTGAAACTCCCCCTGTATTCCCAGGTTTTTACCCGGAACGTTCACCGCAGGAATTTTCCGTGCGATTTCACTTTGAATTCTTTCTGAAATATTTGGGACATTGGCTTAATTCCAGGACTGCCGGGTCAGATCCATATTTTTCCTTGACCGAATTCAACCATGGATTCTCGGGAAATTCTCCGGAGTCCGGGAATAACTTTCATTTACATCCTGGGGTGTTCGGATTTATGGTATCGTAATATAGATTCTGGTTCTCCTGTTGTTCATTCCAATTAATCATCTCATCGGATGTGGTGCGGCCACACCGGGCCACCTCATGGGAGCAGGACTTCGCCGGACGGCGATTCGGGATAAGGCTGCGATGGTGCTTACCCTACCGTGCCCGGAACCAATGAATATGGAGTAACATGGTAAAAATTTTGGGTCGATCCAACTCGATCAACGTCATGAAAGTGCTGTGGGCCTGTGCCGAGCTTGGACTTCCATATGAAAGAGTCGATGTCGGTGGCCAGTTCGGGGGCACGCAAGACCCCTCCTATCTTGGTATGAATCCCAACGCCAAGGTGCCCACGATCGAGGACGAGGGATTGGTTCTCTGGGAATCCAACGTCATCGTCCGCTATCTGGCCTCCACCTATGGAAATCCCGGGCTGCTTCCCGCGGAGAAAGAGGCGCGGTGGTGCGCGGAGCAATGGATGGATTGGCAGCAGACCACCCTCCATCCCGATGCCACCACCCTGTTCTGGGGACTGGTGCGGACAGCCCCGGAGGATCGTGATATGGGTGCCATCGAGGCTGCCCGGAAGGGATGCGCTGCCTGTTGGAAAATCGTGGAACAACACCTCGATGAGCGGGAATATATCGCCGGGAACAGCTTTTCCATGGGAGATATCCCCTTGGGCACCGCCGTATACCGCTGGTTCGCCTTCGATATTGAACGGCCCGATTATCCCCGCCTGGAAGCTTGGTATCACCGGCTTTGCGAACGGGAGGGATTCCGCAGTCATGTGCTGCAGCCCTTGACCTGATTGGACTTCCGTGTGGTTATACATAGCATCATAAAAACATGCGTATCGCCCTTCGAGACGCCTTGCTCCGCAAGGCTCCTCAGGGAGGCGGTTAAACT
>CAZOXD010000081.1:0-15962 GCA_964583525.1 uncultured Pseudomonadota bacterium
GCGTCAGGCCGTGTGCGCGGGACGGATATTCTCCTCGGCCCATTCGGGATAGGTACCAGATTCGATCATTCCGTCCCGCACCGTTCCCCGCAGAACATGGAGTTCCTTTTCGGTGGGCTCCTTCGTGAAGGGAACCGCCGACACGTCGCCCAGGCCGAAGCCCGTCGCCGCAACCACGTCCTCCACGGTATAGGGCGGGTGCACCGATTCCAGGCGCAACAGGCCCGCCCCGGCATCGAAGGCGAGGGAGGCCTTGGGAGTGAGTACCTTGGCGGGGTGGCCATGGCGCAACACCTCCGGCGGGGATGTTCCCGCCGCCGAGATAAAGTCCACCTGTTCCACGAATACCCGGGGGGTGTGCTCCGTGCGGAACACCACTGTGCGCCGGGCGGCGTAATAGATCATCCCGCCCCCGTATCCGCCGGGAAACCGCTTGTCCGGCCGCTCCGGATCGTCTCCCAGCATGTGCAGGTTGTAGTTGCCCTGACGGTCGATCTGGACACCGCTCACGAAGAACAGGTCCAGTTCTCCCCGCTGGGCGAGGAAGTGAAACTGCCGGGAAGTCTCGAAGGGCATGTGGGGCGTGCCCAGGATGATCAATTCGGTATCGGGCGCATGGGTAACCTGGGCCAGCAACAGGCCCGCCGCGGGAATCATGGACAGCGCGCCGGATGCGGAGATTTCCCCGTCGCGTACTTCCCGCGAAAGAAGCACGGCCATCAACTCGACATCGTTGTAAGGGCGATCCATCCGCCGCTCCCCGGGCTGCTAGCGCTAAAGAGCAGAACTTCGCGTCAGAAGTTAACAGTTTTTCTCATTGTTATTCATCATGATTGCAATCAAACCGTATAACGCAAACTTCTGACGCGAAATTCTAATACCGGTTAAACCCTGTAAGGGCGCACTATCAATGGGATAAAGTGTCCAGGATTATCTCTTTCCCCATGAAATCTGCCCTAACAAATATCCCGGGAAACAATTTGTCAAATGGAAGTGGAAAATTTATCGCCATTTTCTCCGCCACCCGGCTGGGGGCGAATCATTCCTGGCTTTGGGGGGGACGCCGGCAGGGGGGGAGGATACCAGCAGGGGAGGGTGATTGAAATTGGAGAGAGTCCGGGGAAGAAGTACCGCGGGTACGCGTAATCGGAATGGCGGCCGTGCCGGCCAGGGTGGCGGGACCGGACACTCGCAGGCCCACCCAATGGCCTTACCCCAATACGGTTCAGCTAAAGAGAAATCATTGTGGAAAAGCCACGTCCTTCGAAACACTCGCTTCGCTCGTTCCTCAGGAGCGCGGCTTTTTCCCGTGTTCGGAGAGGAGGGCGCCTCAAGCGCCTGTCTCGCAGGGCACGGAAAAAATATGAATTTCATGCTCCCATTCTTAACTGAACCGTATTGGGCCTTACCCGGTCAATCTCCCGCGGCCCGCAGTTGAAGTTGTCCCGATAATCCCCATCCTTCCGGAACGAATCGCTCCACGTAATCCGCGTGGGAAGCGGGCTCGAAGACGGTTTTCTGCAGGTACCCGGCGAAGGAGGCATCCTCCTGCGCCTGGGAGGCATACCAAACCATGTGCTCCCCATCCACCGGATATTTGCCGGGGCAGGCCGCCGGGTGCGCTCCATATCGCGCCTCCACGACGGCATCGACCAGAATCCCGGGGAGGAAGCTCTGGCGGCGTTCCTCCGCGGTCAACGCGTCCACGATTTCTTCCACGGTGACGATGACCTTGGACGATGCTTCGGCGAGGATCGTGTTGTCGCTGGCATACCCGAAATGAACATTTCCGGCCCGGTCGGCCTTCAGCCCATGAAAAAGCGCCACGTCCGGGCGCATCGCCTTCACCACTACCGTCTCGAAACCCCGCCCGAAGGGATCGGGGGCCACGATCATGTCCTCGCGCCGTTTGAGGATATCGCTTCCGGCGAGGCCCAGCACCGGCACGTATGGAACACCCATCGATCCAGCCTGGATCATCGAATAAAGAATCCCTCACGTATTATCGAGAGCCCGGATGCGGCCGCGTTCCACGTGGCGCTGAAAATTCGGCCCGGTACGGGCGAAGGTTCCCAGGGTGACGCTGCAGGTGTCTACACTGGCCGCTACGCCCGCACCCACCAGGAAGTCCAGGTTCAGTGCGCCGCCGACCACGCCGGCCAGCCGCAGTTCCTTACGTCCCCGGCGCACCAGTTCGCGCAGCAGAGCCATGGGAGAACGCTCCATCCCCGCCCCCATCACCACCTGGGCGCCATCCTCGACGTGCCCCGCGGCCTGGGACAGGGATTCCACTTTCTCTTTCATATTTTGCCGGATTGATTGTACGAAAGGTTCCCTTCCGGTATCCCTCCCGAATTCCTCCGGGGAGGGATCGTCCTTCGGTATGGCCCCTCTGTGGTTATAAGGGGGGGACCGCCTGCCGGAACGTGAAGGATGAGTCCTCCCCACCTTAAATCATTCCAGGGACGGTACGCAAGGCGGGACGGAGGGGGGGTGATGTCTCAGCTTGAATATTTGCTGTCATTCTAAGCGTAGCGAAAAATCTCGCCCCGATCCTGAAAACCCAAACTCTAGCCAAATATATGCTTCGCCAAGTTCAGCATGACAATTGCTGGCAACCAATTGTCGGAAAGGGCGGTAAATCATGGCTGGAATTTCAAATTGATTCACTGCCCGGGAATGGGGTCCCGATCCAGTTCCATTCATTCATGAAGGAATGGAAGAGATCACGATTTTAAGGAATACGCAGATTTTCCCCTCTATTAATTCACTCATCCTTTTTCAATTCAGACACATAGCCGTATTCCCGGCTTTTATCCTTCCCTTGATTTTCCTTAACGCGTAAAAGCGCCGGAAATTCTTTTTTCACGTATTCTCCCAGTTGGCGGGCAATCACATAAGACAAACTCCGATCTTCCCATTCAGCAATCCGTTCCAGTGCTTCCTTGAGGCGCGGCCCCACCCGCACGCTCAACAGAGCAGTCTTTTTTTCTCTATCTCCCAGCATTCCTACAATGTCATACATTTTTCCCTTGACCTTCCATGTATACATAATATGATATTGTCATACGTTTTTATTTAATCGGCTTGAATTGAATTCCCCGAGGCTTGTGGCGCAATAGAAACAGGATTTTCGATACCAGTTACCCCGCTGTTTGCGGCGGTGTATTTCATTTGCAATTCAGCACAATTTTTTTGGTAATTATTATTCAGAACAAATGATAAAACTTAGTTAATTTGCCAGTAACTGGTTTATTAAAATTATTTTCCGAGGATGTTGGGGGAACAAAGCCCTGGAAATCATCGTTGATAAAACAGCGCCACCGGGTCCAACGTTTTCTGTTATTCCGTGATTTCGTGAAATCTTGCTGCGAAAGAGAAGAAATTTCGCAGTGGATTTTCTGTTAAACCAACGGAATTGTCCATGAATCCAGACCTGAAAATCCTGAATCGATACATTTTGGCGGGATCTCTGGTGGTATTGACCCTGCTGGCTGCATTGGGATTTACCAACTATTTCATCACGGCGGAATTCCTGCTGGAAACTTCTCCCACGGCCACGGTCATCAATTTGGCCGGACGGCAGCGGATGCTCTCTCAGAAACTGGTCAAGGAAGTATTGCTCCTCTCCCGGGAAAATATTTCGGATCCGGAAAAACAAATCCTTTTGGACAAGGCCGCGGCAACCGCCGCCCAAATGGCGCGGATGCACGAAGGATTGCAAATCGGGGACATAACCCTCAATTTGCCGGCCAATCCCAGCGAAGCCAATACACAACGGTTTCGGCAAATCGAACCTCACTTTTCCACCCTGCTGGATCGGATATCCGCCCTGCGGAAAATGAACGAGAGGGGCCGCTTGGGCGATGAAACACCCCTCTGGTTGATCCGGGATTTGGTGGTTTCCGCCAACGATTACCTGAAGTTGATGGATGAAATCGTCGCGCAGTACGCATTCGAGGCCAGTCAAAGGGCGAATAATTACTCCTGGCTGATATTCTGGATCGTAACGCCTCTCGTAACCGGATTGATGCTGGCCGCAATTTTGCTTTCCCGTCCGATCCTACGCAGAATCCGCCGTTCCTTCGAGGAATTGGAAATTGCGCATGATCGACTTCGGTTATTCCGAAATTCGTAAAATCTTGCTGCGAGGGGAAAGATATTTCGCAGTGGATTTTCTGTGAAACCAACGGAATTGTCCATGAATCCGGACTTGAAAATCCTGAATCGCTACTTGTTGGCGGGATCTCTGGTGGTATTGACCCTGCTGGCTGCATTGGGATTTACCAACTATTTCATCACGGCGGAATTCCTGCTGGAAACTTCTCCCACGGCCACGGTCATCAATTTGGCCGGACGGCAGCGGATGCTCTCCCAGAAACTGGTCAAGGAAGTATTGCTCCTCTCCCGGGAAAATATTTCGAATCCGGAAAAACAAATCCTTTTGGACAAGGCCGCGGCAACCGCCGCCCAAATGACGCGGGTGCACGAAGGATTGCAAATCGGGGACATAACCCTCAATTTGCCGGCCAATACCAGCGAGGCCAATGCACAACGGTTTCGGCAAATCGAACCTCACTTTTCCACCCTGCTGGATCGGATGTCCGCCCTGCGGAAAATGACCGAGGGGGGGCGTTTGGGCGATGAAACACCCCTCTGGTTGATCCGGGATTTGGTGGTTTCCTCCGACGATTACCTGAAGTTGATGGGTGAAATCGTCGCGCAGTACGCAGCGGAGGCGGGTCAAAGGGCGGATTATTACTCCTGGCTGATATTCTGGATCGTTACGCCTCTCATGACCGGATTGATGCTGGCGGCATTGCTGCTCTACCGTCCAATCATACGCAGGATTCGCCGTTCCTTCGAGGAATTGGAAATTGCGCATGGCCGACTCCAATCGGAAAGCGCAGAACTGAAAAAAAGCGAAAAGGAAAGAATGCTTCTGGTGGGTGCGGTGGAACATGCGGCGGAAGGAATTCTGGTTACCGACTCGGAAGGCGTCCTCATCTACATAAACCCTGCTCTGGAGCGAATGAACGGCAATGCCAGGGATGATTTGCTGGGAAAAAATGTGGAGACCCTCCTCAGTAGTACCGATGAAGGCGGGGAAAAGTTTGAAAAGGAGATATGGCCGGAAATCCGGGAAAGCGGGGACTGGAACGGGCGATTGCTTCACCGGGAAGGAGATCGCCGTGAAATCGAGGTGGAAATCTCCGTCTCTCCGATTTTGGATCAGGAGGGCTCCCTCTCCCATTACATCGGAATCGTGCGCGACGTGACGCACGAATTGGAGTTGGAAGGGCAACTCCGTCAATCCCAGAAACTGGAAGTCATCGGGGCCCTGGCGGGAGGGATCGCCCATGACTTCAACAATATCCTCACACCCATTCTGGGATATGCGGATTTGGCGGAGCAGTTCCTGGAGGAAAACAGCAGGGAATCCGACCATCTGGCCAAAATCCGGAACGCGGCCTACCGGGCACGGGATTTGGTCTCTCAAATCCTGCTATTCAGCCGGAAGTCCGAGGTAAAGAAACAGCCCATTCAACTCAAGCCCATCATCGAAGAGGTGCTTGATCTGGTTCGATCCAGCTTCACTGCGTCGGTTCATATCCAAACCGATCTCCGGGCCGATACCCTCCCTGTCATGGCCGATATCTCCGCCATGCACACGGTATTGATGAATCTCTGCATCAATGCGGGCCAGGCCATGCCCGGCGGGGGAAACCTGACCGTCATTCTGGATACGCCGCCTTCACCTCCGGTGAAGAGTTCGCCCACGAATCAATATCTCCGGGTGAGCATCTCCGATACGGGGATCGGGATGAGCGAGGCTGTGCGGGCCAGGATCTTCGAACCGTTCTTCTCCACCAAGGAAATCGGGAAAGGCACCGGGTTGGGACTGTCCACCGTGTACGGCATCGTCAAGGATATGGGGGGATTCCTCCGTGTGGAGAGCGAGGAAGGCCAGGGGTCCACCTTTCAGGTGATCCTGCCCGCCGCGGACACCCATAATGAGGAAACGATATCCGAAAGTGAATTGCCCCGGCTCCCCGAAACCGCCAATGTGCTGTTCGTCGATGACGAAATGGAAATTGGCCAATATGCAAGAGAGGCCCTGGAACTCCTGGGGTGGAGGGTCACGGTATTCGATCAAAGCCGCGACGCGCTGCAGGTGTTTCAGGACGAACCGGACGCATTCGATATCGTCATGATGGACCTCAACATGCCGGGTCTCAAAGGCGATGAATTGGGACAGGAATTGAGGCGCATCCGCTCCAAAATTCCGATCCTTCTCGTTACCGGAGACCCGCAATCCCTGACGGACGGGTTCATCGAGTCCACCGGATTTGACGGGTATCTGGTCAAACCATTTTCACTGGATGAAATGATTCGAGCCATCACCGGCGCGATGCAGAATCAACATCGGGAATGCCTTTGAAAATCCGTTTCCCCGCCCTGCCTACCCTTCGATTTGGCCCATCCTTCCCTCCTGGTAGTCCTGGAAGGCCTGTAGGATTTCCTCCCGGGTATTCATGACGAAAGGGCCATGGCGTGCCACCGGTTCTTCCAGGGGCGCGCCGGTCAACAGGAGCACCTCGGCGGGAACGGCCGCGTCCTCTCCATTGGCCAGGAGGGCCGTATCGCCCGCACCGTAGACGCCCAGGGTCCCTTCCGCCGCCGGGGCGGACTCCGGGCCCAGCCGGGCCTCGCCGGAGAAAACATAGGCCATCGCGTTATGATTGGCGGGGACGGGCTGGCGCACCGCTCCGCCCGGTTGCAGGGTGAAGTGCATCAGCATGATGGGGGTGACCGTGTCGATCACCGCCTCTGCGCCCAGGGCGCTTCCGGCGATCACCCGCACCCGCGCCTTTCCATCCGGCGTTTCTCCCGTGGGAATCCCCGCTCCGGGCACTTCCTGATAGCGGGGCTTCATCATCTTGTGCTTGGCCGGGAGGTTGACCCAGATCTGGAATCCGTGCATCACCCCGCCCGTCCTGCGGAATTCGTCCTCGGGCATTTCCGAGTGCACCACGCCCGCTCCGGCCGTCATCCACTGTACGTCCCCGGGCCCCAACATGCCGGCGTTGCCGGCGGAGTCCTTGTGCTGGTGACGCCCCTGCAACACGTAGGTCACGGTCTCGAATCCCCGGTGGGGATGATCCGGAGCGCCCATCGCCTCGCCGGGAGGCCAGTCCACCGGGCCCATCTCATCGATCAGCAGGAATGGATCCACATGATCCAATCGAGCGGTGGGGAAGGGACGCCGCACCGGGAACCCCCCGCCTTCCAGGGTGCGTATGGCTTCCTCGATCTTCAGCAGGGGGCGTTCGGTGGCGCCGGATGGGCCGGCGCTGTTCTTGCTCCTGGGTTCCGTCATGGTGTCATCCTTTACAGATCGGGTTCCGGTGATACCGGATGTTGTTTATGAGTTTATATTAAACTATTTGATATCGAATTATATGTCAAATCGGAATGCGAATGCAAGAAGGCGTGTGGTTCCGTCCATACCCGGAAATTCCTCCCGGCCTTACAACCCCCCGCCGCAGAACTTGCAGTATTGCGCATCGGTATCGTGGCCGAACCGTCCGCACCCGTGGCAGGCCAGGGTGGATTCCGGCAGCGGGCGGGAGGATGCCACCATTTGCGCGGAAACGATGCCCGTGGGCACGGCGATGATGCCGTAGCCGAGGATCATCAGAGCCCCGGCGAGGAATTGCCCCGGCACCGATTGGGGCGCGATATCGCCATACCCGACGGTGGTCATGGTGACGATGGCCCAGTACATGCTCCGGGGAATGCTGGTGAACCCGGCTTGCGCGCCCTCGATCCAGTACATCAGCGCCCCCATGATGGTGGCCAGGGACAACATGAAGGTCACGAAGATGACGATCTTGTTGCGCGAATCGCGCAGGGCGTCCATCAGCACGTCGGCTTCCGCGATGTAGGGGGTGAGATGAAACACCCGGAAGATGCGCAGCAGCCGCAGGGCCCGGATCACCATCAGCGCCTGCGTCCCGGCAAACATCAGGGATAGATAGGAAGGAAGCAGCGCCAGCAGATCCACCAGGCCGAAGAGACTGAAGACATAACGCCGGGGCTTGGAAACACAGAGCAGCCTGGCCAGAAATTCCACGGTGAACAGCCCGGTGAAGATCCATTCCAGCAGGACCAGTTCACTGTGAAAGCGCTGCTCGATCGCCACCACGCTGTCCAGCAGCACCACCAGCATGCTAAAGAGGATGGAGCCGATCAGCGCCACGTCGAAGGCTTTTCCGGCCGGGGTGTCTACCCCGAAGATCACCCGGAACAACCCGTTTCTCCATCCGGTGACGTGGGGGACATGAGCTTTTCGTTTTCGGGCCATGTGCCGGTGGCATGCGCCTTCCGTGCCGCACCCAACGGAAACGGGGTTGCGGGTTGGAACCCGTGATTCCGCCGTTATCCCCTCCGTCCGGGAAATTGCGGTCAAGTACGGGAAATGAATCCTTGTCACATTGAACGGAGTGGAGTGGTGGTATCATCCTTGTAGAAGATGGGATTGAATAAAAAGTAGGGGGATTGAAATGGAATCAAACCCGAAAGGAATTCGAAATGATACGGAACCTGAAACAGACACCTTGGGGTTTTCTGGCATTGGCATTGGTGCTGGCAGCGGGAATCGCGGCGTTCACACTCACTGCCCAGGCGGATTCAGACCATGCCGGTCCCGGCAAGCAGCAAAAATACGGAGGGCATCATGGACCCGGCGGTGGGATGGGTGCGGGAGCAGGAAGATATGGGATGGGGTTCATGCCCGGCCTGATGGCCAAACTCTCCCCAGATAAGCGGGAGCAGGTGCGCCAGATTCAAACTGAAATGCAGCGGCAGATGATCCCCATACGCTCCCAAATCCAGACCCTGCGCCTGGACATGCGTGAGTTGATGCGCGCCTATCCCCTCGACCAGGAAGCGGTGCTGGCGAAGATGGAAGCCATGCAGAAAGTCCGGCGGGAAATGTTCTCCCTGCGCCTCACGGCCATGGCCAAGGTGCAAAAGGCGGCCGGCAAGGAGCTATGGGATGAGGCCCAGGCTTCCATGGGGCCCGGCTTCGGCCATGGGCGAAGGGGACACGGCGCTGGCAGGGGGTGGGGTCCCGGCATGGGAAGAAGGCCAGGGGCGCCTGGACAGCCCGGGCGGATGGCTCCCCCACCCGCAGGCCACGGAAACCAAGGGGAAATGCCGAAGCGGTAGGATTGCATCCTGATTTATGGCGTCCACAAGGGGGTGGGCGGATTCCCGCCGGGATTACCCCTCCCGCTTGAACTGGCTCTGGGCGTTGACGTGCTCGATGACGAACCCCATCTGCTCCCGCTCCCGATCCAGGTGCCCGGCGACGGCGTCGCGCAGGCCGGTGTGGGCGAAGTAGTGCATGGAACGGGTGGGGCGGGGGTCGAAGCCCCGCAATTGCTTGAAATCGCCCCCCGCACCCGGCTCCATCCGCGCCAGACCGTTGTCGATGCAATACTCGATGGCGGCGTAGTAGCACACATTGAAGTGCAGGTAGGGCACCTCGCGGAAGGCCCCCCAGTAGCGGCCGTAGAACACCCCCCCCTTCTGCACGTTGAAAGTGCCCGCGATCACCTCCCCCTGGCTCTCGGCCACCACGAAGCACAGGTGGCGGCGGTAGCGCTCGGCCAGCAGCTCGAAGAAGCGCAGGTTGAGATAGCGCCGCCCCCAATACAGTTTGTCCACGTGCTCCTGGTAGAGCTTGAACATGACTGGCACCATGGCGTCGGGAATCTCGCAATCGCTGAGGGCGCGGATGACGATGCCCTGGTCCGCCATTTCCCGGCGCTCACGGCGGATCTTGGTGCGGCGCTTGCTGCGGAAGGCTCCCAGGTAGTCCTCGAAGGCGCCATAGCCGTGGTTCTCCCAGTGGTATTGCATTCCCAGCCGTTCCAGATAACCCAGAGATTCCAGGACCCGCACCTCGTCCTCACGGCAGAAGTTGACGTGCACGGAGGAAAGTCCGTTCTGATGGCAGATCTGCTTGAGCACCTCGCCCATAGTGCGGATCAGTTCCCCCCGCTGCTCCCCGGGCGCCGTGAGGAAGCGGATGCCGTTGGCCGGAGTGAAGGGCACCGCCACCAGCAGCTTGGGGTAATAGTCGATCCCGGCGTTCTGGGCGGCGTAGGCCCACTCATGGTCGAAGACGAACTCCCCCTCGCTGTGCCCCTTCAGGTAGAGCGGGCAGGCGGCGATCAGCTTGCCCTCCCGTTCCACGGCCAGGTGGTGGGGGGCCCAGCCTTTTTCCGGGGTCACGCAGCCCGCTTCTTCCAGGCAGGCCAGCCAGTCCCATTCCAGGAAGGGACTCTCCCCGGCGGCCAGCGCATCCCACTGGGCCTTGTCGAGCGTGCGGATGTCGTTGACGATGCGGATTTGCCAGTCGCTCATGGAGCCGGATGGGGGATGTGGAAAGGCGGGGTGGAAGAAACGGGATGGAAAAGGCATCGCACCGTCCCGCGAACGGCTCCCGAAAACGTTTGATGACCGCGGGCAAAAGCATTTTACACCCCCCAATTTCTCTGGCAACCTGATTACATGGACTGAATCTCGTAGCCATTGCAGGGAATGGGAGCGCTTGGCGCTCCGTCCCTGGAAAAAGGCTTCCTCAACCAGACAAGGAAACGATGGCCAAGCAAAATAATGCGGGAGGGAAGACAGAGCGGAGCATGGAAGACCGGATGGTGACCATCGACGGGGTGGACTTGCGGCTGGGGCTCCCGGATGAGATGCCCATTGGCGCGGTGGGCTCCGAGGCGGTGAAGAACCAGTTGCGGGCCTGCTGGCTGACCCACCCCAGCAACCGGGCCGAGGAGCCGCCCCTCTCCCCCCGTGTGCTGGGGCCTCCCGGCGTGGGCAAGACCACCCTGGCCTTCACGGTGGCCCAGGAGTTCACCGAAGAGGTGTACATTTTCCAATGCACCTCGGATACCCGCCCGGAGGACCTGCTGATCACACCGGTGATCGATTCGGGCCAGACCATCCGCTACCACGCCTCCGCCCTGGCCACGGCCATGATCCGGGGCGGGGTGTGCATTCTGGACGAAGGCAACCGGATGAGTGAGAAAAGCTGGGCCTCCCTGGCCCCGTTGCTGGACAACCGGCGCTACGTGGAATCCATCATCGCCGGGATCAAGATCCACGCCCATCCGGAATTCCGGGTGGCGGTGACCATGAACGAGGATTCCTCCACCTACGAGATTCCCGAGTACATCCTCTCCCGGCTGCAACCCCAGGTGCGGGTGGCCTTTCCTTCCGCCGAGGAGGAGAAGGAGATCATGCGCGTCAACCTGCCCCATGCGGACGACGAGTTGCTGACCCTGGTCTCGGAATACCTGGGCCGCTGCCACAAGTACGATCTGCCCGTGGCCTCCCGCGATGGCATCCACATCATCCGCTATGCCCAGCGGCTGGTGGAAAAACTGTCCATCAGTTCTCCCGAGGCCATCACCCAGGCCACCGAGCAGATCGTGGGAGAGGAGTTCGCGCTTTACCTGGACCCCACCTTCGAACCGGACGCCGAGCCCAACATCAGCTTCCAGGACGCGGAGTACTTCCTCACCCGCTTCAAGCCCAGCGGGCAGGAGAATTAGACCCGTTCCGAACGAACCACCGTAGGAAGGCGGTTTTCCCAGATACAAACGCAACAAGTGAGTCCACTTGGCCATGACCGATCCAGCCCGGAAAATCGCACCCCTCCCCTACGTGCGCTTCGGAGAAAACGTATACGCCGTGCCCTCCCTGCACGGGCGGGTGCGCTTCGCGGGGCTGGTGCGCGAGGCCTTCTTCGGCCTGCGCCCGGACGCCATCGCGGTGGAGTTTCCGGCCACCCTGGAGTCCTCCATCCGCGCAGGTGTCCGCCGCCTGCCCTACCTGTCCGTGGTGGGCTACGAGGATTACAACTCGGAGATCGAAAAGGTACAGCAGATCCTGCCCATCACACCGGACGATTCCCTGGTGGAAGCCGTGCGGCTGGGGGAGGAGCACGGGGTGCCGGTGCACTTCATCGACCGCGACGTGGTGGGCTATCGGGGCGAACCCATCCGCGCCCCGGACGACTACCTCACCGAGCGGATCGGGCTGGAAGCCTACTGGCGGGAGGCGGACAAATACCTGGAGCCGGCCCAGGCGGGCAGCCACGACCAGGAGCGCGAGATGGAAATGGCGGCGCGGCTGCGGGAACTGAGCGCCGGTCACGGCAAGGTGCTCTACGTGTGTGGGCTGTCCCACCTGTCGGCGGTAATGGGGTATTTCGCGGGAAGCCAAGTGCTGCCTCCGGGGGCGGTCACCCAGCGCGAGCACCGGCTTTACAATCTGGCGGATGAATCCACCACCCATGTTTTGGGCAGCCTCCCCTACCACGCCTACGGCTACGAGTTGCACCGGCGCGGGTTGACCCCGGCCCGCTACCCGCAACTGATCCCGCTGCCCAATACCAAGGGCGGGGAGTTGGAGTCCGCCAGCGACGCCTACCGGGAAGCTCTGGAGAGGGTGCTTTCCGACCTGAAGCGCAACCCCACCCAGCCAGGAGAAATGGGAGGAACCGTAGGAATCGGTGGAATGGATTCCTACGGCGTTCTTGCGGAGATCCTCCAGGGGGCGGTCATCCTCTACCGGCGGGAATGGGACGAGCAGCCCTCCCCGGCGCGGATGAACACCCTGCTGCGCTTCGCCCGCAACCTGGCACTGGTAGCCCGGCGGCTGTTCCCCACCCGCTTCGAACTGATCCTGGCCGGGAAGAATACGATCGACGACGACTTCGCCTTCCAACTGCTCCGCCAGGTGGACCACTATCCCTTCTACGAGGCGGACTCACAATTGCCGGAAATGAAGGTGGAGGGCGACCTGATCGAGGGCGAGGCGGAAGGCGAGCAGTTGGTGCTGCGCCTGCGGTTGCCCAGGGCCCTGCAAGAGGAAGAGGGGGATTTGGATGACCTGGACCTGGAGGAGCCGCCGGAGGAACAGGAAGAGGGCTCCTGGCAGGAGCGCTGGGAAGATGGCGAGCACCAGGTTTCCCACCTGCCCCAGGACACCCGGGTGGAAAACTTCTTCGCCTACATCCGCGACAAATGCCGCCGCATCCTTTCCGACCAGCAGGTGCGCCGGCACGAACTGGGATCGTCCCTGATGGATGGGCTGGACCTGCGGGAAACCCTGCGCAATCTGCCCATGGGAAAGGTCTACGTGCGCGAATACCTGCCCGGCGTCGGCGACGTGGGCCCGGTGGTGGTGATCTTCCACCAGCCGGGGGAGGAGGACAAATATCCCCATGAGAAGATGTGGTTCGCCGAGCATCACAACGAGTCCGACCTGGCCCTGTATTCCACCGATCCCGGCCGCGTGCTGGACGGTCCAGGGATTTCCCGCTGCCAGTATGGCGGGGTGCTCTCGCTCTACCCTCCCACGGGGCGGGCCTTCGTATGGGGCAACCCCCGCTACCGGGACGCCCGCAACCGGGCCGAGCGGCTGCTCAAGGCGGCCATCGATCTCTCCCGCAAGCCCATCGTGGCCTACGTGGCCGTTCAGGGCCCCTCCCCCGAAATGCTGGCGCTCGCCGCCGCGCGGGGCATCCACATCATGTACGTGCCCCTGGACTCCCTCTCGGCGGACATCCTCAAGCGGGTGCGCACCTTCCACGTGCTGGCCGACCGCTTCATCCGCCCCCTCGCCCACAAGTACGTGAATTAGGGGATATCGGGACTCCGGCTTCCATCCCTCCCGTGCACAGATCCTATTGCCTATCCACTCCCCTCTCCATCCGGCAGGGACGCCTGGAGACGGCGGGGGGGTAGTGGGTCCTATTGAATTGTTCGTTGTGAATAAAGGACCGTGAATAAAGGACCCTGTCATGCTGAAGGGGGCAAAGCATCCATGTGGTGGCAAGCGGGAAAGTTTATGGAACAGCTCGAGCTGGTATTGCAAGGAAGATTCTTCGCTGCGCTCGGCAATGACAGGATCAATTTGATCCACTACCCGGGGGGAATTTCCCTTACCAATACAAAATAAATATGCTATTTTGATCGTCCATAATTTTCGATTCGGAAGGATTGATCCAGCATCGCGCAACTGGTGCAACTCCCAGGATTTTATCGCCATGCGATTGCAGAATTCCAGATGGCTGGCCCTCCTTCCCGTGCTCTTGCTTACGGGCCTGCTGCTTTCCGCCTGCGAAGAAGAGGCCGTGGAGGAATACCCGCCTGGAGCTCCCTCGGGGTTGGCCGCCACCGACCTGGCCACGGGCGGACCGATCAAGCTGACCTGGGGCAACGTCGCGGGCGCGACTTCCTACAATCTCTACTGGAACACCATCGGCGGGGTAACCACCGCGGATACGCTGATTCTCTACGCCTCCACTCCCGAAACCTTCCCCGGCACGGTGGGCACGCCCTATTTCTTCCGCGTGGCGGCGATCAACAAGAAGGGCCAGAGCGGGCTTTCCAACGAGGCCAGCGCCACCCCCACCGCCGGCGGCGGGAGCCCTCCAGCCACTCCAACGGGCTTTTCCGTGTCTTCCGGCGACGGGGTGAACGTGATCGGCTGGACGCCGGTTTCCGGAGCGGTCAGCTACAATCTCTACCGGTCCACGGTCTCCCCCGCCACGGGAGGCACGGCGATTCCCGTCACCACTCCCGTGTACATGGACGCCCCCGTCAGCAACGGAACGGTCTACTTCTATGCCGTCACGGCCGTGGACGCCATTCCCCTGGAAAGCGCGCCCTCGGGAGAACTGACGGGATCTCCCACCGCGTTGGCGGACAGCACCGGAACCGCCCTGACCCTGGTGGCCGATGGAACGCCAACGCCCTTTCACGTGACGGCCTTCGCATCGCGGTATTTCCTGTTCACTCCCGGGGATACCACCACACCGCTGTTGCTGCGGGCGACCGTTCCCTATCAGGATGCGGTCAGCGACCCGAATTTATTGGTATACGACGATCTGTTCACGACGATCCTCGCTTCCTCCGGGATCATAGGCGGGGGTATCTCGGAAGCGGTGTATTTCACCCCCGCGGTGACCACCGGCCATTCGGCGCAAGTGGACAACTTCACCGACCCCTCCAATTTCCTGGTGCAACTGACCACCGGCGCGCCCAACGGAACCGCTTCGGGGGGCATCACCGTGCAAACCGATCCCGCGCTCGTTCCGGGAACGGTGGCCACGGGGAACAACTACACCATTCCGGCGATGGGCACGGGCGTGTCCCATTACCTCACCTTCAACGCCCCCGCGACCGGGTATTACACCTTGAAAATCACCGGCGTGACCGGCGATCTCGGGTGGTGGCTCTACGGACAACAGGCCGGCTTCACCTTGCCCGGCTCCGAAATCCTCGCCTGCGACGATTGGGCCACGGGCGGCGCGGAGAACTGCCCGGTGTTCCTCCCGGCGGGGAATGTTTTCCTGGAAATCTACAGCTTTTCCGCCGGTTCCGCCGGCACCCTCTCCCTCCTCCAGCATTGATATCGCCGAAGGCGTTTTTCCCGACTCCTGCATTCCCCGTGCATTTCATTTTTATGGGAACGAATGGGTGAGACTCCACGTTTCATCAGAAACAATTCAATAACATCCATATTTCAAGGAGGTGGGGGATTCATGCGATCCAGGGGGAAAAATTGTCATGAATGCATTTTTTCTTGACAAAAATGAATTATATATATTATTATTCTTTCATATCCGATGAACGGATGGAAAAGACGAGAAAACAATAAGGTAAATTCGCAGGGGATTGATGATGATCAAGAAAATGTCGCACTTCATTCTGTTCGCACTGCTGGCCGGACTGCTGTTATCCGGCTGCGATACCGAAACCGTCTCCGAAAGGCTGGCCGTATCAGGGGGAGGGGGTCCTTCGGACCCGACCGTTCCCGCCAGTGTCACCGCCACGCCAAGCGGAACCACGGTCACCATTTCCTGG
>CAZOXD010000081.1:16062-19394 GCA_964583525.1 uncultured Pseudomonadota bacterium
GCGGCCAGTTATAATGTGTACTGGAGCGATTCCACCAATGCCGTTACCACGGGGAACGGAATTCTGGTGGCCAACGGGGCGTCCACGACCTTCAATCATACCGGATTGGTGAATTTCACCGACTATAGCTACATTGTCACGGCTACCAATACCACCGGCGAGGGCGCATCCAGCCCCGTGGTGGGCGCGCAGCCGCTGGCCACGCTCGATCCCTGCCCCGGAGGCCTGGATCTATCGCCTTCCGTGAACGGAAATCCGGTGGATTGCAACCAACCCCCCGGTTCCCTGATCACCTATTCCCTGACGAACACCAGCGGGGGCACATTGGTGTACCGCATCATGGTGTACAACAAACCGCCATCGACTGGCGATGTGGACATCTTCGTGGAAGACGCCGGGACACCCATCGTGGAATCCTATTTCTTCAATCCCTACCGCGATGAAGTGGTATTTTCCATGCCTGACGGGACCACCTACGATGTGATCGTCAATGAATGGTTCGGGAATCCGGCGGATTATTTCCTCGAAGTTACAAGCTCTCCGGCGCCGGGTTCGCCCGCGGGATCTGTCGCCACGGAGTGCAATGACCTCAATTTGAGCGGCGACGCATGCGGTGGGGGCGCTCTCTACCGGATCGAGGGTTTCAACGGGGACTCCGGCGTGATGCTGGTCTCCACGGAAATCGAGACCGACAGCATCGCATATAAAACCACCGCGACGCCCACCCTCAATGCGAGGGACCAGCAGGATGGCAGGAACAATGTCGGGACGATGAATGCGGACCACCCCGCCTCGGCATACTGCCAAGCCTTTACACAGAATGGTTTCAGCGACTGGTATCTTCCCGCGAGTTGGGAACTTCACCATTTGAAATTCGCTGAAAACCTCGGGCAGGTGGTGGGGATTTCCAATGGCCCGCCCGTTTCCTTTTATTTCTGGAGTTCTACGGAAAACCCCGTGGACCCGACCCAGGCCCGGGAAGTAAAATTCGATGGCCTAACAACCGCCACCTTCATCAACTGGATCAAGACCGACGCATCTACGGCTGACTTATTGACCTGTGTCCGCAGGCCAATTCTTTAACCCATCTTGTTGTTCTTGCCACGGCGGGAGTGAAATGCTCCCGCCGCCTCTTTTTTCTTCTTCGGCACGTCCCCTCTTGGCATTTGATTCCCGCGCGCCTACAGTGGTGGGCCAAGCAGCGAACCCCTGCCCCGGACGGGCAGGTTTCCCCGCATTGTTTCACTCACGGATCAGCCCCAAACTCCGCTCGTGCGCACGGACAACCTCACCAAGCTGATCGGCCAGCCGGTCGAAGTGGCCTCCCTGCCCGTCACAGGAAGCTATCCCCGGGACATGCTGACCCGGGAGGTGGTCAAGGGCGGAGCGGGCATCGTCATCTGCCTGGGAATCGTGCTGCTGCTCAACCCCTCCACGTGGCTGGCCGTGCCCCTGACGGGCATCGCCGGGTTATTCGGATTGTACGTGTGGCAGCAGGCGCGGCGCTATTCCCTGCGCCTGGAAATGGGTGAAGCGGGGGTGATCCGGGTACGGGGGGAGAACCGCACGGCCTTCCACTGGAGCGATTTGCGCGATTTCCGCCTCAACTATTACGCCCATGGCCGCAAGTCCTCCCAGGGCACTCTGGTGATCGTGCTGAAGTGCGGATCGAACGCTTCCTCCAGTAAGCCCGTCAAGACCGTGAAGCCCGTCAAGCTTAAGGTGGACTCCTCCCTCGATCACTTCCCGACCCTGCTCCTCCATGCGGCGGGAGCGGCCCGGAAAAGCGGCCTGGAGTTGCACCCGACCACGGCGGCCAACCTGGAACAGTTCGACCTGTAATCGCAGAGAATTAGGGAGAGCAGAGGAGGTCCCCCGCTCACCGGTTTGCCTGGAGGGGCTATAGGGGTGCTAGGGGGGCATAGCAGGCATTCCCGCCATTTTCCCACCGCTTCCGCCGGGAGCCAGCAGGCGGGTTTCCCCGTGCTTGAGGAGGAAGAATTTTTCGGAAGGAATTCCGGCCCTGGAGAGCGCCCGGGCCAATGCCTTGGGGGGTTCGTCCATGGACTCGTCGGTCATTTCGAACGTACCCCAATGGATTCCCACCGATTGCCGGGCCCGCAGGTCCTGGTGGATGCGCACCGCTTCTTCCGGATTGATGTGCATGGTCTTCATGAACCAGCGCGGCTCATAGGACCCGATGGGCAGCACCGCCAGGTCCACCGGAGGAAAACGCGCGGCGATGTCCGCGATATCCCGGGAGTATCCGGTATCCCCGGAATAGTAGAAGCGGAAGTTAGGGTGTTCCACCATGAAGCCCCCCCAGAGCACCTCATTGGTGTCGAAGGGCGAGCGCTTGCTGAAATGCTGAGCCGGCAGTTGGTGAATCCGCAGCCCGAGATAATCGGTAAACTCCCACCAATCCTGCTCGACCACGATCTCCCCACGGGAGGCTCCCTTCCCGTCCGGCCCGTCGCCACCCGGGGTTTTTGCTTGCTCCCCGGCAGGGAATTGCCCGGGAGCCTCCTTCCCCGTTTTTTCCTCCAGGACGTTGTCCTGAAACCACGCCTTGAGGCCCAGGGGAACGAAGTAGCGGGGCGGACCGTCTTTTTGCCGGTAGAGCGCCCGCACCGAGGCCAGGTCGAGGTGGTCGAAGTGATTGTGGGAAATCAGCACCACGTCGATGTGGGGGAGGTCCCGCAAGGCCAGGGCCGGGGGCACCTTGCGCTTTGGGCCCAGGAAGGTAAAGGGCGAGGCCCGCTCGGAAAAGATGGGATCGGTGAGAATGTTCACTCCACCCACCTGCAGCAACAGGGTGGCGTGGCCGATCCAGGTGATCGCGGTCTGGGCGCCGTTGTTGGCCAGAAGCTTCGGATCGGTGCGCACCCGCTCGAATTGGTACCCGTTTTCAGGCGGCTTGGGCAGGTCATCCCAAAAGCGTTCCCAACGCCACTTGAGTAATCCGGAATGCGGGCCGTGGGAATAATTGTTGCGGAATCCTTCCGGAGTATGATGGGGCTTGGAGGGATCGTAATGGGGATTGGAAGCGCACCCCGCAATGAAGAATACCACGGGCATCCATGGGGAAAAAAATAACAGCCAAATCGCGGGATGGATCACAGGCCGCGGCAATTTGAATTTGCGCCGGACCGCTCCCACAATCCTCGATGAAATATTCCGGGCCATATCCCTATCCGTGACGGCGCAATTCCGGCCCATCCGAAGGCGGGCAAATGCTTATCGCTGGAAGTTGCGGCCGGTATCCTCCGCGCTCTCACCCGGATGCCATCCTGTTCGACGGAAAATTTCCGGAGGCGAATTGGGTTTTATTT
>CAZOXD010000082.1:0-12014 GCA_964583525.1 uncultured Pseudomonadota bacterium
CCAGCGTCTCGGTGCCTCACGAATCCGATGCCATAGAACATCGGGCGCATATTCACCGCGTGTTGCGATAACCGCGAAGACGGGTGCTGGCAGGTTCCTACTCCACCTCCCGCATCCATTCCCTGCCTGTCCACCCTTTGGCCAAGGTCAGCCCATACGCTCGGGCCGTGCCGCCAGATATGTCTTAACATCGCGCAAGTCCTTGTCACCTTTGCGGTCCCCGAAGAGAATGATCAGCGCGGACACACCTGCTACGCCCAAGGCCATTGATGTCATTATCATGGTTTTTTCATCATGGTTTATTCCCTCTTGCCGAATTTTCAACGCATTTATATTCATCATGATCAGAAGTCCATGCCCGTGCCGCCATCGAGGGGCATTAGGCCCGAAACAATGACACTCTAACTTTTTATGTTGTTTGGAATATTTCCGGCGTGTGCAAAATTGTGCAAAAGGAATTGATCTTCCCAACCTCGGAGGTGCCCCCACTCCCCGTTCCCCCGCAGAAATACCCTCGCCGGTTCACACCTGGTCCACAATCCATCGCTGGATTGCTCCCTGCAACCCCGGGTTGCGCGCAGCGCATGGCTGCGCCCGGAATGCCCCGGCGGGCATAACGGCCATCCAGCTCCCCCATTTTGGTGATCCTGCGCGGACGCTTACGAATTATTTCGCCGGGCAGCTTCCCGAACCGCTTTTTTCTACGGAATCCAATGCATTGTAGAAGTCGAGGATATTGTCTTTGTTTTTCCCCCACGCAACCACCTGTAGCTTGGCTTTGGACAACACATCTACCTTGATCCCTTTGTTTCCTGTCCGGGAAAGCTGAATCGTGAAATTCTCTCCCCAACTAAGCAAACTCATGGGGGTGGAGGCAACGATTTCGCCCTTGTCGGGGTTCTGATTTTTGACTTCCCATTCGAGGCATTGCAACGCTTTAACGGCATGGTCGAACACCGTAGTAAATTCGTTCTGGTATACGCGGGGTTCCAGCTCAGGATCGCCCATTTTGGTTGAGGAGGCCGCGCAGCCCGCAAAAACCAGAATGAAGGGCATCACCACCCAGTGAATCCGTATCGAATAATTCATGTTGCCTCCAAATTCGTAATAAGAAATTCAATCCAAGGGGCAGCGGACAAGGATGATTGGCAAAATCACATACAATATCACCGACAATTCTAAATTGGGCCGTCCTCACAACCTTGTCCGATTGAACTACCTCTAGATTATTGTACCACTTCATGAGTTGGTTCGAAGGGATTCTTGCCCATTTCACGGGCCATCGAAGGAGCCCCAGTCTTGTAGGGCACAAACCGGCTTCCCCCCCCCACTTTCCCGCGGCAGTTCCCTCGCCGGTTCAAACCGGCTCCGCAAACCATCGCTGGATTGCTCTGCAACCCCGGATTGCGCTGTGCGCACGGCTGCGAACGGCTGCGCCCGGAACGTCCCGGCAGGCAGAACGGCTGCCGGTCCCCCCACTTCACGATGGAGCGTGTACCATGAACTCAAGCACCGGCAATGGTTTGTTGACGGACCAAGAGCGCACCCTGGATTCCCGCAAGGGATCCGGAAATCGCAGCGGCCTGCTACGGAATTCCGGTTCGAAGCGCCTGGGGAAAAAGCGCGCCGGAAAGGAGGGTGGGATAAAGGAAGGGCGGTGCAATCTCGACCAGCGGTCGGCCGATTTGAGCCGGATGCGCAAACGCTGACCGCTCCTCCCGGCGGGAGAAGCATCCCGGGCGCTGATATGCCACGCCCGGGATTTCTTGTTTCGTGCCTGCCTGCCGTACCCGCATGTTGTATGCGGTGCCGTCTGCCGCCAGTCCAGCCTTGTTGAATTACTTGATCAACACCCGGAACGTGGCGCCGGCGGAACTGAATCCGCCACCGGGAACCGCTGCGAAATACACGATCCCCGAGGCGCTGGCCGCGACGGAGCAGGATTCCGGCCAGTTGCCTGCCAGGTCCGAGGTGCAGGAGGTCGTCGTATATGTGTTGTCGGTGTAGACCTCCAGTGCGCCCTGTCCCGCCATGTTGATCAACTCCACGGAGTAGATGGCAGACGGTACGAGGCTCGAAACGGAATAGTAGCTTGCGGTGGTTTTTACCATTCCCTCGTAGGGGATCAAGCCCGTCAGGTCGACCGGGGAGCCGGAAGTGCCTTCATCGAACAACGGGTCCATGATGTCCAGATAGAAGGCCACATCCGTGGACCCGGCAGCGTTTACCACATAGATATACACCTCGCCGGCGCCGGTGGAAGTTGCCTCGCACGTTTCGGCGATGGAAGACGCGTTGGCGGAGCATAGCATCGTGCCTGCGAAAGTCGCGTCGTCCCACACCTCCAGGTCCACGTTGTCCGTCAGATTGCCCAGTTGCACGCGGTATGCCGTGGATGCGGCGAGCCCCGTAACCACGTAGTAGCTCGGCGTGCCATCCAGCCCGCCCAGGTAACCCGGCAGGGAGGATGTAATATCGCTGGGGCTGCCTGCGGAGCCCACGGAAGCAGGCACGGGAGTCACGTTGATGGAGTACGTGCCGCCCGTGGTACCCGAAAGGACGTCCACGCGTATGACGAAGATGGTGGAGACCGTGGCCGTGGCGATACATGCCTCAGGCCGCGGATCGGCGTAATTGTTCGAGGTGCAGAGCTCGTTGACCGGGTTGTAGTCTGACGTATCCGGATAGACGAACAGTTCCACATCCTGGCTCACCGAGCTGAGCGAAACAAAGTAGCTCGTGCCATCCGATAATCCGGTCACGGTGTAGTAGCTGGATGTGGCGCCCACCGAGCCCTCGATGGGAAGCGTGCCGGTGATATCCACAGGACCGCCGGGCGTGCCTTCGTTCGGTGATTCGTTATCCAGGTTGGTCACCGTGGGATCCGTCGGATCAAGGGGGGTCCCATACTCGGGCGCCGATCCATCCGTGGAGGCGTTCATGGTGAGCAGGATGCTTCCCGCATAATCCCCGTCTGTGAGGGTGTCGTTTACTCCTTTCACGGTGACCGTTTGCGCAGTCATCCAATCGGCGGTGGTGAAGGTCAACTGGCTCTTGTCCACGGTAATTTCCAGCGTGTCGGAACTGGCCACGTCGATCACCACGTCACCGGTCGGAAGCGCGCTGAGCGCCACGGTAAAGGAATCGGTGGCGCCCACCTCGTCCGTGATCAATCCGCTGGTGGGCGTGACGATCACCTCGACGATGTCGCCGATGTTGGTAACGGTGACGGCAAATGGACCCAGCGGATCATAAGCCGGATCGGTGGTGCCGCCGGTATTCATGGTCAGGTCGATGCTTACCAACTGGCTCGAATCGTTCACTGGGAAGTCATCCACGCCAGTCACGGTAACCGTCTGGGGCGTGGCCCAATCGGCGTCCGTGAAGGTGAGTTGGGCCGTGTCCACCGTGACCTCGTTGGTATCCGCGCTGGCCACGTCGATGATGACGACAGTGGCCGCGGCGGGAGAAACGTTCAACTGGACGGTGAAGGAATCCGTCCCGCCCGCCTCGTCCGTGATCAATCCGCTGGTGGGCGTGAGGGTCACGCCCGGTGTGTTGTCCAGGTTGGTCACAGTCACGTCCGTCGGATCCACCAGGTCGTAGTTGCCGTCCGTGGTGACCAGGGTATCGGTAATGAGGGCGATGTTGACGATCTGATTGCCGTCGGTAAGCGCATCATTCACGCCCAACGCCGTCACGATCTGTGGCGTGGACCAGTCCAATTCGTCGAAGGTGAGGGTGGCCTTGTCCACGGTCACTTCCGATGTGTCGCCGCTCTGCACCAGGATTTCCACCACGGTGCCCGTGGCAGGCCTGGTGTTGAGGCGCACGGAGAAGGTGTCCTGCGTGCCGTCCTCGCTGGTGGTGAGGCTGGTCGGAGTGACGGTGAATCCCGCCACGTCGATATCGGAATTGAGCACCGAAACGTCGGGGGGGTCCAGCGCCGCATAACCGGTGGTGTCGTCGGTGCCCGCTCCGATGGTCAGGGCGACGATCGCCGTCTGGTTGCCGTCCACGGTGGAGTCGGACTGCCCGGTCACGGTCACCGTCTGCACGGTGGACCAGTCGGCCTCGGTGAAGGTGAGTGAGGCCTTGTCCACGGCTGCTTCGGTGCTGTCCAGGCTGGCCACGTCGATCACCACAATCTTTCCGGCGGCCGGCTGGGTATTCAGGAAGACAAAGAAGGAAGCGGTGGTGCCGCTCTCCGATGTCACCAGGGACACCGGGCTCACGGTCACGCCGGGGGTGTCGTTGTCGCTGTTGAGCACGGACACATCCGCCGGGTTGAGGGCGGCGTAGCCCGTACCGTCGGTGGTGCTGCCCCCGTTGATGGTAAGCGCGACAGTGACCGTCTGGTTGCCATCCGCCACGGCATCGTTCTGTCCGGTGACGGTCACCGTCTGCGCGGTGAACCAGTCGGAGGTAGTGAAGGTCAGCGTGGCCTTGTCCACGGCCACTTCGGTGCTGTCCAGGCTGACCACGTCGATCACCACGTCCCCGTCGGGAAGCTTGTTCAGCACGACCGTGAAGGTGTCGCTTCCTCCCGCCTCGTCGGTAATCAATCCCGAAACGGGGCTCACGGTAATGCCCGGACCGTCGTCGTCGCCGTTGCTGACGGTCACGTCATCGGGTTCCAGGGCTCCATACACCACGTCCGTGTTGCTGGGGTCGATGGTGAGGGCCACGGTCACGACCTGTGTGCCATCGACCGCCGCGTCATCCACTCCGGTCACGGTCACGGTCTGGGGCGTATCCCAATCGGTGGTTGTGAAGGTCAAGGTCATCGGGTCCGAGTCCACCGTGACTTCCGAGGTATCCTGGCTTTCCACCTTGATCACCACATCGTCGGTGGGGATCTTGTTAAGCACCACGGTAAAGCTGTCGGTGGTTGCGGTCTCGTCCGTGATCAACCCGCTGGTGGGGGTTACGGTGATTCCAAAACCGTCCACGTCGGTAACGGTGACGGATACGTCGTCGGGATCCAGCGCGGCATAGCCCGTGGTGTCCGTCGTGCTGCCTGCATTGACCGTCAGGGCGACGGTCACGGTCTGGTTGCTGTCCACAGTAAGATCCGCCACCGGCGTAATGTTGACCGTCTGGGCGGATTCCCAGTTGCCGGCATTGAAGGTGAGGGTGGCGGTATCCACCGTAGCCTCGGAGGTGTCCGAACTGACCACATCCACCACCACGTCGCCGTCAGGTGGGGTGCTGATGGAGACCGATACAGCGGTGGCCGCATCGCCTTCGGCGGAACTGATGGCCGTCGGAGCGACCGTGAAGGCGGGCAGATTCTTCACCCACTGCACGGCAACCGAAGACGCTGCTGGGTTCCCCGCCGGATCGGTCTGGGAGAGGGAATAGTCGTAGGTGCCGTTGACCGTCTCGTTCGCCGTGAAGGTATAGGCCGAAGCGGCACAGGTGAAGGAATCCACCAGATCGCCCGAGATAACGACCAAGGCGCCGGTTTCGCATCCGCCCGATATAATCAGGCTGTTCGCCGTGGAAACCACCGGCGAACTGGCGGGGCTGGTCACCGTCACCGTCGCGGGGGCCGTAGTGTCCAGGTTCCAGGTGAATCCCACCGTGCCCGAGGTGAGCACGTTGGAATCCTTGGTCTGGCTGACGTTGTACGCGAAACTTCCATCGCTGCCCGGGTCCAGGAGACTGAAGTTGTAGGCGCTCGCGGAACAGGCTACCGACTTGGTTTCCTGGCCCGTCAGGTTCACCGTATGCGCCGTGGTGCTGGTGCACGTCCCGTCCAGGGCGATGGGCGCGCTGTTGGTCAGGGTCGGGTTGGTGGTGGTGATGGTGGGAGTTCCGGGCACCACCGTATCGCGCACCCATTGCTGCGTGGCCGGTGTCAGGGCCGTGTTGCCCGCCTGGTCGGTCTGGGTCACCGAGAAATTGTAGGTGCCGTCCGTGCCCTTGCTCACGGAGAAGTAGTACGCGCTGCCGGAACAGGTGGTGGACTGGGTGTCGTCCCCGGTCAGGTTGACCGTGGCGTTGGTTTCGCAGGCGCCGGAAATGGTGAGGGCGCTGGTGGTGGTGGTCACCGGCGAGGACGCGGGTGTGGTGATGGTCACCGAGCCGGGAGCCACCCTGTCGTACACCCAGGTCAGCGTGGCCGTCCCCGATGTGGAGGCCGTGCCATCGTTGGTCTGGGCGAAATTGTACGTATAGCTGCCGTCGCCGCCCGGGTCGGCCAGGGTGAAGTTGAAGGCGCTGCCTGCGCAGGCCGTGCTGCCGGTTTCCTGCCCGGTCATGTTCACTGTATGCGGAACAGTGCTGGTGCATGCCCCGGATATGCCAGCCAGCAAGGTGTTGGAGTAATACGGATTGCTGCCTGGGGACGAGAAGGTGGGTGTGCTGGGCACCGCGCTGTCGCGCACCCATTGCCGGGTGAGCACCCCGGAGGTATTCCCCGCCAGGTCGGATTGATGCACCGAGAAATTGTAGGTGCCATCCACCGTTTTGGTGATGGTGAAGGTGAAGGCGCCGCCGGAACAGGTCCACGTTTGGCTGTCGTCACCGGTCAGGTTGATGATCTCCCCGGTGTCGCAGGTGCCGACGATGTCGAAGGTGTTGCCGCTGGAAACGGTCTGGAAGGCCACGGGGCTGGTGATGGCCGGGTCGGCGGGCACAACCGTATCCAGAATCCAGGTCTGGGATACCGTCGACGAAGTGGCCCCGGTGGCGTCCCGGGCCTGGGATACGTTGAGGGTGTAGGTGCCGTCCGAACCGGGGGATACCAGGAAGCTGTAGCTGCTTCCCGCGCAGGCCACTTGATCGGTGGCGTCGCCGGTGAGGTACACCGTGTGCGCTGTCGAACTGGTGCACGCGCCCGAGAGCGTTAGGGCGGCGTTGGAGTAAAATGGATTGGCCGCTGGCGTAGTGATGGTGGGCGTGACGGGAGGCGCATTGTCCCGCACCCAAACCTGGGTCACATCGCTGGACACATTCCCGGCCAGATCGGTCTGGTTGATCGTATAGGTATAGAGGCCGTCATCGACTTCGGAAATCGAGAACACGAACAGACCGCTCACGCAACTGGTGGTCTGAGTGTCGTCACCGGCGAGGGTTACCGTTGTGTCGGTTTCGCAGGTGCCGGAGATATTGAGCGTCGCTCCGCTGGCGGTGTACGGTGATGCTGCCGGGCTGGTGAGGATCACGGAAGCCGGAGCGGCCCGGTCGAAGACGATGATCACCGTGGCGTCGCCGGAGGTGACTGGAACCCCGTTGGTCTGGCTGACGTAATACACGTAGGTGCCATCGCTTCCCGGTTGGGCCACGGCAAACGAGAAGGCACTGGAGGCGCAGGAGGCCGAATCGATCGCATCTCCGCTGAGATTGACCGTGTGCGGGGAGGAACTGTCGCATCCCCCAGCGATCGAGCCCGGCCAAGTGCTGGTGTAATAGGGGGTAGCAGCCGGACTGGTGATGGTGGGGGTGTCCGGGTTGGCCGAAACACGGATCCAGGTGAATGGGGTGCTTGAGGCCGAAACATTTCCGGCGAGGTCGGTCTGGCTTACGGCGTAGTTGTAGGTGGCGTTGGCCGTTTCCATGATCGTGAAAGTGAAGGCCGAGGCCACGCAGGTGGTGGTCTGGGCGTCGTCCCCGCTGAGGGTTACCGTGGCCCCGGTTTCGCAGGTGCCCTGGAGCATCAGAGTGCTCCCGCTCGAGGTTTCCGGGTTGGACGCCGGGCCCACGATGCCCACCGCGGCTGGGGCCGTCCAGTCGAGAATCCAGGTTACCGAATCGCTGGGAGAAATGAGCAGCGTGGTGTCATCGGTCTGCGTCACCGAATAGCCAAAAACCCCTTCCCCGGCCTGGTTGAGGGAAAAGCTGTAGGCGCTGCTGGCGCAGGTCACGGAACCGGTCTGATCGCCCGTCAGGTTCACGGTGTGCGCCGTGGCATCCGTGCAGGCGCCGGAAAGGGTGATGGGCCTGGTGCTCGTGTAATAGGGGCTGACCGCCGGCAATGTAATGGTGGGAATCGCTGGGGGAATGCTGCTGATCAGGCTCAGCGGCACGGTCACCGCCTCCGCGACGCCCGCCGAGATGGTGATTCCGATCACCGTCCCCTGGTAGAGCGGGGTGTCGACGGCGTTCAACCCTTCCACGGTGATGGAACGATTCGTCCCGACGGGAATGCCCCACATGGTTCCGGAACCCGGGGAGCCCGGGATGGCCGTAAAACTTGTCTGCTGGCTGGTAAAATCCGCTCCACTCACCGTGATCCGGATTTTCACGACGCCCGCCGGGGCATCCAGGGGCGAGAATCCCGGGGAATCCAGGGAGGCCAGGAGGAATCCCTCGGAAGAAGAACCCGCGGGTTGTTGCTCCGGCCAGACGATCTGCGCGGCGATCCCGCCGGTCTGCGGGCCCTGGCCGTCATTCTGATTGAAGCACCCGGCCAGCAACAGCAGCGAAACGAGGAGGGCTGAAATAATTTTAAGGGGGGGAAAGCGATTCGGATTCATATTTATAAGTTCTCGGACTCGATTTATTTTGGAAAGGACCGGCACAACGGCCCGGACTCGATCATTGCTGTTATTTTTGGTATTTCATTCGTATCTGTACGGTCACATTCGACAAAATCGATTTTTCACGCGAGCGGGAATCTCCTGCTTCGGTATGCCGGGGCTCCCTGCCGGGGATTGCCGGGCCTGCCGTGATCTCAATCAACGATTTCCCCCCCGTCGGGAAGATCGTTGAAATACCCGTGTCCTTCAGCAAAAGCGGCCCGGTTCACCAGCTAATCGAAACACCTCCGGTCGCTCCTCCGCCACCACCACCACCTCCACCGCCGCCTCCCCCGCCGCCTCCGGCGAGGGCCAGGAGGAGCAGTCCGCCGGCGCCCGCGGCAATCCAGATCCAGGTGGGCAGTCCTTCCTCGGCTGCGGGGGTCTCAGCCGGTTTTTCCTCCGCCACTTCCTCCGCCACTTCGTCTTCCAGCGTGCCGGGGCCCGTCAGGCGGTCGGTGAGCAGGAAGACGGGGGCGGTGGACAGTTCGGCGATGTCGCCGCTGTGCTCCACCATTTCCGAACGCTCCACCTTGCCCGTGGCCACGTCCACCAGTTGCCCGGTGATGGCCCATTGACCCTCGGCCACCTTGGCGACCCGCCCGATGACGACCTTGGAAGCGCCCAGGTCGGCCCCCAATTCCGCCGCGCACTTGGCTTCGAAGCAGCCGGTGGCATCCAAGCCCCTGGCCGCCAGCCCGATTTCGGTCTGCTGCTTCCCGATCAATGCAAAATTACCGTTCCGGAAGATCTGCTCCTTGACGTTGTCCCGCACGGCCGCCGCCTGTTCAGGGCCCACGTCCTGGGTTTCGAAATCCAGCACCAGGAGCTTTTCCACCTGGGCCGGCTGGGTGGGTGTCCCTTCCTGGGAAGAGGTATCGGCCGCCGGGGATTTCTCCACCGCCTGTTCCACGGTAGCGCCCTGCTCCACTGGCGGAGCTTGTTCCACCGTCTCGGCGGGCGCGTCCTGGGGAGGCCTCACCTCGCTGGCCGCGGGCTCCGTCTCGGCTACGGGCTCCGTCTCGGCGGCGGGCTCTGTGGATTCCGAGGCAGCTTCCCCGGCCGGGGGCGTCTCGGAGGATTCGGCCTGGGCCAGCAGGAGCCCGGTGGATTGCGCACTGAGCGGCTGCGGAAAGATCAACGCCGCGATCAGGTAGCTCAACAGCAGGCTCCACGCGAATGCACGGGCCGGATGCCTCAAGGAATCGATTCTGGAATTGTTCACGTTGTTTCCCTGGTTGGTTTCGGCGATCCCTGCGATATCCCGGCAATGGGTGGGAAAAGGCCATGATTGACAGGCGGGGTACCGCTCAGCAAATACATAACCGTTTAACGCCGGTTTAGTCGGCGGGTTTCCGACAATTGTAAATTATTTGATCCCGTATCGCCGGCTATTTGGATGCCAAGGGCTGGACGACTATCCTTTTATTGCGACATATTCTAGCGCAAATTGCCGTCTTATGCAAAACTCTCCAATTTAATTCACTGTTTAAGCAAAACTGACTCATTTCTCCTTCCGAAAATTTCCTGAAGGAGAATCAAGCAGAACGGACGGCCCTTTACACATCGGCCGTAGCAAAATGTATATGAAAAGCAGGATTCGGGCCGTTAGGGTGGGAGGCGCCAGGGGGGGGGAAGTGCTTGTAAGGAAAGTGCGTCTTATGGATATTTAGCAACAGCCAGGGTCCTGCGGCAGGGAGGCGGGCTGATCCCGCAAAGCAGAGCATAGAATACCGTGGCATTGAATTCCACCGCAGGGCTACCAGAGGGATTCCGGCATGGGCAGCCCGTCGAACAATCCGGGCGGCAGATCGGACACGGTGTCCTCCGGGCCGCTCAGCAGGTCGTGCGCCTGCCGCAGGTGCTGCCCGGCGTGCCAGGTAGTGCGCTCCAGCAGCAGATGGGCCGATTGATCCCCATAGTAGGTGGGGACAAGGTGGGTGGAGAAATAAGAGGTGGACACCGCCTCGCCGAAGCGGGCCTCGCGGTGGGCCGCGAACCACGCGCCGATCCTTTCCCGCGTGTTTGCCCCGTAGTTTGCCAGTTCCACTCCACTGTCCATGCCCGGCGGGGGTTCCTCCACCAGCCACTCCCGCGGATAGCGGCCCTGCTCCATGCCGTCCACGAAAGCCCCGCCGATCCGGAAGATATGGAAGGCCAGGAAGCGCAGAGTGCGCTTGCGCTCGGGATGGGAGCGCCGCAACTGCTCCGGCGTGGCCGTCCCCAGCAACTCCTCCGCATGAGCCAGGATGGCGTCCAGGGAGGCCGCCAACTCCGCCGGGGACAGCCGGGGGGTGGCATCGAAGTTCACCCCCACCAGTTCGGCCAACGCCCCCGGGTTCCAGCCGTGGACGAAGCTTCCGTCCAGCAGGGTCAGGGGCAGGCTGGAGATGCCCAGGGCCTGCATCTCCGCCAATCCCGCGGCGTCCTCCAGCACGTTCACCCCCTCGAAATCCACCCCCCACTGCGAAAGCAACTCTTTCGTCTTGGAGCAACTGCTTCAGCCAGGCTGGTAGAAGACTTTTGGGCGCATATCCGTTCCTGTGGAGTTGTGGTTTTAGATTGTTTTTGTATAATGCCGGGGATGAATGCCGCTGGCAACAGACCAATGAATCAACATAAAAAAAACCCGATGAATTCCACAGATGAATTCATCGGGGATTCTGATCGATTGAGAATAAACGGAATAATCAAGGACACCCCTCATGGAATTCTCACTTGAAATTTTCCACATTCCCATTTTTTATGGATAATTCGTATTGATTCAATCCGTTTTCATGGACTGATTTGTATGCGCTCCCTCTTTTCCAAACACTATAACAAATCCAATATGATCCAAAATCAGGCAACTTAAAACATTCCATATCATCTCTAATTTCTCGTAATAATCTTGTGGTATAATTTTCAATAATACTTTTTGATATTCCCTTCTTTCCAGTCAAATCAATATAAGCAATTTTTTTATCATTCTCCGATACTAAATAATGAGTTATATTTGTAAATGCCATCAAATCATCCGTTGTTAATTTAATCCATCCCTCATCCATCAACTTCTTTTCCCAGTCTTCCGTAGCAATCAAACTTCCATTTACAAACAATAACGAGATTATCGTAAAAGATAGAAATATCTTTCTCATTTTTTTCTCCTTCTCACGAATTGACTTACAAACTCATCTGCAGAGAATTTGTCAGATGGTTGAAATATAAGGAGATATAAAGCCGGGGACGCAGACTAAAATAATTGGGACTGATTGTCAAATTATAAATCGTTTATTTTGCATGAATACGGGAACTGTTAAAGGATGTGAATTTGCAGGAGAGGGGCAGGATCGCGCCAGCGATCCGGGGTGAGGTTGGCCCCATCCTGTCATGCCTTCTCCGATCCCGGCAGCCCCCCTCACAGCTATGTGGCCACCCTTCAAAGTATGCGATTCCCCCCCCTTGTGGGGGCACCGCCAAGGGAGTAGGTTGACCGGAGCCTTCAACCTT
>CAZOXD010000082.1:12114-14260 GCA_964583525.1 uncultured Pseudomonadota bacterium
CCCCCCCTTGTGGGGGCACCGCCAAGGGAGTAGGTTGACCGGAGCCTTCAACCTTTCGCACCCCCCATCCCCCAATCATTTTCGAGGAACGAGACATGAGACGAGCGGCAATCGTCAGCCCCCTGCGCACGGCGGTGGGCAAGTACGGCGGCGCCCTGCTGCCCTTGCAGGCCAAGGACCTGGCGGCCACGGTGATCAGCGCCCTGATCGAAAAAACCGGGCTGGATTCGGCCCGGGTGGACGACGTGGTGCTGGGCCAGGGCTACCCCAGCGGGGAGAGTCCCGCCATCGGGCGCTACGCGGCCATGCAGGCCGGGCTGCCCATCGAGGTGCCGGGCTATCAGTTGGACCGCCGCTGCGGTTCGGGCTTGCAGGCGGTGATCAACGCGGCGCTGCTGGTGCAGACGGGCAACGCGGACGTGGTGGTGGCCGGCGGCGCGGAGAGCATGAGCAACGCGGAATACTACACCACCGGCGCCCGCTGGGGCGCGAAGTCGGGATCGCTGCAACTGTATGACCGGCTCACCCGCGCCCGCGAGACGGTCGTGCCCGAAGAGCGCTTCGGACATATCTCCGGGATGATCGAAACCGCCGAGAATCTGGCCAAAAAGCACAACATCTCCCGCACCGAGCAGGACGAGTACGCGTTGCGCAGTCAGCAGCGTGCCGTCGAGGCCTGGGACGCCGGAAAGTTCGCCGGCGAGGTGGTACCGGTACACGTACCCCAACGCAAGGGGGACGCCCTGGCCTTTGACCGCGACGAAGGATTGCGGGCCGATGCCTCCATGGACAATCTGACCAAACTACGCCCCATCCAAAAAGACGGCACGGTCACCGCCGGGAACGCCAGCCAGCAGAACGACGCCGCGGCCGCCTGTCTGGTGGTGGCCGAGGACAAGCTGGAGGAACTGGGCCTGGAGCCGATGGGCTTCCTGGTGGGCTGGGCGTCGGCGGGCTGCGAGCCCGGCATCATGGGCATCGGCCCCGTGCCCGCGGTGAAGAAGGTTTTCGCCAGGACCGGGCTGGAATGGAAGGACATCGACCTGGTGGAACTCAACGAGGCCTTCGCGGCCCAGGTGCTCTCCGTTTTGAAGGAATGGGAATGGAACGAGCCCGACAAGCTCAACGTCAACGGCTCGGGCATTTCCCTGGGCCACCCCATCGCCGCCACGGGCGTGCGCATCCTGGCCACCCTCCTTCACGAGATGGAACGGCGGGACGCCCGTTACGGCCTGGAAACCATGTGCATCGGCGGAGGACAGGGGCTGGCTGCCGTATTTGAGCGGGCCTAAATGGTCCGGCGGTCTTCGAGCGGGCGTGAGGGGGAGGCATTTTCCCACGGCCCGTCGAGCTTTGACTTTCCCCCACGACCGCAATAGAGTCGGTCGATCGTTGAGATTCGTATCGGCGGCCATATTGGCGGCCATATTTTCGGTGCATTTCCGGGAGAAACCAATCCTCCGGCCGTATCCATCATGGGCAAGCCTCGTGCCGATACCATGGGGATTGGGGCCATGCGGGTTGGGCGGCGGGGATTGCGCTGCGGGGTTAACGTCACGTGCCGGATTCATCCACCGGTGGTTCGCGGGATGAGCCATCGGACAATATGCCATAGGACACAACGAGGGAGAACCATCATGTCGATCAAAAAGATACTGGCGGCGCTGGTATTCACAGCCCTGGTGCTGGGAGCCGCCGCAACCGGACTGCAAGCCAAGGATATCCGCTGGGGCACCTCCCGGGTCGGGTCCTCCGGGCACAGGGCCGTGACCAACCTGTCCAACGTGATGAAGGGCAAGTTGGGGGATTACAACATCACCGTCCAGCCCACCCCCGGGGCCATCCTCACCGTGAAGGGGTATGCCATGGGCAAGTTCGAGGGCTACTACGGCTCCGATATCGCCTTCTTCGAATACGCCAACGGCATCAAGCGTTTCAAGGGCTTCAAGGCCCAGGCCCAGCGCGATCCGGTGCAGTCCTTCTGGACCTTCACCGTGGAGATGGGGGTGGGCATCCATGCCCGTGACGTGGGCAAGATCAACAGTTGGGGCGATCTGGCCGGTGAGGATTTTTTCACCGGACCCCGCCCCTGGGACACCCGGGCGCAACTGGAGCGCGCCCTGGAGGTGCTGGGCGTCAAATTCAA
>CAZOXD010000082.1:14360-19237 GCA_964583525.1 uncultured Pseudomonadota bacterium
TGAGGAATCCGGCGCGCCTCTCCCACTTCACACCCCAGAGAATTCCCTTTCATGACGAATGCTTCCCTGCCGGGCCCCAAAGCGCAGGCGGTCATCTCAACCTTGTATTACCTGCTCTCGGCCGCCTTCTTTGTGTACCTGTTCCGCTATTACATCACGACCGCCGGGGGGGAGGTGTTGTTGGCGTTCGTCCTGGTGCCCATCACGTTCGTGATCCACACCCTGGATTCGCTGCGCAAGGGGGATTTGTATAAAAAGCTCCCGCTCATCGCCAATTACGGGATCGCCGCCGTCTACAGCGGCCTCTGCTTCACCATTTCCACCTACATGTATGTGGAGTTCGAGGAACTCGGCACCGTCCGCGCCGGGTTCTGGAATTCCACCGACATGTGGCTGGGCGGGGCCATGTTCATCCTGGTGATGGAATTCGCCCGCAAGCGGTATTTCGAGCTGTTTATTTTCAACATCGTCCTGATTCTCTACGCGGTGTACGGGTGGATCGTGCCGGGCATGTTCTACCACCCGGGGTTGAGTTGGGAACGGATCGTCACCTCCATGAGCCTGGAAGACACCACCGGTGTCTTTTCCAACCTGCCCCAACTGGCGCTGACCCTGATCGGCTCGTTCGTGCTGGTGCTGGCCGTGCTGCGCTCCTTCGGGTGCATCGACTCCATCCTCAAGGCCACCGGGCAGATCGCCAGCAAGTCGCCCTACGCGCTCCCCCAGACGGCCGTGATGGGGTCGTTCGGCGTGGCCGCCGTGAGCGGCAGCGGGGCGGCCAATGCCGTGACCACCGGCTCGGCCACCATACCCGCGATGATCGACGCCGGCTTCCCCCGGGAGGTCGCCGCCTCGGTGGAAACCGCCTCGTCCCTGGGCGGGCAGTTGATGCCCCCCATCATGGGGATCTCGGCCTTCCTGATGGCCGAGTTCATGGAACGCAGCTACTTCGACGTGGTGGCCCGGGGGTACGCCCCGGCGCTGATCTATTTCGTTGGGGTGGCTTTGGGTGTGTACCTGCTTTCCATCCGCCACCACACAACGCGGGGCAAGGCCTCCCTGGAGAAATTGTTGTGGCCGGACTGGATCAACATCTCCGCATTTTTCATGGTGGTGGTGGGGCTGATCCTCTTCATGGCCGTGGCCTTCCTGCCGCCCATGTTCGCTGCGCGCTACGTGTTCTACGCCATCTTCTCCATGATGGTGGTGCGCACCGTGGTCATCGGATTGCGTTCGGAAGGGCTGCGGCTCAGGCTGCAGGATCTATGGAAGACCCTGCTGCGCTTCCTGGACAATTTTACATCCATGACCGCCGACCTGACCCTGCTGTTGGCGACGCTTTCCATCCTCACCAGCGCCTTCGTCAATACCGGGGTGATCCCCAAGGTCGGGTTCGTGCTGGTGGAGGTGTCTTCGGTCAACCTGGTGCTGATGGTAATCGTGGCCTTCCTCTTCGGCGCACTGCTGGGGATGGGCCTGCCGCCGGCGCCCACCTACATCCTGGTGGCGCTGGTGATCGTGCCCCACATGATCAAGGCGGGCGTGGACCCCTGGGTGGTGCACTTCTTCGCCTTCTTCCTGGCTGTGTGGGGCGAACTGACGCCCCCCACCTCGGTGGTGGCGGCGGTGACCTCCAAGATCGCCAAGGCATCCTTTCTGGGCACGCTCTTCCGCGCCATCGTCCTGTGTTCCTCTCTGTTCGTCCTGATGGCCGGGGTGTTCACCCGCCCCGAACTGGTGCTGGAACCGGGCCTGGAGCAATTCGCGGCCATGGCGCTGATCCTGATCGCCACGGTCGGATTCACCTTCAGCTTCCAGGCGCGGTTCAGCGATTCCCGGGCGGTGGATTGGCTCGTTCGGATCGTGCTGGGGGGCTTTGCGGCGGTCGTGCTGTTCCACTCCAACATGACCCTGGCCGTCCTGGCCTGCCTGCCGATTCTGGGCGCCGCAGCCTACTGGTTCCTGCGCCGCAAGAAGACCGAAGAGGCGCGCTTTGCCAACTCCGCCAATCGACCGGCGGAGGAACCGGCGTAGGTGGAGAAGCTGTTTCTCCTCAGGGCCGGTTCAACTCGGGCAGGGCGCGGGAAAAGGTGCGGCGGCCGCCCTTGAAGCCGTGCAGGGGCACGGCGATGGCGGCGATGGCCTCGTGGGGGGAGGCAGCGTTCCACACCACCAGATCGGCGGGATTGCCCACGGCGATGCCATGGTTCTCCAAAACATGGCCTTCCCTTCCCAACAGCCGCGCCGGGCGCTCGCTGAGCATCTCGAAGGTCACCTCCAGTTCCTCAGCAGCGCCCCGCTGCACGATGTTGGCGTAGAGGTTGGCGATGCGCATCAGGGAGCAGTCGCCGAAGGGGGTGAAGGGATTGAGCACGTTGTTGGTGGAAAGGCAGCAGTTCACACCGTGCCGCACCAGGACGTTGGCGTCGGTTACGCCCCGGATGACGTTGTGGTCCCGCTGGCGGCCCATGATGAACAGGTCGGTGGCGGGAAGCACGGTCAGGGTCACGCCAACGTCCGCCATGCGCTTCCCCAGATCGGCCAGCCGATCAGCAGGGAGGCAGGAATACTTGGTACCGTGACCCACGGCCACCCGCCCGCCCCAGCCGTACTTCTCGGTGAGATCGCACACCTGATGGATGTCCATGTCCTCGATATCCGGGCCTATGTCCAGATGGAGGTCCACGGCCACATCGAACTCCCGCGCCAGCTCGAAGACCCGGGCGATCTGCCCCGCGCGGTCGGGATCGTATCCCGGCGCCCCGCCGACGGCCCTGGCGCCGCGCCGCAGTCCCTCCACCACGTTGGCGTCGGCTTCCGGCACGTTGGTCTGCCCCTCCTGGGCGAACACGCACAGTTCCAGGTCGATCGCCCAGCGGAAGTCCTCCGCCAACTGCGTGAGTGCCTCGAAGCCGCGCAGGCCCACGTTGGGGTCCACCTCCACGTGGGTGCGCATGTGGGTGACCCCGTGAAGGATGGACTGTTCCAGGGTCGCGGCGGCCCGGGCGTACACGTCTTCCACCGTGAAGCCCGGCTTGACCGCCGAGACGCGCGCCATGTGATCCCGTCCCCGGTTGGGCGCAGGGGAACAGCGGTCCAGGATGCGCGACTTGTCCAGGTGAATGTGGGTCTCGATCAGTCCGGGGGAGACCAGCCTCCCCTCCGCGTCGATCACCACCGCCGCGTTGGACAGAGCCGAGCCGGACAGGGCTGAGCTGGAAAGACCCAAGGAAGTGGAGGCTGTAGCGGAGGTGGCGGGTTCCAGGGCGGCGATGCGTCCGTTTTCCACGGCGATGTCGGTGAGGGGGCCGTCCACCGGGGGAAGGGCCGCCCCCCCCTTGCGATGCAGCCGGGCATTGCGAAGCAGAAGCTCCAACGCCATCCTACTTCATCCCCTCGGCCAGGGCCTGGCGGTATTCGTCCAGGTCCAGGCTTTCCACCCGGGCCACCCCGGAGTCGATGGCGGCCTGGGCCACGGCGGGGGCCACCTTGAGCAGCACCCGCGGATCGAGCGGGGTGGGAATCAGGTAATCGCGCCCGAATTTGAGGGAGGGTACGCCGTACGCCTTGAGCACCTCGTCCGGGGTGTCCTCCCGGGTCAGTTCCGCCAGGGCGCGGGAAGCCGCCACCTTCATGGGCTCGTTGATCTCCCGGGCCCGCACGTCCAGGGCGCCCCGGAAGATGAACGGGAAGGCCAGCACGTTGTTGACCTGGTTGGGAAAATCCGAGCGCCCCGTGGCGATGATGGCGTCCGGGCGGGTCTCCTTGGCCAGCTTGTAGTCAATCTCCGGGTCGGGATTGGCCAGCGCGAACACGATCGGGTCGCTCTGCATGGTGTTGAGCATATCCGGAGTGAATATATTGGGCTGGGAGAGTCCCACGAACACATCGGCGTCCTTCACCGCGTCGGCCAGGGTGCGGGCCTGGGTGTCCGAGGCGAAGAGGGCCTTGTGGGGCTCCATGTTCTCGTCCCGGCCCAGGTAGATCACCCCCCGGCTGTCCGTCATGATGATGTTGGACTGGCTGGCCCCCAGGCTCAGGTAGAACTTGGCCGTGCTGATGCCCGAGGCACCGGCGCCGGAGAAGACGATCTTCACGTCCTCGATCTTCCGGCCGGTGAGTTCCAAGGCATTGAGCAGCGCCGCCGCGGAGATGATGGCCGTGCCGTGCTGGTCGTCGTGAAATACGGGAATGTCCAACTCCTTTTTCAGCGCCTCTTCGATCTGGAAGCACTCCGGAGCCTTGATGTCCTCCAGGTTGATCCCGCCGAAAGTGGGGGCCAGGCTTTTCACCACCTGTATGAAGGCCTCGGGATCGGTCTCGTCCACTTCCAGGTCGAATACGTTGATATTGGCGAAGATCTTGAAGAGCAGCGCCTTGCCCTCCATCACTGGCTTGGAGGCCTGGGCGCCGATGTTCCCCAGGCCCAGCACGGCGGTGCCATTGGAGATCACCGCCACCAGGTTGCCCTTGATGGTGTACTCGTACGCCTGTTCGGGGTCTTTCTCGATTTCCAGGCAGGGCGTGGCCACTCCCGGGGAATAGGCCAGGGTCAGGTCGTGCGGGGTAGCGTGGGGCTTGGTGGCCCGCACCTCGATTTTCCCCTTATGGGGCAAGCGGTGATAATCCAACGCCTCTTGTGACAACATCAGAACTCCTTCACGTGGATGGAACGATTGTCAATTTATGCCGTATCACCGTTCCCCCAGTTGGATGGTGGCACTCCCTTTATGTTACGCCTCCCGCGTCCCCGGCGCACCTGGTATTCTTGCTGCCGCCCCTCCCATTGACCCATGTCAATCCCGGCTGCAGCGAGAGGAGGCGGCGAAGCTGGCATCCTAGCAAATGGAAATGGCGTTGGGGAACAATTTTCGGGG
>CAZOXD010000083.1:0-5758 GCA_964583525.1 uncultured Pseudomonadota bacterium
CCCAGGTTATGGGGATCGAAGTCGAACTCCAGGCTGAAATCGATGAACCGTTCCAGGAGCACCGGATCGTGGAGAATCCTGCGCAACGATTCCCGGCTCACACTGCGGGCCAGGGCGCCCGGCCCTCCGATCTCCACAATGCGGAACCCTTCCCGCTGGAACAGCGCTGTCAGTTCGGGGACGGTGAATGCGTAGTCCTTGGGGGTGAGCCTTCCCTGTTCCGCCAGCCAGCGGCGGGTTTCTTCCGGAAAGCTCTCCACGCCCTGCTCCAGGATGGCCTCGGTCATGGCGAAGGGGCCACCCGCCGCTTCCGTCCCGGGGGGGACGTATTCACCGGAGAGGTCCATATCGATCATGAAGGGCACCACGCCCGATCGGGAGGAAACCATCACCACCACAGTCTGGGCCGTGACCCGGCACACCTCGGCCAGGGCCTGTCCATGATCGGGGTAGGCATAGGAAATGGGGGCGTCCAGGCACAGCGTCAGATCATGACTGCGGGAGGCCAGGGCGGAAAGATCCTTGACGTCACCTGTGACGAACTCGATTGTGGTCAATTCCCGTTTGGCCGCTTCGGCCATGGCCCGCCGCAACATGGAGGCGGACACGTCCAGATGAGTCACCCGGTGCCCCGCCGCCGCCAGGGGCAACGAATAGCGGCCGGTCCCCGCACCCGCGTCCAGGATTTTCAGGAAACGGGGCAGGTATCTGTTGATCACGATCCGGGCGATGGACGTCTGGATCTCCACCAGGGGAAACCGTTCCTCCCGCAGGGGTTCCTCTTCGGCCATCACCTCGCCCCAAAAGGAGCGGGCATAGGTTTCGTCGGGATTGAGCATGGCGGGATCGGGTTCGTGGAATCGATTGGGATGACTGGAAGGCCGGACACGCCTCTCCTCCCCGGGAGGGATGCACAATCGCTGCCAGGGAAACAAGTTTCTGCACGGGATGAATTCCTTGGATGGGCCGGATGAAATTGTGCGGTGCCCCTCTCCCGGATACTTTCTTCTACTCCCCCACGTTGAGCAGCAACCCGCGCACCCGCGCCACGTGGAAGGTGCGCAGGAAGACCGCGGTGGAGGCCAGCAGGTAGGCGGCGTTCAGGCCCGCGGCAATCAGCAGCAGGTCGGTGCGCACCACGCCCTCGATCATCACGGCGCGCATTCCCTCGAAGACATGGCTGGAAGGGAGCAGGAAGGCCAGCGGTTGCAGCCAGCCGGGGAGCGTGGCGATGGGGTAGTAGATTCCGCTGAAGGGCGCGATGATGAAGATGGCCACCCAGGCCAGACTTTCCGCCCCCAGGCCGTAGCGCAGCACCAGGCTGGACACCAGCAGGCCGATGCTCCATCCCATCACGATCAGGTTGAAAAAGAAGACGATCAACGGGAAGCCCAGGGCGAATACGGAATACCGGTAAAAGAGGATCGCCAGCAGAGAGGCTCCCCCGAAGCTGATCAGGGTGCGGATCAGGCTCATCACCAGCAGGGAGGCCACCAGTTCGTAGGGACGCAGCGGGCTCACGAACAACTGCCCCAGGTTGCGGGCGTACATCTCCTCGAAGAACATCAGGGACACCCCCAACTGGCCTCGGTAGAGCACGTCCCACAGCAGCACCGCCGAAATCAACACGCCGGCCGCCTGCACCAGCCAGGAGGAATGCGTGAGGAAGAAGCGGGTGATGAAGCCCCACATGATCATCTGCACCGTGGGCCAGTACACCAGTTCGATGATGCGGGGCCAGGAGTTGCGCATCAACATCCCGTAGCGCATCACCATCGTCCCCACCCTGCGGGGGGAAAAATGGGAATATCCAGGGGCGGAAATACTCATGATGCGGGCTCCCCGCCGGTGACAGTGTTGGAATCCCCGCCCCCGTTTTCTCTTTGGCGGGCGATATCGATGAAGACGTCCTCCAGGGTTTGGCGGCCGTAGCGTGCGATCAATTCGCCCGGGGTTCCCTGGTCCACAATCCGCCCTTCCCTCAGGACGATCACGTCGTCGCAGATACGCTCCACCTCCAGCATGTTGTGGGATGCCATGAAAATCGTGGCCCCCGTGCGCCTCTGGTAGGCCATCAGATATCCCCGCACCGTCTCGGCCATGTCCGGGTCGAGGGAGGCGGTGGGCTCGTCCATCAGCAAAAGTTCCGGCTCGTTGAGGAGGGCCTTGGCCAGCGCCACCCGGGTCTTTTGCCCGGAAGAAAGCCCGCCGTAGGGACGCTTCAGGAACGGAAAGAGATCCAGGTCGGCGGCCAGTTCCTCCAGCCGTTTCCCCGTGTTGGGAATGCTGTACAGGCCCGCGAATACCCGCAGATTGTCCCGCACCGTGAGCCGCATGGGGAGATCCACGTAGGGGGAGGAGAAGTTCATGCGGTGCAGCACCCGGTAACGGTGGCGCAGCATGTCCTCGCCCAGCACCCTCACGCTGCCCGCAGTGGGAAGGAGCAGTCCCGCCAGGATGGAAAGGGTGGTGGTCTTGCCCGCGCCGTTGCCCCCCAGCAGGGCGGTGGTCGTGCCCTGGGCCACCTGGAAGTCGATGCCGTCAACGGCCCGCACGCCATCGTAATCCTTGGTCAATCCCCGCACTGCGATGACAGCCGGCGCCGCGGTGGATTCCGCGGCTGTATCCGTGCCCCGTTTGGGTTGCCGGCTTTCAGGCATGGGCCACAAGGTGCGCGATGTGCTCCTTTTGCATGGCGTGAATGGCGCGGGAATCGCGGATCATCTTGGCCAGCACGTCCGGCGTGACCGCCTGCTTGGGATCGTCCCCAATGCCACGGAGGGGATCAACATGGGTTTCCACGATCAACCCGTCCGCACCGTAGGCCGCCGCCGACAGCGCCGCGAAGGGCACGTAGGAGGCTTTGCCCACGGAATGGGAAGGATCCACCAGCACAGGGGCCCAGGTTTTCTCCTTGAGCAGCACCGTCACCGACTCGTCCGGGTGATTGCGGAAGCCGTCCAGGGTGGGCAGGGTGCCCCGGGGGGTGAGAATGATGTTGGGATTGCCCCCGGCCACCACGTATTCCGCCGCCAGGATGAACTCATCGACCTTGCCCATATGCATGGAGCGCTTCAGCAACACCGTGGTGTTCCGGCCCTTGATCCGGCGGCCAATCTCCTTGAGCAGGCCGTAGTTGAGCGCATTGCGGGCGCCTACCTGGAGCATGTTCACCCCGGCCTCCAGGGCGATATCCAACTGCTCGGAGTCCATCACTTCGGTATCCACCGGCAAGCCGGTGCGGGCGCGGCCTTCCAGCAGGATCTCCATGGATTTGTGGTCGCCCTGGAAGGAATGCGGGCTGGTACGCGGTTTCCAGACGCCTCCGCGCAGCACATCGCCCCCGGCTTCCTTTACGGCCTGGGCCGTTTCGTAGAAGTAGTTGGGGTTCTTGGGATCGATGGTACAATGCCCAGCCACCACCGTGAAGCTCCCGTTGCCGACAGTGATGCCGTTCACACGCACATTGTGGCTGGCCAACTCGCTGTCCTTGGCCATCAGCTTGAAGGGTTTCTGGATGGTATCCACCCGTTCGATATAATCCAGCCCCTCCACCCGCTTGATGAGCAGGGCGTCCCGCTCGTCTCCCAGCATGGCGAAGATGGTTTGGGTCTCGCCGGAAATCTTCTGGAGTTTGATGCCGAACTCCCCGGTAATCTCCTGTAGTTCCTTCTCCTGTTCCGGTGTCAAGTGTTTCTCCTTTGGAATGATCATTGCTGCTTTCCTTCCTGCTGTTGATGGTTGTCCGCACCGGCCAGGAGTTTCCGGGATGAAAGAGTTTCCCATTCCGGTTCCACAAAAAAAAAGCTATGTGGCTTTATATAAGCCCCATAGCCTTGCTGTTTCTCTTGCTCGAACTTTCAGCGCCCGGCCATCGGGACTTTGTTGAATCCCCATCGGCCGTGGCGACAGGGCAGACCCACCATTGTGGTGTCCTGCCCTGGTTTCGGGTCACGTCAACCGGGCAGGTGACCAAAGATAAAATAGCGCCAATAATAATAGGTCTGCCCAAAGTACCGCATCGTGACTCCCTGGATAATCCTTGCTGAATACTATTTAAAATACGCCCGTGAAATGCATACTGCGCATCACGCATTAATCCTTGACAATTAGAGCAAAGATTTCAGGCCGTCAAGGAGAAAATGAATTCTGGATGATGGTCGTTCAACCCGTCTCCCCCTCCCTTCCCCGAAAGCGTTCCAGAAAATCCCTGGCGTACCGGGCGAACCGGCCTTCCGTGATCGCCTGCCGGGCGCCCTCCAGCAGGGAGAGGTAGAAATGCAGGTTGTGCAGGGTGTTGAGGCGCATGGAGAGAATCTCCCCCGCCCGGAAGAGGTGGCTCAGGTAGGCGCGGGAATAGCCGCGGCAGGCTGGGCAGGGACAGCCCTCCTGCAAGGGCGCGGGGTCTTCCCGGAAGCGGGCCTGCTTGATGTTCACCTTGCCGTCCAGGGTGTAGAGGGTTCCGTTGCGGGCATTGCGGGTGGGCAGCACGCAGTCGAAGAGGTCCACCCCCACCCCGATGGCCTGAAGCATGTCCGCCGGTTCTCCGCTGCCCATCAGGTAGCGCGGCGCGTCTTCCGGCAGCAGCGGGGCGGTGAAGGCTACGGTGTCGTACATGACAGCCGCCTCCTCCCCCACGCTCAAGCCCCCGATGGCGTAGCCGTCGAAGCCGATTTCCAGCAGCGCCTCCGCGCTCTCCCGCCGCAGGGCCTCCCGGGTGCCTCCCTGCACGATGCCGAATAGGGCGTTGGAAGACCCGCGGGCTGCCCTGCTGAGGGCTTTCTTGCAGCGTGCGGCCCAGCGGGAAGTGCGGGCCACAGCGTCGCGCACCTGCGCTTCCGGCGCGGGCAATGAGATCAGGTGGTCCAGGCACATCATGATGTCCGACCCAAGCGCCTGCTGGATGGCGATGGAGGATTCCGGAGTCAGTTCCAGGCGCGTGCCGTCCAGGTGACTCTGGAAGCGCACGCCCTCTTCCTCCACGGCGTTGAGCCGGGCCAGGGAGAAGATCTGGTAGCCTCCGCTGTCGGTGAGGATGGGACCGGGCCAGTTCATGAAGCGGTGCAGTCCGCCCAGCTTTTCCACCACCGCCTCCCCGGGGCGCAGATGGAGGTGATAGGTATTGCCCAGGATGATCTGCGCCCCCACCTCCCGCAACTCCTCCGGAGTCATGGCCTTGACGGCGCCCTGGGTGCCCACCGGCATGAAGGCCGGGGTGTCCACCGCGCCCCGGGGAGTCTCCATCCGTCCCGCACGGGCGGCCGTGTCCGGGCCGTTCCCGGATGAGGCCACGGATTGCACCGTGAACGAGAAGCCTGTTGGGGTGTCAGGCGGGTGCACAGGAGTTGCTCCAAAACTGGGTGAGTAAAAAGCGGAAAAGTAATAAATAGTGGGATGCCTCCGGCGGCTTAAGGGCTCTGCCCTTAAGAATCCCGGCAGGGAACTAGTCCCCTGCACCCCCTATTCGCTTTTAATACCAACATATTGGACTGTTGGTAAAATCTTCGCATTCCTCCGAGTTAGGGGGGCGCGGGGGGAAGACTTTCCCCCCGCATGCTGTTCGTTTTTTTGCTTTTCCGACAAAATCACAGGCCTTCTAATTGCTCCCGGATTCCCCGCCCTCCAGCATCCCGGCCCACACGCCCCCTTCCTCCTCCGGGCGCCAGCGGTAGACGGAAAGGTCCACCCGCTCCCCCTCGAAGCACACCCCGTCCGCCTGCAACTTTCTCTTTTGCAGGCGCTCCACCCGCCCCGGCCG
>CAZOXD010000083.1:5858-10259 GCA_964583525.1 uncultured Pseudomonadota bacterium
ACACCCCGTCCGCCTGCAACTTTCTCTTTTGCAGGCGCTCCACCCGCCCCGGCCGGGCGGTGTGGGAGGCGCCGTTGCGCTGGGAGACGCGCCCCAGGGCATTGAGCACCCGGTGCCAGGGAAGATCGGGAATGCCATGCTCGGCGCCCAGGGCGTTGCCCACGTGCCGGGCATGGCGGGGAAAGCCGGCCAGGGCGGCGAGCTGGCCATAGGTGGCCACCCGGCCCCGGGGGATCCTCTCCACCAACCGGTACACCCGCCGCCGGAAGGCCGCCATGTCCATCTTCGCGCCGGGCCTGTCGAAGGGATCGCGCACCATGAATTCGCAACCATGCGGGTGAAGGGCAGGGCAGGGACGCCCACTTGGTCCTTCAATCACGAACAGGCGGGGAATTCAACTTGGGAGGGTTTAATGGGGGAATTGGATCTGGATTTTCCAAGAGCGCCGGCCGAGGGAACCAAACGTTGGACCCCTGTCCCCCACCCCCTAAAGCCACATATCGAAGGCGCCCTTGATTTCGTCGCTCAACTCGGTTTCCACCATCACCGCCGCGGCGCGGAGGAAGGGCACCACCGCGGTCTTGAGGCTGTTGTAGTAGACCTTCGAGTTGCTGCTGGAGGATTCCAGAGTCAGTTCCTTGTACTCCCCTTCACCGGAATCGACGAATACCTTGACGTGAGGATAGAGCCCCAGCTTGCCGTCGGCGGTGGTGACGGCCATGTCGAAGGCCTCGTCCGCGAACCCGATCAGGTAGGAGAATCCGCCGTCCTTGGTGCGGAAAATCAGGTAGCGGTCCTCCAGGGAAAACGAGAAGCGCGAGATGAGCTTGTTCATCAGAGCGATGAATTCGTTCCGGGTTTCCGCGCCGCCCCAGAAGGTTTCGTCCCTGCCGTTGATGACCGGACTCATGGCGCGGTTGTATGCGCGGAAGGGTTCCCGGTCCGAATCCACCATCAGGTGGGTCATTTCCTCCAGCTTCTGGTCCCGCAGCCGTTCCACCTTCTTCAGCGCCGCCTGGAACTCCTCCTCGGTCATGCGTTCGATGGGTTTGTCCAAGTCCTGCTGGAAGGGCATGAGCCATTCCAGCAGGAAGGCTTTCTTCTTCTCGTTGTAGTGCCAAAGGTGCGGGCCGTCGCTCAACTCCTCCATTTTCATGCGGAGGGCCTTGTAGCTGGAAAAATCGATCGTGCCCAGGTTCTTGAGGAGGGCCTCCAACACCGAATCGTGCTGGTGGGTGAGCATGAGCAAGGCGGTATTGTTGGCGGTGTTGCGCACCATCTTTTTGACGTGCTCGATGTATTCCTCCTCCGAATGCACAGTGGCCTTGGCGCCGCTTTTGCGGAAGGTGTCCAGCCGCAACGACTTGTCCTCGCCCAGCGGCACCTTCATCAGCGCACGCAACTGTTCCCGGATCTGCTCCTCGGGATCGGTGGACATGCGCAGGTTCTGCAGTTCCGTCTCGATACCGGCCAACCCCGACTGAACGGCGGCGACACCCTTGTAGTCCTTGCGAATCTGCCGCACTATTTCCAGGCAGGCCAGCACTTCTTCCTCGACCGCCTCGTTATGGTCGAAGGCCAGGGTGCCTGCATCCGTGGATTGGTATTGATTTTGGATGCCCCCTTTTTTCTCGTTCATTAGGTTCCGTTTCCCGGGGGGCCGTCAGGCCCCGAATGGGCCAGCATTTGATTTGAAATGAATGAATCGCATGTTGAATCGCATGTTCTCTCTATTAAACAGCATGGCGCCGTAAAAAGTTGCATCTTGCAGGCAAAAATCCCTGGAGGAATTCCGGAATGATCGCGGAGGTGGCCCTCAACATTCCCCTGCGCCGCACCTTCGACTACCTGCTGCCCCCAGGGGAAACCGGCTGGATCGCCCCGGGTCACCGGGTGATCGTCCCCTTCGGCTCCCGGGTGCGGGCGGGCGTGGTGGTAGGCCTCAAGACCGCCTCCGAACTCCCGCCGGAGAAACTGAAGGCCATCCTCCATCCCGCCGAGGCTGCGGCCCTCTTCACTCCGGAACTGCTCGACTTCACCGGGTGGGTGGCCGAGTACTATTTTTGCGGGTGGGGCGAGGTGCTGGAAGCCGCCCTGCCTTCCGGAATGGGAGCCCGCTTCCGTACATTCTATCGCTGGCGCGGCGGCCCGCCACCGCCCAAGGCCCTGAAGGGACTTTCCGGACCCGCCGCGGCCCTGCTCCTCCGTTCCGAAACATGGAGCGACGCCGCCTGGAAACGCGCGGTGGCAAGTGATTCCGCACCGGTGAAATCCACGCAAGGGAAATCCGCGCAGGGAAATTCCATAGCGGGAAATACTTCCCATGCCCAGGCCGGCCCTGACAGGGCCGCCCAACATAACGCCGACCGCAACTGGCTGATGCGCCAGCTCCGCCCCGGGGGGCTGGTGGAGGCGCGCTACGAATATGCCGGCACCAAGGCCCGCCACCGCACGGAACGCTGGATCGCTCCCGGCCCGGAACCCGGGCAGGCCCCTGGCCGCCGGGGCAAGCGCGAAACCCGCAAGGAAACCGTGCTGCGCATCCTCCGTGAAGAGGGGGAGGTGCCCATCTCCCGCCTCAAGGCGCTGATGAAGGATCCCGGTTCGGTGGTGCGCCAACTGGAAGCCTCGGGCCTGGTCGCAGTGAGCGAGCGGCGCAGTGAACACCAGGGCCGCCTGGCCGCACATTCACTGCCGCCGCCGGAGCCCTTCCTGAAATTGAACCCCGAGCAGCAAGCGGCCTGGGAAGCCATCGCCGCAGCCCAGGCCACCGGGGAATACCGGGGATTTCTCCTGGAAGGCGTAACCGGCAGCGGCAAGACCGAGGTCTACCTGCACGCCGTCCGGGATGCCCTGGCCCGGGGCAGGGGAAGCCTGGTGCTGGTGCCGGAAATCGCCCTCACCGCCGCCATGGTCGACCGCTTCCGCTCCCGCTTCGGGGCAGAGGTGGCCCTTCTCCACAGCGGCATGAACGAAGGGGAGCGCTTCGCCGAATGGAACCGGGTGCGGGAGGGCAGGGCCCGGATCGTGATTGGCCCCCGTAGCGCGTTGTTCGCGCCCCTGGCCTCCCTGGGTCTGGTGATCGTGGACGAGGAGCACGATTCCTCCTACAAGCAGGAGGAGGCCCCCCGTTACCACGGCCGGGACGCCGCCATGCTGCGCGCCCTGCGCAACGGCGCGGTGGCCGTGCTGGGATCGGCCACGCCGTCGATGGAGGCGGAACGCAACGTGGAGCTGGGCAAACTGACCCGGCTGCACCTGCCCCGGCGGGTGGAGGAACGGCCGCTGCCCCCGGTGACCCTGCTCGATTTGCGCACCACGCCCCGCCATCAGGGATGCGCGCTGTTCACCAAGCCCCTGGTGCAGGCGTTGCGGGAAACCATGCTGCGCAAGGAACAGGCGATCCTCTTCCTCAACCGGCGGGGTTTCGGCACTCTGGTGCGCTGTGGCGCATGCGGGGAAGACATGCTCTGCGCCAACTGCACCATCACCCTCACCTTCCATCGCAGCGCGGAGCGGCTGCTTTGTCACCGTTGCGACTACAACCGGCCGCTCCCCAATACCTGCCCCGCCTGTGGCGCGGCTGCCCTGGAAGTGCTGGGGCTGGGCACCGAGCGCATCGAGCAGGAAGCGGCGATGCTGTTCCCCAAGGCCCGCGTGCTACGGATGGACAGCGACACCCTGCACCGCCGGGGGGAACTGGAACGGATGCTGACCGCCATCCGGGAACGGCGCTATGACATCATCATCGGCACCCAGGTGCTCAGCAAGGGCCACGACTATCCCCACATCACCCTGGTGGCGGCCATCCTGGCCGATGTTTCCCTCAACATCCCGGACTTCCGGGCGCCGGAACGCACCTTCCAGATTCTCACCCAAATGGCGGGACGCGCCGGGCGCGGCGAGCGGCCCGGGGAAGTGCTCATCCAGACCTACAATCCCGAGCATTACGCCCTGGCCCATGTCCGCGGGCACGACACCCGCGCCTTCGCCGAGCAGGAAACCGGTATCCGCGCCGGGGCCGGAGCCCCCCCCTACTCCAGCCAGGCCCTGCTCTGGGCCAGCGCCACCGGGCATGCCCAGGCGGAAGCTCTGGCCCACCGCACGGCGGAGCACGTCCGGCGGGCCGCGCCTCCTTCCGTGCGGGTGCTGGGGCCGGTGGAGGCGCCCATCCGCAAGCTTAACAACCGCTACCGGTGGATGGTTCTCCTGCGGGCGGAGAGCATCGCCCCCATTCACCGCGCACTCCACAACGCCTTCGACGGGGAAAGCCCGCGCCTGGGCCCCAAGGAACGCATCGCCGTGGACGTGGACCCCTACGGATTGCTGTAGGGGGGGCCAGGGAGGAAATGGGTTCCTTTCGCAAACTACGGCAGCGAACTGCAACGGCATCCGCAGATT
>CAZOXD010000083.1:10359-19190 GCA_964583525.1 uncultured Pseudomonadota bacterium
GGATTAGGTGAACATTAGTATATGTTTTTCCAGGAGAAATGTCCAGGGAAAATCCGGTGGTGATCTAGTCTGAAATCCTTTTCGGTGGTGACGCAGTCTGAATTCAACCTGTCGTGAAACCTGCTTCTTCATGGTCCTGGCCAGTTGCTTTTGAATGTCTTTTCCGAGCGGCTCTCCGCTGCCCCCGGCCCGGAGAACGCCCACAACAAGGTCACGAGCCAACCCACAACAGTCCATGCGACCAGACCGTTGACCAAAAAAATAACTTCAACGCGCTCGTGTTTACGATACCAAGCAATTATGGCGGGGAAGAAATAGAAAGGCACCGCCACAACAAAAAATATGATTCCTACAATAATTCCCCCCAAGCTTTCCATGATCGGCCTCCCTTAGTGAGGAAATGCATTTTAAAATTTAATACCCGTGCGCTCACGCATATTTTATGGTAGCGTGAGGCATGGCTAAGAATCCTACCAAGAAACGCCCGTCTGATCCAAACCAGCTTGCAAAAATGCTGGTAGATGAACTTACAGGCCAAAAGGAACCCCCGCAAGAACCCCCTACAAAAAATCCCGCTGCTGTTGCTTTGGGCCGTCTTGGTGGTCTGAAGGGCGGTCCCGCCAGAGCCAAGAAGCTGACCAAGGAGCAGCGTAGCGAGAGTGCTAGGAAGGCTGCTAAGGCTAGGTGGAGCAAGGAGTAGGAACGTCTTCTTTTATTCATCCAATTCTAGTTGTTGTTGGATGCCAAAAACCCTTTCTACATGCTTCTCATATTGCGCTTGAGTCTCGGAGACCTGAGCAATACCTAGTAATTGCCCCAAATGGGTGCGAAGAGCCTTAACGCCTATTTCAGAAAGAAGAAGATTTACGAGGTTGAGCAACGGGTTTTCAAAGAAGATCGAGAATCATGCACACTCCGTGGCCTTGCATTTCATGTGGTACAATTTTGGGCGCATCCATCAAACCATGCGCTGTACACCAGCATAGGAAGCGGGGATTTCGGATCGCCTATGGAGTTATGCCGATGTTGCGGCACTGGTGGACGATCTGCCGAAGTTCCAAGCGAAGAAGCGGGGACCTTACAAGAAAAAGATTTCAGACTAGATCAATGCCGAAAATCCCCCCCCCCTACCCCCACAGGAAGCGGCGCATGCGGATGTTGAGGAGAATGGCGATGCCGGTCATCATGGTGATCATGGAGGATCCGCCATAACTGAAGAAGGGCAGGGGCACGCCCACCACCGGAAGCAATCCCACCGCCATACCGGTATTGATCAGCAGTTGGAAGGAGATGATGGAGACGATTCCCACCGCGACGAATGCGCTGAAGCGGTCGTGGGTCTGGAAGACGATGGAGATGCCCCGGTAGATTAAAATCCCGTAGAGGGAAAACAACACCATCACTCCCAGGAATCCCCACTCCTCGGCAAAGATGGAAAAAATGAAATCGGTGTGCCGCGCGGGGAGGAAATTCAGGGAGCCCTGGGTGCTGGACCCGAACCCCTTGCCCGTGAATCCGCCGCTGCCCACCGCCACCCGGGACTGGATGACGTGATAGCCATCCCCCAGGGGGTCCTGCTCCGGATTGAGGAAGGTGACCAGCCGCCGCTGCTGGTAGGGACGCAAGACAGCGGAAATATACGGGCGAAAGGATTGCTCCTCCACCTCCTGGATCAACTTTTCCTCACCGAACAATTCCGGATTGGTGAGCAGCTTCCCGCGCATGGGATCGAAATAATAATAGCGCTGGCCCTCCAGCCTCCCCACCGCCGCCAATTGCTCCCCGGAGTAGCCCTGCCGTTTCAGGTTGGCCACCAGTTTCTTGTCCACCTGATAGTAGCCCAACTGGAAGGAAAGGATCAGGGCCACGATGGAAAGCAGCACCATGACCGAAGCGGTCAGCAGCAGTTTCCAGCGCAGCCCGGCCTGCACGATCAACGGAATAAAGATGGCCGGGAGGAGCAACGCCGTGCCCAGGTCCGGCTGATTGACGATCAGGGCGAAGGGAACGGCCATCAGCAGCGTGGGAACGATCAACCCCCGTAAGCCAAGATTCCCGACGCGCCTCCCATCCCGCAGATAATAGGCGATGGCCAGGATGGTGGTGAATTTCGCGAATTCCGAGGGCTGTATGGCCACCGGACCCATCTGGAACCAGCGGTCCACCTGACCCCGGCCCGACCCGGCCAGGAGCAGCACTACCAGGGAGGCCACCACCCCCCCATGAAAGACGTAGGACCAAGTGCCGATGGCGCGGAAATCCACCAGCAGGGTCAAGGCTCCCAATCCCAGCCCGATCGCGATCCAATACAGTTGCCGCAGCCAGTATTGGGGATTTCCCGGGTATCCCTTGGAAGCGGAGTAGATGGACAGCACCCCCAGCAGGGAGAGTCCCACGGCCAGGAGCAGCAGGGTCCAGTCGAAATTTGAGAGCAGCCTGCGGTCGAACATCGAATTGTGCCTTCCTTAGTACTTCGTGGCGGAAGTTCCCGTATTTATAGAAAACAGAATTATTGTTTATAACAATGGATTGAATTAAAACTTCCGCCACGAAGTTCTGTCATGAAGCACCAGCGCCACCGGAGAACAGCGGCGGCCATTACGGCAAATGCGGTAAATATACAAGAGCCGGGGGCACAGGGCCCCGTTCCCCGGCTTGATCCCGGGCCGTTGCCGGTGGTTGACGGTGGTTACCGGTGGTTTTCAGTGGCCGGCGGAATGGGAATCCCTGTGTGGGAATCTCTGGGGCCTGGGGCGATTCTACCCTGATCGGGACCCTTCCGCCAAGGTCAGGGCAATCGCAAGGTCCTCACATTTTGTCATTCCGAGCGAAGCAGAGATTCTCGACCGCAGAAAAATAGCCTCCGGCGGGTCATGGGGCTTTGCCCCCTGACAACCCCCAGCAGGGAGCATTGCCCCCTGCACCCCATATTGGTTAATAATAACAATTTGTTGAGATATTTTGCAGCCTTCGCTTAAACCCGAATTGGGGGGGCGTGGGGGGAATCATTTCCCCCACATGTAGTTGAATTTTTCTGCTTTTTGTTTTTATCACAGCCCTCACCGACCTTGCGATTATCCTTCCGCCAAGGCCCTCTCCGATGACAAGATCGGGTGAATGTGGAACACTTCCGGTGATTCCCACAGAATGAGCGCCAATGAACACCGATGAACACCGATGATTCCAGATACACTCCCGTGCGGTTTGGGCCGTTGAACGCGCCCGGGAGATATTCCGCAACGCGAATCATGCAAACCGTACAAAATCCATTGGAATGACCATGACTGATGGCCCAATGAATTCGGCACAGAAGAAATCGGTGAAATCGGCGCAAAAGAATTCAGCACCGCGGAAAATCCGGATATTGCTGGCCAAGCCGGGGCTGGATGGCCATGACCGGGGGATTCACGTCATCGCCTCCGCCCTGCGCGATGCGGGGTTCGAGGTGATTTATACCGGGCTGCGCCAGACCCCCCGGAACATCGTCGCTGCCGCGGTTCAGGAGGACGTGGACGCCATCGGGCTGAGCGTGCTTTCCGGTGCGCACATGGTTCAGTTTCCCCATGTGTTGGAACAGATGCGCGCCCAGGGGCTGGGAGACGTGCTGCTGTTCGGCGGCGGGATCATTTCCTCGGAGGACGCGCGCCAACTGCAACAAATGGGAGTGGGGGAACTGTTCGGACCCGGCACCCCCATGCGGGACATCGTGGATTATCTCAACCGCTCCCTTCCCGCCACCCGGGAGTAACCGGGCCTCCAGGACAATACCGCGGCACCCTGCATCGGCAACCTCACCCGCACCACAGGGGAAAACGCCGGGCGGGGCGAAAACGCCATGCATCGCACCGGCGAGGCCATCCGGGCCATCAAGGAAGTTACGGACAGCACCACAAAAATCATCAAGTCCATCGACGAGATCGCCTTCCAGACCAATCTGCTGGCCCTCAATGCCGCCGTGGAAGCAGCCTGCGCCGGGGATGCCGGGCGGGGCTTTGCCGTCGTGGCGGAAGAGGTGCGCAATCTGGCCCAGCGTAGCGCCCAGGCCGCCAAGGAAACAGGCGACCTGTTGGAGGACAGCCAAAAAAAAACCCAGATCGGTGTCGATGCAGCCCAGGAATTGGAGGAAGTACTGGCGGCGATCAACGGCCCGTGAATGAATTATCGGAAAAAATGAAGAGGATATTGAACTACAGCATTCAGCAATCCGATAACATGGGAAATGTCGGCATGCTCATCAATGCCCTGGAGGAGCAAACCGATATGACCGCCTCCAGCGCCGAGGAAACGGGAGAGGCCAGCAGGGTGCTGACGGATCAGGCGGCGGTATTGGCGGAAATGGTGAAGGAAATCGAAATTCTGGTGAGGAAAAGAATCAAATCACGATCCAGGGACGAGGAGAAAGGACCCGGGGGAATCAGCCCATCGCTCCCTTCCCCCGAGGAACGGGATGCGGCTTAGGGAAGGCCGGCCTGTCCCCGATCCCTCTTTCTTCCCGAAATCGAACAGGATACTGTAAAAAGAGTCCTCTCCCGCTTGCGCCGGGAAAGGGCGCCGCGTTTTCCCGGCAGGGGAAGCACCTGCCGGTCCATGGGGGATAATTTCATGGCCAAAGTGGTGATGCGGAACATCCCGCAGCCCGGCCGGATGGCGCGCAGGAAGCCATGCCGAGTACCGAATCCCGGAAAGCCAGCATGATCGAGGTCGTGATCGCGGACAAAAGCCCGCTGGTGCAGAGCGGGCTGCGGAATTTGTTTGAGGCGGACGAACGATTTCGCATCGTGGCCACCGCCACCGATGGCGAGCGGTTCCTGGCGGCCGTGGAACGGATGAAATTCGACGTGGGCATCATCGGCTGGGAAATGCCCTATCTGGACGGGCGCGGTGTGCTGGCGATTCTGCGGGATCACCCCCATCCCCCCCGCATCCTGGTCTACACCGGCAATTCCAATCCGTCCGTGCCGCGGGAAGTGATGAACCTGGGAGGCGCCGGATTCTGTCACAAGAGCGAGCCCCTCGAACGATTGATGGAAGCGGTGATATCCATCGCGGAGGGGCGGATGATCTTTCCCTTCTTCGATGTGCGGCAGATGGAGGAATCCCCTCTGGGTTCCCTCACCGCCCGGGAGCGGGAACTGCTGGAGGCCCTGGCCAATGGACGCACCAACGCCCAACTGGCCCGGGAACTGGACATCTCGCTCAACACCGTGAAGTTCCATCTCAAGAACCTCTTCGAGAAAATGGGCGTCGACAACCGCACCCAGGCTGCCGCCAAATACCTGCAGCAGGACGGAATTTAATCCTTGGCCCGGACGATATCGCATGCCGGCTGCGGGATCGGCTGCGGGATCGGCTGCGGGATCGGCTGCGGGATCGGCTGCGGGATCGGCCGCGCGGCACCAGCCATGGCCGAGTCGGGGGCACAGGGTCCATTTTGCCTCCATTTTACTTCCGTAATACCTGCCCGGACGGGTAGGGAATCCCCTATCCAAAAAAGTTCCCCTGCCAACCCGATCCAGTGTTCTCAGGCGGCAAGAAATCGGAAAGAATACCATCGAATCGTGGGGCATCGCCGGATCGACGCTCCTTCCCGGGATGGCCTGGATGGTGGGAGCGATTGCAAAGGGATTTGCATTGGAAAGAGAACGTGAAACAAGGGGAAAGGCGAACCGCCCGGATGGAGACCGCTTCAGTACGGGACTCTCCGGGTGAATCAATGCCGGGAAGCGGGGGTAGAATACGCAAGGCACCCGGATAGAAAATCTATCCTGGAAGGAGAGTAACGCCATGCCAATCAATCGAATGGTGGAACGGCCCATCCTGCTGGGCATCGTGGGGGATTCCGCCGCCGGAAAGTCCACGCTGGCCGCCGGGATCGCCAATATCCTCGGATCGGATCGTGTGGCCATCATGTGCACGGACGATTACCACAAATATTCCCGGCAGGAACGAAGCGAACTGGGTATATCCGCCCTGGCGCCGGAGGCCAACTATATCGATATCCTCACCCAGCATATTCTGATGCTGCGTGCGGGGCGCCCCATCCTCAAACCCATCTACAACCACAACGGGGGTACTTTGGATGCCCCGGAATATTTCGAACCCAAAGGATACATCATCATCGAAGGGCTGCTCGGATATTCCAACCGCGAAATGCGCAACTGCTACGACGTCAAGATCTATCTGGACCCCAGCGAGGAGCTGCGGGTGAAATGGAAGGTGCAGCGCGATACCAAAAACCGCGGATATACCAAGGAAAAGGTGATGGAGGCGTTGAAAAAACGCGTTTACGACACCGAACATTATATCCGTCCCCAGCGCACCTTCGCCGACATCGTCGTGCGGTTTTATCCCCCCGACACCCAGCAGGAAGAAACGGGGGCGCGTCTGGACGTGCAGCATATGCTGCGCCCGACCCTGCCTCATCCGGACCTCACGCCGATCCACGCAGTGGGCGGGGAGAACGGCTTTCATCTGGAACTGGCGCGGGACCTGGACGGCAAGCCGGTGGACGTCCTGGAATTCCATGGCGACATCGAGGACCAGCGGGCCAAGGATATCGAAAACCTGTTGTGGGAACTGATCCCCGAGGCCCATCACATGCGGGAAAACGTGGGGATGTTCGAGGACGAGAGCGACCGGGCCGCCATGAGCTATCCCCTGGCGCTCTCGCAGTTGTTCATCACCTACCACATCGTCAAGGCCGCCATGGGCGTGCACGCCATCTGACCGTGTGCACGCCATCTGAGTGAAGGACAGGCGCCCGCCCCAACCTGCTCCAGGACTCAAGCGGTGGGATTTCAAACGCGTTAACCGGAATTCTCCAACAGAAAGGGAGCCGGCACCATGAGCAAAAAACGATACGACGCCGGAGTAAAAGCCTATCGCGACACCTATTGGGATGCTTCCTATCAACCCAAGGAAAGCGATCTGCTGGCCTGCTTCAAGGTAACCCCCCAACAGGGCGTGGATGCCGAGGAGGCCGCGGCGGCCGTTGCGGCGGAATCGTCCACCGGAACCTGGACCACCGTATGGACCGATCTGCTGACGGATCTGGATCATTACAAGGGCCGCGCCTACCGCGTGGAACCGGTGCCGGGGGAAAAGGGCGCCCACTTCGCCTTCGTGGCCTACCCGCTGGATCTGTTCGAGGAAGGCTCGGTGGTCAACGTCATCACCTCCATCGCCGGGAACGTGTTCGGATTCAAGGCAGTGCGCTCCCTGCGGCTGGAGGACGTGCGCTTTCCCCTGGCCTACGTAACCACCTGCGGAGGCCCCCCCCACGGCATTCAGGTGGAGCGGGATATCATGGACAAATATGGCCGGCCCCTGCTGGGCTGCACCATCAAGCCCAAGCTGGGGCTCTCCGCGAAGAATTACGGCCGCGCCGTGTACGAGTGCCTGCGGGGGGGATTGGACTTCACCAAGGACGACGAGAACGTCAACAGCCAGCCCTTCATGCGCTGGCGGCAGCGTTTTACCTTCGTCGCCGAAGCGGTGCACAAGGCCGCCGCGGAGACCGGGGAGCGCAAGGGTCACTACCTCAACGTCACCGCGCCCACGGTGGAGGAGATGTTTCAGCGCGCCGAGTACGCGAAATCCCTGGACATGCCCATCATCATGCACGATTTCCTGACCGCGGGGTTCACGGCTCACACCTCCCTGGCCAACTGGTGCCGGAACAACGGCATCCTGCTCCACGTGCACAGGGCGCTGCATGCCGTGCTGGACCGCAACCCATCCCACGGCATCCATTTCCGGGTGCTGGCCAAGATGCTGCGCCTCTCCGGCGGCGATCACCTCCATACGGGCACGGTGGTGGGCAAGCTGGAAGGAGACCGGGAGGCTACCCTGGGGTGGATCGATCTGGTGCGGGAACGCCATGTGGCGGAAGACCGCAGCCGGGGCCTCTTCTTCGATCAGGACTGGGGGCACATGCCGGGATTGTTTCCCGTGGCCTCCGGGGGGATTCACGTTTGGCACATCCCCCCCCTGGTGGGCATCTACGGTGACGACGCCGTGTTCCAGTTCGGCGGCGGCACTCTCGGGCATCCCTGGGGCAACGCGGCCGGCGCCGCAGCCAACCGGGTGGCCCTGGAAGCCTGTGTGGAGGCCCGCAATCAGGGCCGCGAGGTGGAACGGGAAGGCCGGGACATCCTCACCAAGGCGGCCCAGCACAGCCCGGAACTAAAGGCGGCCCTGGAAACCTGGGAGGAGATCACCTTCGAGTTCGACACGGTGGACAAACTGGCCGCCTCGGTCTGAGCCAGCCACCATGGACCGGTCTTCATGAGAACGACATGATTAACCGTAGAATCAAGGACTTCAACTTGGTGGGAAAGAGGCCGGGCGTCTCCGCGCTCTCGTCCCCCCTGCGATCCAGGGGAGGGTCCTCCGCACATTCCATCCGGGATAACGGGAATTCATCGAAGATTCCCTCCTTGACGGGCCGGGACATTTCCCACCGCAAGGACCGGCCGGTTCGTCCGGAACCGGAGCACGGCCCTTCCACAAGCGAATAACAGGAGCACCAGCATGGACATCCGCAACTACGACGGCAATTTCGCAAAGAGGAAACTGGGCACCTTTTCCTATCTGCCTGAAATGGACGGGGAGCGCCGCCAGCAACTGGCGGCATACATCGTTTCCCAGGGATGGGACCCCGCCATTGAACACATGGAGCCGGAGCGCTCCCCGGACGGGTACTGGTACATGTGGAAGCTGCCCATGTTCGGGGAATCGCAGGTGGAACGGATCATGGAGGAACTGGAAGCCTGCCGCCGGGAATTTCCCGGACACCTGATCCGGCTGCTGGGCTACGACAACCTCCGCCA
>CAZOXD010000084.1:0-10469 GCA_964583525.1 uncultured Pseudomonadota bacterium
GAACCCCAGGGCCCGGGTTTCCATGGGCATCAAAATCCGGGCATCAAAATCCCAATACCGACAATAGCTCCTGCCAGGCGCGTTTTTCTTTGATGGGCGCATAGGACGGCGCCAGTTTTTTCACCCAACGTTGCAGTCCCGGAAGATAGTCCGCCTCCGTTTCGCAACGGCGCAACAGCGTGGCGAGCGCGTGTGCGTCCTGCACGGGGAAATAGCCGGGATATTCCCGGCCCAGCATGCCGATGGAGCCCGGGATGGCGGAGCAAAGCACGGGCACCCCGGCCACGATGGCTTCGCTGATGACGTTGGCGCCTCCCTCCATCAACGAGGAAAGCACCATCGCCCGCCCGGCGGCGAGGTGGCGGCGTGTTTTCCAGTGGGGCAGTTCCCCCAGCCACTTGTAGCGGGGATTCTCCGCCATTTCCTTCCGGGCCCGGGTTTCCATTCCAGCTTCCAGGGCCGCTCCGATATGAAGGATGCGCACCCGCGACTCCCCGGGCAGCAGGCGGGAGGCCTCTGCGGCCAGAAAGGGATCCTTGACGGGGCGCATATGCCCGATCACCGTCACGTCGAAGGTGCGCCGGTTGGGCCGGGGAGCCTTCCCGGCCGGGCGGACGGATTGCGGAATCACGTGCGCCTTTCCCCGCAGCGCCGGCGGGAGTTCACCGGCCGCCAGGGGCTGCAGGGTCACGAACCGGTCGGCCAGGGTGAGGGCATGGCGGGCGTCTTCGCTGGAGCGCAAATCCTTGTAGAGATCGGTGCCGGTCAGGGCCAGCACCAGGAGCCCCCCGGCGTGGAGCGCCCGGTAGCGAACCAGGGAGGGATAGCTGCGGCGGGCGTGCAGGGCAATCAGCAGGTCGCAGGGTTCGTCCCGGTATTCCTGCACCACCAGTACCCTGTGCCCCAAGCCCCGCAAAATACGCGCCCAGCGCACCGCGGTGATGCGGTTGCCCTTGCGGGAATGCGCCGGGGCGGGGGTGACCATGACGATCTTCATCGTGGGGCGATCCGCAGCCTAGATTGCGCAGGTGCGAAATCCCGCGAATATGTCACGGCGATCCGGCGTGAAGAAGTTGCGCCAGGTATTGCGGATCATCCGGCTCCGGGTGGCCCAGGCGCCCCCCCGCAACACCTTGCGGTAGCCGAACCAGGGGGCCGAGTACTCTTTGTAGGGCTGGTCCACCAGGTATCCGGGAAAGGGGTAGAACGCCGAGGAAGTCCACTCCCACACGTTTCCGAACATCTGCCGGCAGCCGTGGGCGCTGTCGCCAGCGGGGAAGGCCGCCACATCCACGCATCCCAGGTGCACGCCGTCCAGGTTGGCGTGGTGCCGGGAAGGCGGCTCGTGCCCCCAGGGATAGGTGCGCTTGCCCGGCAGCAGGCCCCGGCCTTCGGGGGAGGGCTCCGTGCTGGCGGCCACTTCCCATTCCGCCTCCGTGGGCAGGCGCCGCCCCGCCCACTGGGCCCAGGCGCCGGCTTCGTACCAGTTGACGTGAATCACCGGGTGATGGGGTTCCAGTTCAACCCATTGGTCGAAGTGGCGGCGCTCCCAGCCGCCATCGCCCTGGCGCCAATGGGCGGGGTGCCGGGCCTCGGTTTGGGTGCGCCACAGCCACCCCTCGTACCCCCAATGGGCCTCCCGTTCGTATCCACCGTCCTCCACGAACCGGGCGAATTCGGCGTTGGTGACGGGGGCCCGGGCCATCCGGAAAGGCTCCACCCGCACCGGATGGGCCCACTTCTCGTTGTCGAACGCAAAGGGCTGGCTCTCCTCCGCCCCCAGCAGGTACTCCCCGCCCGGCACGTCCACATCGCCCGGCAGGGGTCCTGCTTCCCCGAGATCGTAGCCGTTTTCCACCGCGATGCCGGGAGCGGGATATCCGTGGGTCTGGCGGGTGTAGGTGAAGGCCTCGGCGTGCATGTCCTCGTGGTAAATTCCCAACAGCGCCAGATAGGTTTCACGGGGCGCATCCTGCCGCCGCGCGAGGAGTTCCAGCACCTCTTCCTGGATGCCCGCCAGATACTCCAGCACGCCCTGCCGGCCGGGCAGGGGCGCTTTCCAGCGCTCCTTGTGGGGGATCACGAAGGAGTTGAACAACTCGTTGCCGTTTTCGATTTTCAGGGGGCGCTCCTCCAACTTGCGCACCAGGAAGGCCTCGTAAAAGAAGCCCACGTGGCCCACCTCCCACAAGGGAGGGTTGACGATCTCCAGGTAGGGCCCGATCCACTGTTCGTCGCTGAGATCCTCCAACAAGTTCAGAGTGCGCTTGCGGGCATCTTCCAGCAGAGCCGTCAGTTCACCGGAAGGAAGGAAAAAATCGGGATTCATGGCCATACCGATGCGAATTCCTGGGGAGGCGCGGCCAACGGGGGCTATCGTGGCCGCGCATGCTTCCATCCGGCCAGTATAGCCCGAAAGCCGGGGAGGACAAGGGGCGCCCTCCAGGGTCCGTCCCTCTTCAGTCAGGTCTCAGCAATAGAAAATCATACCCGGAATCATCCCATACCGGAATGAAATTCCCCCCGGAACAAGGATGCCCTCGGGCCGGCTTCGCCTTTATTCGGTGGTGTGGACGATCAGTTCGCGGCGGTAGCGGTCGAAGAGGGTGGACTTGGACATCATCCCCAGAAATTTTCCGTCCTCGATCACGGGCAGGGACCAAGCCCCGCTGCTCTCGAACTTCTGGATGGCGGACGCCGCCGTTTCTCCCGCGTCGATGAAAGGCAGGTCGGTATGGAGCACGGTGCCCATGGTCATGATGGGATACAGAGTTTCATCGAATAGGTAGGGGCGGATGTCGTCCAGGTAGACCACGCCCTGCCAGGTGTGCGTTTCCGGATCCACCACGGGAAAGATATTGCGCTTGGCGTGCTTGAAGATCTCCACGAATTCCCCCAATAGCATGGACTCGTGGAGGACGATGTCCTCCCGGTCCACCAGCTCGCGGGGTTCCATGGTATTGAGCAGGTGCTGGTCCGATCCCCGCCGGGCCATCTCCCCGCGGTCGATCAGTTCGCGGGTGTACACCGAGCCTTCCTCGAAGTAGTAGCTGATCAGCATGGAGAGCGCCGCCACGATCATCAGGGGCAGGATCAGCGCGTAGCCGTCGGTGATTTCCAGCACCAGGAACATCCCCGTCAGGGGTGCGTGCATCACTCCCGCCACCAGCCCGGCCATGCCCACCAGGGCGAACGCCCCCGGCGTGGCTATACCTGCCGCCGACATGCCCGCCGCCCCGAAAAGGGCGCGCGGCAGCAGCCCGAATCCGTACCCCAGCCCGCTCCCCAGCACCAGGCAGGGCGCGAACACTCCGCCCGATCCGCCGCTGCCCAGGGTTACCGAGGAGGCCGCCAGCTTGAGGAGGAGGAAGCCGCCCACCCAGAGCAGGGTAAAGCTGGAGTCTCTGTCCAGGAAATTCTCGATGGCCAGATAGCCGTCGTGGAGCACCTCGGGCATGAAGAACCCCGCGCCCCCCACCAGCAGCCCGCCCCCCGCCGCGTGCAGCCAGACCGGTCCCGGCAATTTGGCAAAGCGCGTTTCGGTAAAGCGCAGGGTGCGCTGCAGCAGCACGGAGAGAAGGCCCGCCGCGGCCCCCAGGGCGATGCAGGCCAGCAGGTCCCAAGTGGAAAAGGAAAACGCCTGGTGCGGGAAGGCGGTCACGTTCCCCATCACCAGCCGGGAAAACTGCGTAGCGGATACGGCCGCGATGATGGTGGGGAGGATGGCCAGGGCGCTCCATTCCCCCAGGATCACCTCCAGCGCGAACACCGTGCCCGTCAGCGGCGCATTGAAGATGGCCGCCACCGCCCCCGCCACACCATAGCCCAGCAACAGGGTGCGCCGCCGCTCGTTGAGGCGGAACATGCGGGCGATGGCGCTGCCGATGGCCCCGCCGCTGGTGGCGATGGGGCCCTCCAGCCCCGCGGAGCCGCCGCTGCCGACGGTAAGAAAGCTGGACACGAGCCGGGAAACGATCAGGTCGCGCCGCACCGCGCCTCCGCCGAAGGTGGCCGTGCGGATCAGTTCCGGAACGCCGTGCCCGGCGGTGTCCCGCAGCAGGCGGTGCAGGAACAGCGAGGAAAGCGCGGCCCCGGCGGCCGGCACGCCGATCAGCCAGATCGACCCCTGGTAGGCCGTCATCAGCTTGATCATGTGGTGCACGGCCGAAGAGAGCGTCACGGCGGAGAGGCCCGAGGCCATTCCCACCGCCACGGCCAGCAGCATCAGCAACGCCGCTTCCTGGGCCGAGGTGCGGTGCATGGCTTTGACGGCGTCGGTCAGCCTCGGCCGGCCGCCATCGGGATTATCGGACTTCCTCCGGAAAGGTTTCAACGATTTTCTCCAATAGGTCGCTGCGGTTGGGCTGGCTTTCCAGGAAGGCGCGCATTTCGGGATTGTTGACCAGGTGCGAAACCTGAGAGAGCATCTTCAAGTGACCCTTCACCGTGGCGCAGAGAATGACGAAGAGCACATATACCGGCTGGCCGTCAATGGCGTTGAAGTCCATCGGGTTTTCCAGGAAGAAGATCCCCACGGCGGGCTCCCCCAATCCCCAATCCACCGGGTGACGGGGGTGGGGCATGGCGATGCCGTGCCCGATTCCCGTGGAAACCAGGGATTCCCGCTCGGTCAGGGTAACGCGGAGGGATTCCTTGAAGCTGGGCGCGAGGCGGGTGGAAAAGGGAAACAGGTCTGCAACCTGGCCATGGATTTCCTCGTGCGAGCTGCCCTCGATCTTGTAATGGATGCCCCCAAGTTGCACGGCCCGGTGGAGAGAGACTTCCTCTTCCTCCCGGCTTGCCATCGTCCCGGCTGGGCTGCCGATGCGCTTATGGCGCGCCCAGCCTTCCAATTCCCGGCGGTCGAAGCGGTACTGCCCTTGCAGCTTGATAGCGGGAATCACGCCCTGGCGGATCCAGCGGTAAATGGTCTTCTCGGATACGTTCAATAAATCCGCCGCATCCCGCACCGATATTTCGTCCACGCGCCCGTCCTTGCCAGTCAGGTTCTCAAAATTCCCAATAATTCCCATAATTGGACATTATTCTCTCACTATAGATGTATCTGCCCATTTTTGGAACGGGAAATTCACATCAATGTTTCCCCTGATTTCCATCTTCATCCAAATTTTCGTAGTCTTTATGTAGAAGGGCCTCTTCAGGTAGAATGGCCTCTGTGTTATTTTCAGAACATTCCGCGGGTGGGTTTGCTGCAAGCAGGCGCACACCGGGACAATGATCTCCAAAGCTTCCGCGGCACATTTCGATCAGGGAAGATATGCCAATCTTATGTGTTACATCCTCCAAGCCGTTTCAGTGGCCCCCCTCCCCATTCTTCCGGAAATTCATGTGTTGGGCGGGTGCGCTCCGGATGGCCACCCTCCTCCTTCTCCTCCTCTCCATCCCGGCCTCCCCCGCATCGGCCGCTTCGCCGAAGAACATCGTGCACACCTGGAAGCGGATCTATTACGCGGGGTTGGACGGCAAGGAGAGCCTGCTCTTCGCCGGCCGGTTCGACCGCTCCAAGCCCTCTCTGGCGGATATCGACGCGGACGGCGACCTGGACCTGTTCCTGGGGCGGGGCGATGGCCGGATCATGTACTTCGAGAACAAGGGGGGGAAGATCAAGCCCTCCTGGCGGCTGGTCAATGAGGCCGTATCCGCCTTCAGTGGCCGGAACGGGCGGGTGATGCAAAGGATCGACGTGGGCGAGAACGCCGCGCCCACCCTCATCGACATGGACGGGGACGGCGACCTGGACCTGATTGTGGGGTCGGCAGCGGGGCGGGTCTACTATTACGTCAACGAGGGCAACCGCTTCCTGGCCACCTTCCGCCTGCGCAATCCCAATTTTCTCGGGAAATCGGCCGGGTTGAACGTGGTGGTGAAGTTCCCCGACCTCAACGGGGACGGGCTGGCCGACCTGAGCCTGGGGAACGAGGCCGGGGAATACTTCATCGCCCTCAACCTGGGCACCCGGGCCGAGCCGCGCTATTGTCTCCAGGAAAACACCTCCCCCGAGTGCCTGTCGGTGCTGACTCCGCTGGGAAAGCTCCACCCGGAGGACAATGCCGTGCCCGAATGGGTGGATTGGGACACCGACGGCGACCTGGACCTGTTGGTGGGCAAGAGTGACGGCACCCTGGCCTACCTGCAGAACATCGGCGACGCCCGCAAGGGAATCTGGGAGGCGGGAGCCACCCGCTTTCAGGTGCTGGACGTGGGGGGATTCTCCTCCCCGGTGTTCGCGGACCTCAACGGCGACGGGGCGGTGGACCTTCTGCTGGCGGGTGACAGCGAGAAGATCGCCTATTATTCCAACCGCAAGGGGAAGAGGAAGTTTCCCTTGTGGCTGGAGGACAAGAACGTGCTGGCGGCCAGGCGCCTGGGCGGCTTCCAAACCCGGATTCATGTCGCCGCGGGGGACCTGGACGCCGATGGGGATACCGACCTGATGCTGGGTACCCGCAACGGGAGGCTGCTGCTCTACATCAACACCGGCAGCAAGGGGAAGCTGGCTTTCCGCTCTCCCCGGGAACCCATCCTGCAAACGCCGCAGCGGGCGTTCAGCGCCCCGTCCCTGGTGGACGTGGATGGAGACCGGGACCTGGATCTGATCGTGGGGGGGCGGGAGGGACGGCTGGAATGGATCGAGAACAACGGCACTCCCAAAAAACCCCGCTGGCGGGCCCGCAGCCTGTTCTTCGCGGAAGTGGACGTGGGCGGGTTGAGCGTGCCCCACTTCGCGGACCTGGATGGGGACAAGGATCCGGACCTGCTGGTGGGAAACAGCCTGGGCTCCCTGATCTACTACGAGAACACGGGCAATCCCAACCGGCCCGCCTATCAATTGCGCACCGTCCGCTTTGCGGGGTTGCAGGCGCCGGCCAACGCGTCTCCGGCCCTGTTTTCCTGGCGGCCCAAGGGAGCGCCCGATCTGGTGGTGGGCAACCAGACGGGCACCCTGATTCCGGCCATCCGCAACGATGCCTTTCCCGTGCTGTCCCGGGGAGGATACCAGCCCCAGAATCCCTGGAGAGGATTGAGCGCCGTGGCCTACAGCGCCCCGCACTTCGCCGACTTCACCGGAGACGGCAAGCCGGACCTGCTGGTGGGTACGGGGGATGGCTCCCTGCTCTTCTGGCGCTACGAGGGCAGCGGCCCCCCCGCCAAAATCGCCGCCGCGCCCCTTTCCAACAGCATCGAGGTACAACTGGCCCGCACCGAATCCCTCTCCCAATCGGGCCTGGCGGGCGACGCCGGGAGCGGCGGGCGTCCCGGTTCGAAGGAGGGAGCTTCCGCCGGGGAGGAGGAGCAGGCCAGGGAGGATCTGCCCCTGGACCCGATCTTCGTTTACGAGCGTTCCTCCCTGGAAAAACTACGTCCCGGGCGGGGCAGCAAGCCGGCCTTTTTCGACGCCAACGGCGATGGCCGGCCCGATCTGGTGGTGGGAACCGCGGCGGGCAAGCTGATCCTCTACGAGTCCCGGGGAAATCCCGCCCAACCCACCTGGAGCCGGGGGAAAGGAAACTTCGCGGGCTACAGGCATGGCCGCAACGCCGCCCCCGTCTTTGCCGACGTGGATGGCGACGGAGACCTGGACCTTGCCGTTGGGAACGAGCGGGGCAGGGTGGTCTATTGGGAAAATACAGGCTCGGCCCGTTCTCCCCGCCTCACCCTGCGCAAAAACGCCTTCGTGTCCGTGCGGGCGGGCAACAACGCGGTGCCGGCCTTCAGCGATCTCAATGGGGACGGCCGGGCGGATTTGCTGGTGGGCAACCTGAAGGGGCGGATGGCCTACTATCGCCAGGAGAAAAAACGCGGGAAAGGGTTTCCCCTGGTGATCCGCCGCTTCATCGGCCTGGACGTGGGGATCAACGCCAGCCCCGCCTTCGCCCCCCTCACAGGCAAGGGGCGGCGGTTCCTCCTGCTGGGTTCGGACAAGGGAAGGATCTACGTCTACGCTCCCACCGGCACCAGCCTGGAACGCTCTTCGGGATGGAAGGAGAATACCGGATACATGGACGGGCTCAAGCTGCCGCCCGGTTCCCATCCGGCCTTGGCCGATATCGACGGCGATGGGGACATCGACCTGGTGACCGGCAGCGACAAGGGGCGGCTCTACCTGTACCGCAACCAGGCCATCGGAAAAGGCGAGGCCGCCGCCGGGCAATGACACCGCTGGGAAATGACATTGATTTCCTCCGTGGTTACAAGATAGGTCATCGAATTCCGTCTCATCCGCCCTGCGGGGAGGAGGGGGGGGGCGTGGTACTGGCCGCGAGGAATCCATTATCTGGCGCAAGGGAGGGCCTGACCCTGGCCCTGGTTAATCAAACCAGCCGCTTTAACCGAAAAATCCGCCATCCAATACGGGAGAACACATGACCGACCCGGAACCCGGGAAATTCGCCTGGACACCCGATGCCGAAACTATCGCCGACAGCAAACTGACGGCCTTCCTGAAGGCGAGCGGCGCTTCCGATTTCGAGGAATTGCTGCGCCGCTCCGGCGAGGATCCCGAATGGTTCTGGGATTCGTTGTTGCGGTTTATCGGGATGGAATTCTACCAGCCCTACACCCGGGCCATCGATGTTTCCCGGGGGGAGCCCTGGCCCCGCTGGTGCGTGGGCGGCACCACCAACGTGGTGCTCAATTGCCTGGACAAGCACATGGCCACCTCAGTGCGGGACCAGCAGGCCATCTCCTGGGAGGGGGAGGATGGCAAACGGCGCGCCTGGACTTATGCGGAACTGAATGCCGAGGTGTGCCGATTTGCCGGGGGCCTGCGGGAACTGGGCTTCGGGCGGGGCGACGTAATCGCGCTGTACACGCCCTTCCTGCCCGAAGCGGTGGCGGCGCTGCTGGCCATCGCCAAGATCGGCGGGATCGTGCAGCCCCTCTTCTCCGGGTTCGGCGTGAAGGCGGTGGCGGACCGCATGAACGACGCCGGGGCCGTGGGGGTGATCACGGCCGACGGCACCCTGCGCCGGGGAAAGCGGGTGGCGCTTAAGCCGGTGATCGACGAGGCGGCGGCGGCCATTCCCACTTTGCGCAAGGTGGTGACAGTGCGCAACCTGGGAGACCCGGTGCGCATGGTGGAGGGCCGCGACCACTGGTGGCACGAATTGCGGGAGCACCAACCGGAGGAATCCCCCACCGAGGAGATGGAGGCCGACGCGCCCTGCCTGCTGGTGTACACCTCGGGCACCACGGGCCGCTCCAAGGGCTGCGTGCTGACCCACGTGGGATTCCTGGCCAAGGTCTCGCTGGATCTGGGCATCTGCATGAACTTCAAGGCGGGGGACCGCATCATGTGGATGAGCGACATGGGCTGGGTGGTGGGGCCGCTGATGGCCTTCGGCGCTACCGGGATGGGAGGCACCAAGGTCATCGCCGAGGGCGGGCCGGACTATCCCGAGCCGGGCCGCATGTGGCGGCTGGTGCAGGACCACCGGGTCACCTGCCTGGGGGTGGCGCCCACCATCATTCGCGCCATGATGCGTGATGGAGTGGAGGAATTGAACAAGTACGATCTATCCTCCGTTCGCAATATCGTCTCCACCGGGGAGGCCTGGAACCCCGACTCCTGGCTGTGGCTGTTCCACAACGTGGGCAAGGGAAAACTCCCCATCCACAACCTGACGGGCGGAACCGAAGTGGGCGGGGGAATCCTCACCACCACGGTGCATCATCCCCTCAAGCCCGGCTCCTTCGCCGGGCCGGTGCCCGGGACGGGTGCGGACATCGTGGACGCCCAGGGCAACTCCCTGCCACCGGGGCAGTTGGGGGAACTGGTGATGCGCCAGGCCTCCATCGGCTCCACCCGCGGGCTGTGGAAGGACGAGGACGGCAGCCGCTACCTGGACGCCTACTGGAACAGGATACCGGGCGTGTGGGTGCAGGGGGACTTCGCCTACCGCGACGAGGACGGACTGTGGTTCGTCACCGGCCGCTCGGATGACGTGTTCAACGTGGCCGGCAAGCGCGTCGGGCCATCGGAGGTGGAATCGTTGCTGATGGACAGCGGCCGGGCCGCCAACGCCGCCGTGGTGGGAGTGCCCGACGAAATCAAGGGCGAGGCCGTGGTGTGCGTGGTCGTGCCCGCCGAGGGGGAGACGCCCGGAGAGGCGCTTACCGAAGCGCTTTCCGAAGCGGTGGTGGCGGGCCTGGGCAAGCCCTTCCGGCCCCGGGAAATCCTCTATGTCTCCGACCTGCCCAAGACCCGCAACATGAAGGTGATGCGGCGGCTCGTGCGCTCGGTCTATGCGGGAGATCCGCCCGGGGATACGGCTTCTCTCGTCAACCCGGAAGTGGTGGAGGAGTTGCAGCAGGTAGTGGCTGAAAGCCGGGAGACGTAGCGGTGGCGGACAGCCGGGAGAAATAACGAGCGAAATGGCCTTCCCTCACTCCCTATCCCATAACCTGTGGGCCAGCACCCCCACCCGGTCTTCGATGACCTGGGCGGC
>CAZOXD010000084.1:10569-15295 GCA_964583525.1 uncultured Pseudomonadota bacterium
TATCCCATAACCTGTGGGCCAGCACCCCCACCCGGTCTTCGATGACCTGGGCGGCATCCAGGCACAGGTCTTCCCGGAAGCGCGGGCCGATCAACTGCACCCCCATGGGCACGCCCCCATCCAGCCCAGTGGGAACTGCCACGGCGGGGAGCCCCAGCACGTTGACCGCATAGAGCATGCTCTGTTCGTCCAGCATATCCCGCAGGCGTTGCGAACCCTTCAGGTCCTCGTTCTGGGGATAGGGAGGCGCCTGGGAGACCGGCGCCAGCACCAGCGGATAGTCCTCACCGAACAGGTTCCAGGCCCGGATCACAGCCGTGCGCTCCGCGACGGCCTGGATGTAGCCCTCCAGGTCCAGGGCTCGGGCATGGCGTGTGTATTCGCCGTACACCCGGTTGATGTCCTCCGACCCGTGCTCCCGGATGGCGGGTCCCAGGGAGTATTTCGTATCCGCCGCGATGAAGGCTCGCCAAAGGTCCGCGATTTCGGCCACTTGCGGCGGGTCCTTGGCCTCCACCGCGTATCCCGCATCGGCCAGGTACCCCGCGGCATCGTCAATGGCGGCCCTCACCGCCGGATGGCAGGCCACCCCGGCGGGCTCACCGGTCACGGCGACGCGGATGGGGCCGGCAGGCTGCGGGCCTTCCAGGGGCGCGGGCGCCCACCAGGGATCCAGCGGGCTTCCCCCCGCCATCGCAGCCAGCGCCAGCCGCAGGTCGCGTACCTCCCGCGCCACAGGGCCCTGGACGCTCATCAACTGGAAGGTCAACGGCCGCTCCGCCTCCGCGCTGGGAGTGTGGGCGGGGATGCGTCCCAACGAGGGCCGCAGAGCCGGTACGCCGCAGGCGTAGCCCGGGTACCGCAACGATCCCCCCAGGTCGCTCCCCTGCGCAATGGCTCCGATGCCCAGCGCCACCGCGGCCGCCCCGCCTCCGGTGGAACCGCCGGGGGTCACGCTCTTGTCCCAGGGATTGTGGGTCATGCCCCACAAGGGGTTGTCGGTGAACCAGCGCAGGCTGAACTCCGGGGTGTTGGTGCGTCCGATCACGATCGCCCCGGCGCGCGTCAGATTCGTCACCACGGGCGAGTCCTCGTCGGCCACGTTCTGCCGATAGGCCGGGACGCCGTTGGGGTTGGGCAGCCCGGCCTGGTCCACGTTGTCCTTGATGGTGATGGGCACGCCACGCAGAGAACCGAGGGGGCCGGTGGCGGGGTTGGCGGTTGCATTGGCTGTGGTGTCCGCCTGCCGTGCCCGTTCCAGGGCCGTCTCCGACAGGTCCACGATCACGGCGTTCACCGCGGCGTTGGCCTCCCCCATGCGGGCCAAGGCGGATTCCACGGCCTCCACGCAGGTGATACCCCCTTCGCGAATGGCGGCTGCGGTCTCGGTGGCGCTCCAGCGCCAGATTTCCTTGGACATCGGGTCTCCTTTTATACTTTTATATGCCTATTCCGTTAGCTCAGTTGCAAAAGGCATATGGCAAATGATTTCAAAAAATTATCCGGGAGAGCGGAGATCACGGGGCAACCCCTCCCTCGATCCCTCCCCGTACACGGGGAGGGAAGCTGCTTTCCATGATTTTCCCGTAAACGGAAAGGGCAATTTCCCCTCCACGTGTACGGGGAGGGGAAACGGCGCGAAGCGGCGAGGGGTGGGGTTTCGTTGTCACGACCTCGAACTGCCTAATCCACTGATTTCGCGGATTGAACGGTGAAAGACGCCTCATTTCAGCTTCCATTTCCAACCAATATTGCTGTGCAAATGGAATAGGCATTTACTTTTATTCCGAAATTCCGGGTTTTATCGGCGGATTCCCGCATCCGGCGAACTCACTCATCCCATGGCGTCATTACCCCCGTCGGTGGCTATTCCCGGTGGCTATTCCCCGTGGCTTTCCACCAAAGCGCTGACGGCGCGGATCGTTTCCAGCCGGTTGAGGGCGTAGAGGTGGATGCCTTCCACGTCTTCCGACAGCAGGCCCTCGATCTGCCGCATGGCGAAGACCAGTCCGTAGGCCGCGGCGCTTTCCGGGTGTTCCTCGAAGCGCTCCAGGCCCACCCGCAGGGCATCGGGCACCTTGGCCCCGCACATGGCGGCGAACCCAGCGATCTGTTTGGCGGAGAGGGCGGGGAGAATCCCGGCCACGATGGGCACCGTCACGCCGCCCCGGATCAGATCGTCCCGCCAGCGCAGGAAGTCCCCGTTGTCCATGAAAAGCTGGGAGACGACGAAATCGGCGCCGGTGTGGATTTTCTCGATCTGGCGCCGCAGGGAGTCCGCATAGCCGGGGGACTCCACATGCCCCTCGGGGTATCCCGCCACGCCGATGCCGAATCCCCCCTTGGCCCGGATGGCCGCCACCAACTCGCTGGCATAGGAGAATCCGTCCTCGGGAGGCACGAACGCATCCTGCCCGGCCGGGGGGTCGCCCCGCAAGGCCATGATATTTTCGATCCCGTCTTCTTTCAGTCCGGCCAGCAACTCCCCGATTTCTCCCCGGCTGTGGGCCACGCAGGTCAGGTGGGCCATGGCTTCCACCTTCAGCTCCTGCTTGATGTAGGCGCAGATTTCCCGGGTGCTGTGCCGGGTTCCTCCGGCGGCGCCGTAGGTTACGCTGATGTAGCCGGGCCGGTGCGCCGCGATCTCCCGCAGCTTCTCCTTGAGGTTGGCGATGCCCTGGGGCGTCTTCGGCGGAAACAGCTCGATGGAGAACAGGGGGCGCTGGGGGCTGAATAACTGGGAGATGCGCATGAATTCCGGTGAATGCGGGGCCGCACAGAAATGTGAGGGAAGGTGAGGGAAGGTGTGGAAATATGCGTTCAAGGTACCTGCTCCTCCCCATCTTTGGCAATGTTCAGCGGGCCGGGGAGGAGGGGCAGTCACCTTCTGAAAATTTTATCCCAAATTTCCCGGATGAATCACGATTCTCCTGATCCAACTCAGCCATTCATTATATGATAACAGTACGTTAGCTGTGAAATCCAATCAATGTCCGGGAAAATCCCATGGGTGAAGGACGCAGGAAAGCGTTGCGGGTTGGTTTTGACCGTTCATTAAATATTGCGTGTCGTTTACCCTGCCCTGCAACCTGGGCAACTTGTTGCGCCGATTGGCTTTGCCCATGTCGATCAGCCATGGGTCATTGCGCACCCTGCAAGCCCGGTTGATCAAGATCGGCGCGAAGGTGGGGCGACATGCCCCTCCGATGGCCAGTTGAATGGGCGAGAGGAACCGGCAACCGATGGATTTTGCAGCGAGATTCATGGTAGGGAGCGTCCGAGGGAAGTGCTCGGTCCGAGCAGACAGCCCATTTGGGAAATAATGGTTGATGTGCTTGAAGGCAACCTGTATTTCCGGATTCCTCGCATGCTGCCGGATTTGCGGGAAAAGTTGGTGAATTCGGTGTCCTCGGGGGAAGAGCGGTTGATTCCTGGTGGGAGCGTGAGCCTATGCAGATACTGTCTTTTCGGGGGGGGAGATCCCTTGCTGCACTCATCCTGGCAGTGTCTTTTTTTGCTGGGGCGGGCGTTGAGGTTGCCGGGAGACAGGAAAGCGGGAAAAAATTCAACAAGGAAATCGTGGCGGTGCTGGACCTGAAAGTCACGGGGGCCGGGCTGTCCCTGGCCCTGGCTGCCAGCATCCGCCTCCGCGAGGAGTTGCTGAATTCCGGGTTCTTCCAGTTGGTGGACCGCCAGCAGCTAAAGCAGGTGCTGGATGAACAGGCCCTTTCCCAGATCAGTTGCCTGGGCGCCAATTGCAACATCAAGGTGGGAAAGATTACCGGGGCCAGGATCATCATGACGGGGGACCTGATCCAGATCAGCAAGGATTCCTGGCAAATCTCCGCCCTGATGACCGATGTGGAAACCTCGGAAGTACTGCGGGCGGGGTCCATTTTCTTTGAAGGAGGTCCGGCGGACCTGATCAATGAGGGCATTCCCCAACTGGTGGGCAAACTGATTCCCGAAGGAGACCCAGGGGATTATGACGGGGTGGTAAGCTTTCTCTTGCAGAAGTCGGCTGATCTGGTGAAAGGGGCGGCGTCCGGGTTGCTTGGCGTGGAGCAGGATGAAAAAACCGGCGCACTGAAATTGAAGGCGGACACCCAGCTTCGCATCTGGGTGTCACCGCTTTCTTTCTTCCGGTATGTAATCCGGGACAAGAAAAACCGGCCCCTGGAGCTTATCCTGGGGAGGGGGATTTCCCTGGGCCTGGAACGGGAAATTGAAAAATCCTGGGCGGCGGGCGGCGCCATTCATATGGGAGCGCTGGATAAAAGGAAGGTGCCATCGGATTCATCCAATTTGATCCTGGGGTATTACTCCGCCTGGTCCCTCTATGCCCTGGATGCCGTTCCCAATGGCCGGCCCTGGTTTTACTATGGGACGGGCCTGTTCGGTTATGCGCTCAATTACACGGACGCCGGGAAAAACATGATGGCGCAGGGGATGGGGGCTCTGCTGATGGGGCGTTTCATGTACACCTTCAATGGGGGGCCCGTGATCGGGGTGGGTGCTGAGTCGAATTACCTGTTCACCGTTGGATCCAAGAGTACCCGGATTGACCAATACGAAGCGGCCGGCGAAGACGTAAGCCGGCATGCCTGGGGGGCTGTGACCTACTTTTTCATCGGCTACACATTCTGACGGCGCGGCTCTTGCGCCTGGAGGCCGAATCCGCTACGAATACAATAGATTGCGGCGGGGAATTTCCGCACGATGCGGA
>CAZOXD010000084.1:15395-19160 GCA_964583525.1 uncultured Pseudomonadota bacterium
CACTGCCATCCCCCCCCCATGCGGCGGACGTTGTTGCACCTTCCCGTGCGGGGGGGGAGTTCGGCGATCCGGGCGCCCGGATGCGGGCCTATTGGCTGCGGGGCAGGCTGGTGGTGGGGGTGTACCCCCTCGCCAACGAGGGCTATATCCAGATCGCCCGGAGGGTGATGCAGGCGCCGGAGGACTACCCCGCCATTGCGGCCCTCAACCGGAACCGTGCCGTCCAGACGGGGGTTCCCACGGTATTTCCCATCGCCACCCTCAAGCCGGTGTTGCGGGGACACGCCCTGCGGGCGCTCTACCCGGAAGACGAATTGACGGAAAGGGGGTGGGCCCACACGGTGGAGGACCCCCTGGAAAGCCTGATGCAACTCACGCAAGCCTACACGGGCAGCAAGAGGCGCTTCAAGGAGTTGGCCCGCTACAACCGCATTTCCAACCCGGACGTGCTGCCCCTGGGCACCGGGATCGTGATTCCCCTCCACTGGATTTCCGAGGCGCTGGGCTTCCGCCCCAAATCGCTCCGGAAACCGCTGCTGCTGGATAAGGACGCCCAATCCGGGCGCCTCTATGCGAAGTACAAGGTGCGCCGGAACGACACACTGTACTCCCTGCTGCTGCGTTTCACCGACCGGGAACGGGCCGCGGAACTGAACCGCATGGCGGGGCTGCTGTTGCGCATCAACGGCATCGCCTCCGAAGACCGGCTCAAGGCGGGAATCTCCCTGCGCATTCCCATCGAGTGGATCAGCGAGGAGAACCGCAGCGCCGATCGTGGGACGGCGAAACGAACCGCGCCCTCCACCGGCCCGCACCCTCGTCCGGTTCCGCGCATCCTCGAGCCGCCCCGTCCCCCGCCCCCCAAACGGGATACGGCTAAAAAAGATATAGCCAAGCGGGATCGTCCCGCCAAGGGACGAGGCGCGGATACGCTGCATGTGATCGTGGACGCGGGGCATGGCGGGAGGGACCCCGGCGCGGTCTACGGAAAGAGGGGGCACAAGGACCGCGTCTACGAGCACGAGGTGGTTAATGACGTGGCCTTGCGCCTGTTGCCGTTGCTGAAGCGGCGGGGATACAAGGCATATCCCACCATTGAGGACCCGGCTCACCCCCGCCCGGTGGAGCGGCTTTCCACCAAGGCCATCGGCGGCGAACGGGTGCGGGTGCATCCCCCCTACCGCATCTCCTCGGCCAACGTGGCCGTCAACATGCGCATCTACCTCATCAACTCCATCTACCGCCAGTTGACGGAAAAGCAGGGAGTGGACCCCTCCAACGTGGTGCTGATCAGCATTCACGGCGATGCCTTGGCCCCCACCCTGCGGGGAACCATGGTCTACTACCCGGACAAGCGCCTGCGCGTGGGGGAATTCCAGCCGCGGGGGCGGGTCTACCGCATCCGCAGCGAAGGGGTGCCGGGCCGCCTCTTTTTCCGCCGAAACAAAAACCGCGTGGCCGAGGCCATGAGCCGGGAATTTGGGGAGGTGATCGTGCGGACGTTCAAGGATCGCAAGCTGGGGGTGAGCCGCCGCCGGGCCCTGCGTTCCTACTACTACCGCGAGGGGGAGCGCACCCTGCCCGGCGTGCTGCGCTATTCCCAGGTGCCCACCTCGGTGCTGGTGGAGGTGGCCAATCTCAACAACCGCGCCGACCGCCTGGCCATGCTGAAAGGCTTCAACCGCCAGCGCGTCGCCGCCGGACTGGCCGCCGCCCTGGACAACCTGCGCGCCCTGCGGCAAAAGGAACGGCGCCGGGAATTGCGCCGCAAACAGGCCCAACTGGCGAGCCGCAAGACGGGGTGAGGATCGCCAACTGCCCGGGTTAGGCCTTGCGGGGAGGGGGTAGTGGAAACCGCCAAATTCCGGTTCACCTCCCTTACGAAAATGCCCCGCCTACGCGGTGGCCGACTCGCTCAGATTCAGTTCTTCCATCATCTGCTCCCGCATGCGGAATTTCTGCGCCTTTCCGGTGACGGTCATGGGCAACTCGTCCTTGAAGCGGACGTAGCGGGGGATCTTGAAATGGGCGATCTGCCCCTGGCAGAACTCCCGGATTTCCGCCTCGCTGGCCTCCTCCCCGCTTTTCAGCACGACCCAGGCCGACAGTTCCTCCCCCATCCGCGCGTCGGGCACGCCAAAGACCTGAACCTCCTGGATTTTCGGGTTGGTATAGAGGAAATCCTCCACTTCTTTGGGGTAAACGTTCTCTCCGCCGCGAATCACCATGTCCTTCACCCGGCCCACGATGTTGCAGAAACCCTCGGGGTCCATCACCGCCAGATCCCCGGTGTGCATCCAGCCGCCGGGGTCGATGGATTCCGTGGTGCGCTCCTCATCGTTCCAATAGCCCTGCATCACAGAATAGCCGTGGGTGCAAAGCTCGCCTTGTTGCCCGATAGGGACGGTGCCTCCCTCGCCGTCCACGATCTTGACTTGCAGGTGGGGATGCACCCGGCCCACGGTGGTGACGCGCTTTTCCAGGGTGTCGTCCACGTTGCTTTGAAATGAAACCGGGCTGGTTTCTGTCATTCCGTAGCAGATGGTCACCTCGGTCATGTGCATGTCGCTCACCGTGCGCCGCATGATTTCGATGGGGCAGGGCGCGCCGGCCATGATTCCGGTGCGCAGGGAGGTGAGGTCGAAGGTGGCGAAATCAGGATGCTCCAGCATGGCGACGAACATGGTGGGCACGCCATAAAGACCGGTGCAGCGCTCTTCGGATACGGTGCGCAGGGTCGCCTCCGGTTCGAAAGCCTCGCCCGGAAACACCATCGCCGCGCCCACGTCCACGCAGCCCAGCACGCCCATTACCATCCCGAAACAGTGATAGAGCGGAACCGGGATGCAGAGCCGGTCTGCGGCCGTGAAATTGAGGGCGCGGATCACAAAGTGGCCGTTGTTGACGATGTTGAAATGGGTCAGGGTCGCTCCCTTGGGGGAGCCGGTGGTGCCGCTGGTGAACTGGATGTTGATCGGATCGCCGGGTTGCAGGGAATCCGTGATGGCGTCCAGCCTCCCCTTCTCTTCCGCTCCGCCCAGGCCCGCCACCTTTCCATAATTGAGCATCCCCGCCGTCTGTTCCTCCCCCAGCCGGATCACGGCCCGCAGATCCGGCAGCCTGGCCGCCCTCAGGTGGCCCGGTTCGCAGTCCGCCAACTCCGGGGCCAGGGTCTGCAACATTTCCAGATAGTCGCTGGACTTGAACGACGGCGCCAGCACCAGGGCTTTGCAGCCGACCTTGTTCAGGGCGTATTCCAGCTCGACCAGGCGGTAGGCGGGGTTGATGTTGACCAGGATCAGCCCGATGCGGGCCGTGGCGAACTGGGTCACCACCCACTCGGGGCGGTTGGGCGCCCAGATGCCGATCCGCTCCCCCTTCTCCAGCCCCAGCGCCAGCAGACCGGCGGCCAGGTCGTCCACCTGCCCGGAAAGTTGGGAATAGGTCCAGCGCACCCCCTGGAGGGGCGCCACCAGGGCTTCCAACGCTCCGTGCAGCGATACGGTTTCCCGGAACATTTGGGGAATGGTGACGTCCCGCAAGGGCGCATCCTCCAGTCCGGCCACATGGGACCGATCGCCCCGGGGCCGCCTGTCCCCCGCACCGGCCGTCACACCCTGATCGAAGGTTTGCGCTTCGTCGCTCATGCCGTGTTCCCCTGATTGGATTGAATGGGATTCGGTGGAGTCCACTCCCTTGGATGGGTTCAGGTTCGTTAATAAGAGGCGATTTGGCAATCCATTTCCTTGACCGGGGTGGGAAGGT
>CAZOXD010000085.1:0-10751 GCA_964583525.1 uncultured Pseudomonadota bacterium
ACCGTGTAACTCCCTGCGCCGTTCCAGAAGCATGGTTTCGTAGACCACCACCTGGGTCAGCACGTGCTTGAACTGGTAGACGGGCTCGGGCAGGACGCGCACCTGCTGGATCAGGTTCTGGCTGACCAGGTTTTTCAACAAAGGCGCGGTGCTGTCCTCGTTCCCGGTAAGGGTGTGGTGGGTGCGGGATAGGGGGACATGATCGAATTCCCTTCCTATCACGGAAGCCAGACGCAGCACTTCCCGATGCTCCTCGTTCAGCCGGTCCAGCCGGGAGCGGATCACAGCCTGCACGGTGGCAGGGAGGTCCAGTTTTTCCGGGGCGCGGGTGAGAGCCGCCTGGCCGTCCTTGACCAGCACGGTGCCCTCCTCCAGCAGGTCCAGGCACATCTCCTCGATGAAGAAGGGATTGCCCCCGGTGCGCTGGTGTACCAACTCGCCCAGTCCTTCGGGCAGGCTGTGCGCTCCGAGAACGGATTTGGCGACGATTTCGCTGTGATTGGCGCTGAGGGGGGGCATGGTAATGTGCAGGTGGCGGTTGGCGCCGCCCCATCCCGATTCGTACTCGGGCCGGTAGTTGACCATCACCAACAGGGGATGGGGATCGATCAACTCCAGCAGGTGGCGCAGGGCAGTATCGCTGGCCTCGTCGGCCCAATGCCAGTCCTCCAGCATCAGCACCATGGGCTTGAATCTGGCGTTGGCCAGAAGCAAAGCCGCCAGGGCGTCCTGACTCGCCTTGCGCAATTTCTCGCCGCTGAGGTGGTCAGGGAGCGGATGTTCGCTGGTGGGAATGGACAACAGGTGCAGATAGACCGGGATGTACTCTTCCAGGGCCGGGTCGATGGCCCGCAGGTTGGACACGGCCTTGGCGTGCAGTTGCCCGGGGGTGTCCTCGTCCTGAAGGTTCAAACCCCGCCGCAGGGAATTGGTGAAGGGCAGGTACGGGGTGCCCTGGCCAAAGCTCTGGCAGCGGCCCTGCAGCACGGTCACCGCATCGCGGTCGATCTGCAGGCGGAATTCGTGGAAGAGGCGGCTCTTGCCCAGCCCGGCTTCCCCCATTAACGTGACGAATTGCCCTTCCCCCTTAACAGCCGAGTCCAGGCAGCGCTTGAGTTGACTTAGTTCGCGCTCCCGCCCGGTGTAGGGGGTGAATCCCCTGGCTTCGGCGGCCTCGAAGCGGGTGGTCACGCCGGAAATTCCCAGCACCCGGTAGGGCACCATGGGCCGCCCTTTTCCCTTGACGGAGACCGGCTCCAGTTCCTCCAGATCGAAAAAGGGCGCCACCTGCCGCCGGGTGGGCGTTCCCAGAATGATCTCGTCCGCGTCAGCCCGGCTCACCAGCCTGGCGGCGGCGTTGACGGTGTCCCCCGTGACGCCGATCGTCCCGTCGCGGATGTCCCGGGTGCTGGTGACCACCAGCCCGGTATTGATCCCCGTGTGCAGGCGCAGGGGGCCGCCGATCCTTTCCTCCACTGCGGGGCTGATCCCGCGCACCAACTCGTGTAGCTTGAAGGCGGCCTGGACGGCCCGGCGGGGATCGTCCTCGTGGGCGGTGGGAATGCCGAACAGGGCCAGCACCTCGTCGCCCACGAACTGGCTGACGATCCCTCCCTCCTCCTCGACGATCCGCACCGCCTCGGTCTTGACGCGGCTCATGATGCCCTCCACCTGCTCCGGGTCCAGCTTCTCGTTCATGGCCGTGTAGCCGGAAAGGTCGGAAAAGAGAACGGTCGCCTGACGCCGTTCGCCGGTGGAGCGTGGGGTTGCTTCCCGCTCCGGAGGCTCAGGGGAAGGCGTTGTATCCGAGAGGTCGTTGCCGCACCCGCCACAAAACCGGTTCCCCGTATCGGTTGCAAAGCCGCAGGCCGGGCAAATCACCGGGAGCGCGGCGCCGCATCCGCCGCAAAAGCGGTGCGCGTCAGGATTCTCGTACTGGCAGGACGGGCATTCCATGATCGTTCCCCTTCCTCGGTGGAAACGAAACCAATAGCACAATCAACGGGATTTGGTAGGCGCTCTTGGGATACGGACGCACAGTCGGGGCGGGGGGAAACTCCTTCTCCCTACCCCGGCGGGGGGAAGTTTTGGGTGAAGGTGAAGGCTTCCGCCGTGGGGCCGTGTTCCTTGAGATGCTTCAGGGGCTGCTTGGCCTCCTCCACCGTGGGCTCATGCGCGGCAGGCTCATGCAAGGCGGGAATCCACCACAGGGCCAGGGGCGGCCCCTCGGATTTCTCGAACCACTGGTAGCGGTTGGACAACGGCTGGAGGTGCCCGCTCTTGTAGACGTACTGGAAAAGCGCGTCGATGGAGGCCCACACCGGCAGGTCGAAGAGGATCCGCTCGTCGTCGAAGGCCCGGATGGCCGCGGCGGCGTCCTCCTCGGTCTGAAGCCGCCACACGAACCCCGGGCTGTCGTCGGTCAGGGCGTTGATGGGGTCCAATTGCGCCGCGAATTCCGCCATGGAGGGATCCTCCAGCGGCGCTTTCATGCGGGCGATATTCACCTGCACCAAGTGATGGAGCAAGGTGTTTTCGGCCAGGCAAATCCTTGGAAAAGCTGTTGATACAGGCGTGAAGCAACAGCATGCCCATCGGCAAGGTCAGAACTAGGCGGGGGAATTTAGTCTCCCCTCGCCCCCCCGGTTCTGAGAAAAATTATTTTAATACCCAAATTGGGAGTGCAGGGGATTTTTTTCCTGCCCGGAATTAAGGCCCATCGGCTTTATTGAGATACGGTCTCAATTGTCGGATAGGGGATGATCACCGCTTATTCCGCATAAAGCACCATGTTTTTGGACTGCTCCTCCTAATTGATTCGTACCCGCGGGGCCTCACTCCTCCAGCCCTAACGATTACGGGCGGCCAGGAGCGCCGCTTCCACCCGGCTGCGTACGTGCAGTTTTTGCAGAACGTTGCTCATATAGCCCTTGATCGTTTTTTCGCCAAGATGCAACCGTGCTCCGATCTCCCGGTTGGTCAGCCCTTCGGCCAGTAGCCCAAGCACATCGCGCTCCCGCTCCGTCAACCGATTCAGTTGGTCGGGTGGACTGAAGTGGGTGTGATCCACCAGAATCCTGGCCGCCAGCGAGGGCGATACATAGACTTCGCCGGCAGCCACGGTGCGCAGGACGCGAGACAACTCGTGGGCGGAAACCCCCTTGAGCACGTAGGCCCTCGCACCGGCCTTGAAGGCCGCCAGCAGGTCGTCTTCATGCTCGGAAACGGTCAGTATCACGATGCAAGTTGCCGGGCAGACTTCGGCGATCCGATTGGCCGCCACCAGACCGCCCCCCCCCGGCATGGCGATGTCCAGCAAGATGACGTCGGGCACCAACTCCTGCACCATCGCCAGGGCCTCCTCGCCGTCAGAGACCTGGCCGACCACCTCAAAATCCGGCTCGGCATTCAGCAAGTGGGCCACCCCCTCCCGGAAGAGGGGATGATCGTCAGCAATCAGCACCCGAATCCTGTCAACCACCTTCCACCTCCAAAATCGTAAGGGGCAGGCGGGCCCGCACGGCCGTACCTCGCCCCGTCTCGCTGTCCACTACAAAGGTTCCGCCCAGGATTTCCACCCGTTCCCGCATCGCTGCCAGACCCAAATGTTCGTCGCCTAACACAGTGTGCGGATCGAATCCTTGTCCGTTGTCGGAAACCTGGATGTCGAGCTGTCCGGCGATGTGGGCAATGTCTACGTGTTGTTCCGTGGCAGCGGCGTGGCGGAAGCCGTTGGTTAGCGACTCCTGCAGCAGCCGGTAAAGCGTGATCTTGACCGGCAGCGGGGCTTTGTGGGGCAGGTCCTGAAGGGCCAGCGTCACCGCACGACCCGTCTTGCGCTGATAGTTGTGAACGGCGCGCTGGGCGGTGGCTGCGGGGGTAAGGTTCTTCAGTTCCGGCAGGCGCAACCCGGCCGAAATGGCTCGCAGTTCGGCCAGTGCCGATTGCAGGGCCGATTCCACTATTTCGAAGTCCTTGTTCACAGGCTGGTCACCAGCCCCATCCTGGCCGGGCGGCTTAACACGGGCAACCTGCGCTTCCAGCCGCAGCAGGGCCAGCGACACGTCTTGGGCCAATCCGTCGTGCAGGTCGGCCGAAATGCGCCGCAGATAGCGTTCGTTGAGCGCCGTGGCGCGCCCAGCCGCGCGGCTTACCCGCCCATGCAACTCCTGGTTCTGCGCGAGCAGCGCCTGTAATTGGCTCACCTTACCGCGCAACTCGCCCTGCTGGGCCATGATGGTGCGGCTGGCCCGGCCGACCAAGCCGGCCAATAGCAGGTACATCGCCAGTGTGGCCACGACCACCACCAGCCAGCTTCTCCATTGCGCTCCGCGCACTTCATCCTGGAGTTCCCCGGTGGTCTGGTAAAATTCGGCAACCGCCACGACGGAGCCCACGTGCACCGCGCGGATGGGCGCATAGATTTCGATCAGGCGCGACCAGCGCTGCCGCTCGTACTCGTTTTCCGGTTCATCCAGCGTGCTGATCTTCGCGCGGACTTCCCCGGCAAATGCGCCGGCCAGATGAGCTCCCACAGGGAATTTGCGCCCGATGAGGGACGGGTTGATGCTGTAAATCACGCGGCCGTCCTGGCTCCAGATTTTGAAAGCCACGATGCGCTGCCCCAACGGGGTATCGCTGAGCAGGGAAGTCAAAGCTTTCAGATGTTCAGTGTCCAACCTGCCGCCGTTGGTGAGCGACTGCAAGTGCGGAGCGATGAAGCTGTCCACATACAAGGCCGTCACCCCGGCCGTCCGGTTGATAACGCCTGTCTCGATCTGTCGGCCCACCCACAAGCCAATCACCACCATCCCTGTCAATAAGATCAGAAGGCTCACCAGGAGAAACTGGCGAGCCAGGGTCAAGCGGCTGTATCTACCCATGACGCTGAGTCTCCTTCATGCATTATATCAATTTTGCACCGCTGCGAATACCGACCAAAGTCGGTGGCAGGACAGTCCAAAGTCCGCACGAATTTCCGTCTTCCGCCCGTTTCGGGACGGAAAATGCCCAAGTAGGATGACACTGGAGCCTGACGCGCAAACCGGGCCGGTCAAGGTTCCCAAACGCCTGAGCGCCCACGCGCTGCCCCTAAGTCTGTGATTAGTCCGAATCTGTCACCGGGGGCAATGAATGACGGCGGTGTGTACGGCGTAGATGACGGCCCTTGGCGCCTGACCGAACGCAGGATACCAGCCCGTTCATGCTCGGATGGCGTCGGCCCCGCCGGACAGCCCGCGGGAAGCCATGCGCTTCCGGCGAGGGGAAATCTGGCCGGTTCACTCATAACCCTATTTGGAGAAATCATGATGAAAAAAATGGGAATCCTTGCATTGTGCGTCTTCGCCGCAATGCTATTCGCCGGTAATGCTTTCACAGCGGGCGATCTGTCCAAACAAAAGCCGATTGTGGTCAATGTGAACCTTGGCAAGGAGGGCACGGACAATCACAAATTCTATCCGGATCATTTCACATTCGAGACCGGCAAGCTTTACAAGCTTGTCCTCCATAACCCCAGTAACAGTAAACACTACTTCACATCACTCGGACTGGCAGGCAAGGTCTACACCCGCAAAGTTCAGGTGATGGACGATCTCGGAGCGGGAGCCAAGACCATCGCGGAAATTAAGGGAGCCATTCGGGAAATCGAAGTGTATCCCGGGGGAACGAGCGAATGGTGGTTCGTCCCTGTTGCCACAGGCACGATCACGGACCTTGGTTGCAGTATCAAGGACAAGAACGGGAAAACCCATTCCTCGAATGGGATGACCGGTAAAATCACCATCATGTAAACGCCCGGCGGTTCGAAAACATTTCCTGTCTCCGGCACATTCGCCTGGGATTGAGCGTGAAAGGGCGCTCGGAAATCCCGGGCGAAAGCTGGCCGCTCACATGAGGAGGGCAGAATTTGGGTCCCATGCCAATGATGGTGCTGGCACTGATCGGTCTGGTGGGAATCGCTCCTGCCAATGCGCTGGCTCTCGCCGGCAGGACCATCGTCAAGGACAAATGTGTCTCCTGTCACAATATCACCGGACCGCCCCCACATACCTTCGAGGGGATATTGAAGCGCAAGGGGCCGGATTTATTTTACGCCGGTAGCAAGTTTCAGCGGAAATGGCTGCTGCGATGGATTCAAAAACCATCCATCATCCGTCCGTCCGGCGCGATGTATCTCAACAATATCGTAACAAGGAAGGGGAAGGACAGGATCGGCAAGGGAACAGTCAAACCGTGCCCGTCGAAACTGGGACGCGCGGAGGCAGAGGCTGTCACCGACTTTTTGATGACACTCAAGGATTCCACCATGCCGACCGGGATCATCGACCCAGCCAAACGGTTCCGAAAAAGCAAGGCCCTCATGACGTTCTCCAGCCGGTATCCCTGCATCGGATGCCACATCATCCGGTTCAAGGGAAAAATCCGGGGCGGGAAGTCCGGGCCCGATCTTCGTCGTGCCGGTACCAGATTAAATCCGGACTGGGTCTATGCAAGAATAAAAAACCCACAATATTGGGATCCGAAAACCTGGATGCCAAAAATCGAGATGTCCCACAAGAAGCGCATATTGCTGACCCGTCTAATCGGTTCGATGAAGGCCAGGAGATAGGCTGATATGTGGCGAACGATACGATCCCTGATGCTTCTGGCCGCTCCCTTCGCAGCCGTTATGGTCCCCGCGAACGTCATGGCCGAATCCGGCGAAGAGACCTACCGCCTCTATTGCGTACAGTGCCATGGCACCCAAGGTACCGGTTTTGGCATCAACCAAACTGGGGGAGGCTTGTCCGTTTCTCCGATTGACCACACTTCTGGAAAATTGATGAGCAAGCGCAGTGACAAAAAGCTGCGTCTCGTCATTGCAAAAGGTGGCGACGCGGTCAGCAAGTCTGATTTGATGCCGCCCTTCGGCAATACGCTGACAGAAAAGGAAATAGATGCTTTGGTGCTTTATTTAAGGGAGCTCTGTAAGTGCAAGGGAGGGGAATAAGTTTGTTGCAGGACGTGAATTAACTATTTTCCGGTTTTCTCCGAAACCTGATAACCCCACCCAGGCCAGAAACAAAAACCATTATTCGCATTCTATAACGAGAGGATAGTGAGTTTTACAACGCAATACTGTGGTGAAAACAATTCAAAACAAGGTTCGAATTCTATCTTTTTACCAAAAAAAATAAACATTAATCTACAACATGCCAATAAATCGGGAGGTTTGAAATGAAAAATACCTGGTTGATTTTGGTGTTTATTGTCATTGGATTTTTCCTTTTCCAGGGCTGGTATCATGCGACAAAAAAACCCTCTGGCGTTGCAAAACCGGTGATAAGCGCGATGTCAATCCAGATTCGCGATACGTCACTTGGGAAGGTGCTCACGGACCCCAAAGGAATGACTCTCTACGTTTTCGACAGGGATATGCGCGGGAAGTCAACCTGTACGGGTAGTTGCGCGCAGTCCTGGCCGCCCCTAAAGGCATCCAAAGACGCCAAACCTTCGGGAAAATTCACGTTGATCACACGCGCCGATGGCACCAGTCAATGGTCCTATAAAGGCAAGCCGGTTTATACCTGGGTTGGGGATAAAAAACCGGGTGACACCAGCGGGGACGGAATCAGGGGTGTGTGGCACGTCACCAGACCCTAAGAACTCGCTCTTATTCCGTCAACTATGTGGCGCGGTATTGGGAAAACGAGGTGATTGACTTTAATTACGGTGGACTCGAAAATTTTATAGGCGTGATGTTGGACATATTCCTCCAACAGACATAACGACAATATCAGCAACGGATGATTGTCATGGGGCAAAGGGAATTTATGTGCTCTTTGAGACAAATATTCCGGGTATTCATTATTTTTCTGTTAACCATCATATTCACCCATCAGATTCTTGCCGATAACAGAACAGATTTTCCCGCACAGATTCAATTCATTCTGGGGGAACTTCCTCATAATGATTTCGCCCCTGGAATAAGTTTCGGTTATCACCTTAATGATCTGATTTATTTGGGTTACATACTCCAGTTTCCGTTCGAAATCGGGGGAGATAATGGTTCGATCAACGCTCAAGCTCCCGGGTTCGATGGGCTTGTTAATTCAAAGGCAAAATTGGGAAAACGGCAGGCTCTGCAAATAAAATTGAGTCCCTTCGAATTTGGAGCATTCATCTCTCTCGGAGCCCTTTTTATTGACGCCGACAAAGAACGTATTGATTTTGATAAAAGAGTGCGAACCATAGGAAGCAATAGCTACGATGCGGCGGTCAAAATTGAACTGGAACGCCCTCCCGCAGTGCGTTCCGCAGCCGGATTAGGATTCAATCATGTTTTTTCCAATGGGGTATCCATGAGCGCGGAAGCCTTTTTCGCCTTAGGAGATATTCCCAATCCTCGCATTTCAATTACAAGTGATACTCCAATTGCCGCTTCTGACAAAGAGGCGCTTGTAAGAAGAATTTCAGAAAAATTTACTGATAACATTCACAATAGATATCACCTTGTTCAAATCGGAATTGGCTTTAATTTTTAGACCGCGTAAAAAAGACACTAAAATTCATCAGGAAAGTGCTTGAACCTATCTCAAAAAAATAGTTCTGGACCATTGCCCATGATTTGAATACGTTAGGGGAACACCTCATGGAAGAGGAGGTTCCCGATGGAATTGACGGACAAGCAATGGGAAGTTATTGAGCCCTTGATTCCCGAGGGGTTGAGCGGGCCGAACCGCAAAGGACGCCCTCGCCGCAATAACCGCCCCTCGAAAATTTTCATTACCTCAAAATAGTGGAGGGTATGGGGAACAGCATCCCCCAAATGCTGTTCGCTTTTATTCCCCCCCTAAAAGGGCTGTGACCAACTCCCAAAACAGCAATAGGAGGATTTGCCTCCGGCGGCCAAAGGGCGCTGCCCTCTGGACTCCCGGCAGGGAACAAGTCCCCTGCACCCCTTATTCGGGTTTTATATCAATATTTTGGACTGTTCGTAAAATATTCGCATTACTCCGAGTTAGGGGGGCGCGGGGGGAAGACTTTCCCCCGCATGCTGTTCATTTTTTGCTTTTCCTAGTTGGGCACAGGCCTTCTAAATCAGCCCGGAGAAGAAATCGTTGCCTTTGTCGTCGACGATGATGAAGGCGGGGAAGTTTTTCACGGTGATTTCCCAGACCGATTCCATGCCCAGGTCGGCGAAGTCGATCTGCTCCACGTTCTTGATGTTGTCGTGGGCCAGGAGGGCCGCCGGGCCGCCGATGGAGCCCAGGTAGAAGCCCCCGTGTTTTTTGCAGGCGTCGGTGACGGCCTGGGAGCGGTTGCCCTTGGCCAGCATTACCATGGAGGCGCCCCTGGCCTGAAATTCGTCCACGTAGGGGTCCATGCGGGCGGCGGTGGTGGGGCCGAAGCTCCCCGAGGGCATCCCTTGCGGCGTCTTGGCCGGCCCGGCGTAGTAGACGGGATGCTCCTTGAAGTACGCGGGGAGTTCCTCCCCCTTGTCGAGCATCTCCTTGAAGCGGGCGTGGGCGATGTCGCGGGCCACGATCATCTTGCCGCTGAGCATGACGCGGGTCTTGATGGGATGGCGGGAAAGCTCGGCGCGGATTTCGCTCATGGGGCGGTTCAGGTCGATGGCGACCGCACCGCCGGCAATGTCACCGCCGGCAATGTCACCGCCGGCATCGTCTTCGCCAGGCTCGGGGAGGAAGCGCGCCGGGTCGGCCTCCAGTTGCTCCAGGAACACCCCTTCGGCCGTGATCTTGCCCAGGATATTGCGGTCGGCGCTGCAACTGACCCCCAGCCCCATGGGCAGGGAGGCCCCGTGCCGCGGCAGCCGGATCACCCGCGCGTCGTGGGCGAAGTACTTGCCTCCGAACTGCGCGCCAATGCCCAATCCCCGGGAAAGCTCGAGCAGCAGCTTCTCCATTTCCAGATCGCGGAAGGCGTGGCCCGCGGGATTCCCGGCGGTGGGCAGGTTGTCCAGGTAGCCCGCCGAGGCCAGCTTAAGGGTTTTCATGGTGTTTTCCGCCGAGAAGCCCCCGATCACCAGGGCCAGGTGATACGGTGGGCAGGCCGCCGTGCCCAGCATGCGCAGCTTCTGTTCCAGCCACCTGGGCAGGGTGGCCGGGTTGAGGATGGCCTTGGTTTCCTGGAAGAGGTACATCTTGTTGGCCGAGCCCCCGCCCTTGGCCAGGAAGAGGAACTTGTAGGCGTCTCCGGGTGTGGCATGGATGTCGATCTGCGCCGGGAGGTTGCTGCCTGTGTTCACCTCCTCGTACATGGTTAGCGCGGCGTTCTGGGAATAGCGCAGGTTTTCGCCGGTGTAGGTGCGCCAGATGCCTTCGCTCAGGGCCTCCGCGTCGTCGAATCCCGTCCAGATCTGCTGGCCCTTGCCGGCATAAACCTTGGCCGTGCCCGTGTCCTGGCAGGAGGGAAGCTGCCGCGCCGAGGAAATCACCGCGTTCTTGAGCAGGGTCAGGGCCACGTAACGGTCGTTGGCGCTGGCCTCAGGATCGTCGAGGATGCTGCGCAGGGAGGCCAGGTGCCGCGTGCGGAAGAGGTAATTCACGTCGCTCAAGGCGGCGCGGGAGAGCTCCACCAATGCCTCGCGTTCCACCTTCACCACGGAGGCGCCCTGGAATTCCGCGCTGGAAACGTGATCCGCGGTCAGTTGGCGGTATTCGGTGTTGTCTGCGCCGAGCGGGTAGAGGGGAGTGTAGTCGAAGCCGGGCATGGGGATCCTTTCGGTTGCATTCGGTGGCGGTGGA
>CAZOXD010000085.1:10851-11998 GCA_964583525.1 uncultured Pseudomonadota bacterium
TGGCGGTGGATTGCCGGACGTTTCGGGCCGCACGATCAGGGGAGCATGGAAATCCTCCTCATGGATTCGGGCGCCACGGGATACGGTATTCAGGGCGGAATCCTTCCCTTCTCCGTGAATGTGCAGCGCGTCCCATCCGCTGGTAAAGGTCTTCTCGGGGATGGAAATCTTCGCCGTTCCGCGCGGGGCCGTATCCACCAATTCTGTTTCAAGTATGACCTGGGGCTATGAAAAACACCAAATACCGAAAAACACCAAATACCAGGGTTCGGTCACTGCTGGGAAGCTGCAAGGGAAGGAGGCGGGAGAGGCGTGACGTTTCCGAGGGGAACGGATGAAAAGGGCATAGGGATTGGCAAGTTCCCCCTTCATGATCCTCGCTACTGCCAGAATTTCGTGATGTGGAAGGTTACTTGTCGATGATGGTCAGTAATTTTTCCACGTCCAGACCGTCTTCCAGGAAACGGGAGCGCACCCGGTAGCGGGTTTCCATCATACTTGAGTCGGTCTCTTCGAGAGTGCATTCCGTCACTTCAGCCGTCACGGAAAACACCTGCCCGATATCCAGGGCGAACAGTTGATTCATCCTGAAGCTGTAGTTGGAGTAAAAAGACACACCGGATCGGGAAATATCGATGGCGGATACGATCAAATGCACCGCAATCGTCAACTCGGTGCCCTCCAGCTTGAACCGGGGATGGGCGCGGCGGTCTTCTTCGGGGGGCTGCATGTCGATCTTACCGGTATGCGCGCCGACTCCGATTAATTCCTCGTATCGCTGTGAATGGTTTTGCTCGGTCATTATACGGACCTCCTTATTTCAGAGAACAACGATGCCGGAATCTTGATATTCATGCTTGTCTTTCTATCTGACCCCTTCTATCCCTTACATCATTTTTATCCATCTTACCAGAAAAATATCATAAAGCGATACGTTTATTACAAAATTACGACAATCCATAAGCAATCGGGGAATGGCCGGGAGACCGCCAGGGAGTTTTCGGGGACTTATCCGGAAAAATAGAATTTTTTTTAAATTTCAGCCCATGCAGAAAATTCCCGGCAGGGAAAATATTGTACGAACAACCTGTTGATTGGATACAGATTATCGGCACACGCGAAGGAATCCAACGTGCTTCTTGCGGTG
>CAZOXD010000085.1:12098-13524 GCA_964583525.1 uncultured Pseudomonadota bacterium
GTGCTTCTTGCGGTGTTTTGGCCCGGCCGGCGGATCGGGACCGCTGACCCTCTCAATTCCTCGAATTCTCGAATTTTCCGTGGTTCACCAGGGGATGGCCTGTTTGTCCCTGAAAAATTGGCCGGTGGCGCCTTCGGGAAGTTCCGTGGCAGCCCAAACGATGGTCTCGGCCCCTTTTTTTGCGCTCCGGATGGCCGATTTTCCGCCCATTCCGGTACGCACCCACCCGGGACAGACGGCATTGACGAGGATCCCCGCTTCCCGCAGTTCAGCGGAGAGGACCCGGGTGAGGGCATTGAGGGCCACCTTGGAAACCCGGTATGCGGAGGACGGCCAGCCCGCTTCGGAATGCTCCTGGCTTTCCACGGCCCGGGCGAAATCCCGGATCAGCCGCTCCAAGCCCTCCCGGTCCAGGCCGGGATCCATGAATACCTGGCGGAGGGCCGGCGACAGGCAGGAGATCTCTCCCATCCCGCTGGAGACCATGACAATCCGGCCTCCCGCGCCCAGCAAGGGCAACAGCCGGCTGGTGACCTCCAGCGCTCCCTGGAAATTGACCGCAAGGGTTTGCTGCACGACCTTCGCGTTGAACCCGTCCAGAGAAACACCGGCATTGTTGATCAACACATCCAGCCGGCCACAGGCCTGCTTTGCGTGGTCCGCGAAGCGGGCGATGCTTTGGGGATCGCTTACGTCCAGCGGCGCAAATTCCACGTCCAACCCCTGGCCGCGGAGTTGGTCCCGGGCCTTGCTTCCCAGGCTCTCGTCCCGGCATGTCAGGATCACCCGGTAGCCCCGTTGTCCCAGTTGACGGCAGACCTCAAGGCCGATCCCCCTATTCCCGCCGGTTACGGCGGCGATCCGTCTGGTGCCAGGTTGTTTCGCGGCAGGCGCCATGGTTTTATCGCTTGAGGGATGGGGGCCGGCCTTCCCAGTCTCATGCCTTCCCGCCGATTCTCGCTTTATTTCTTTTCCACGGTCTTTCTTTCGATGTCCAGCAGCCTTTGCAGACCGATCACGTCATGGAGCGCGTCTCTTGTGGAATGCCAGGATTCCGGTGTGCGGGAAGAGAGCGCGAAGCCGTCCGGCAATTCCCGGTACACCGCTTCCATGGCCTCGAAGGCGGCCAGCAGCGGCGTAGAGGGATCCGCCAGCAGACGGAACCCCAGCGCGTGCATCTCACCTGGCGTGAGCCCGATGGCCGCCAGCCCGCCCGGGGGGCAGAGGTACATCAGGGGCGGTTCCAGCCGTTCGCCGATGATGCGCGCCTCTTCCGCGTTGCGGGGGGAGAGCAGCAGCACGTCCGCACCGGCTTTGCGGTAGGCCTCCCCCCGCGCCAGGGCGTCGTCCATGGTGCTGGCGCGCACTGCATTGGTGCGGGCGATGAGCAGCATCTCCCCTGCGCGGGCTCCGTGGGCTCTGTGGG
>CAZOXD010000085.1:13624-18953 GCA_964583525.1 uncultured Pseudomonadota bacterium
CGGCCTCGCGCACCTTGGCCTCCATCAACTCCCGGGGAATCATGTGCTCGATGCCGATGTGGTGATGAGCGCGCTTGGGCAGCAGCTGATCCTCGATTTCGATGGCGGCGAACCCGGCGGCCTCCGCCATGGCTATGGCGCGGTGCATGTGCATGGGGTCGCCCCAGCCCCCCGCGGCGTCCAGGATCAGGGGCAGGCCGGTCACGGCGCGGATTTCCAGTCCCGCATGCACCATTTCCGTGAGGTTGAGATTGGCCTCCAACACCGCTTTTGCGTAACCGGTGGCCCCGCCGCCCAGATAGAGCGCCTTGTGTCCCGCGGCTTCGGCCATTTTCGCCATCAGCGGATTGAGCACCAGCGGCGCGCATACCGGGTGTGGGCCGGCGATCATTTCCCGTAAAGTATCCATGGGTTACTTCCTCCTTTCAGGCTCCGGCTCCGGATGCGGGGGCGGGGCACAGGTTGGCTGGCGGCGAGGGTCTTCCGCGACACGCTGGCGCCATTCCAAAGCTGAATCACCCGCGCATCGCGATTGCGGTTTTCCACCGAATGGCCACCGAATGGGCGCCGAATGGGGAACGAGAAATGCGGGGTTCCCGATTCTCAACTGCTGCCGGCAGGTCACATTCCAGCAAGAAAAAGAACCGGTCAAGTTTTCCGGTACCGGGTCTTCACGATGACAGGGGGTTGCCGCGCTCCATGAGGAACGATGCATTGTGGGGGTGAGGGAAATGGGCGGGATGCGTGGACTCGCATCCCGCCGGAAACGCCAATACCGCGGGCGGTGCTATTTTGGGCGCTAATTTTAGGCGCTTATTGGGGACCCCGCCCCTTGTACTCCAGGTTGGTGGGGTAGACACTGTCGTCGCGGGTGTCCAGCCGCATGCTGATGTTGAACTTGTTGGCCCCGTTGATAAATGACGCGGCCCACACCAGTTCCACGATTTCCTCCTCGGAATAGACCGCCTTGAGCCGGTCGAAAAACTCATCCTCCACCATGTGGGGATCGGCGGAAACCAGCAACGCCAGTTCAACGGCCAGCGCTTCCTTCTCGCTGAGGGCCTTGGCGTCGATCTTGTTTTTAATGTGCTCTTCCTTCGGCGCAACCTGCTCGCTCACCGGAGCGAGTCGGACGGTCATTCAGTAGGCGCAGGCGTTGGTCTCCCCCGCCTTCAACCGCATCATTTCGATGATGTACATCGGAATTTTGCTCTGACCGGTGAAGATGTAGGCGAACGCCGGGCCAATCGCCTTCAGCATTTCGGGGGTCGGGCCATCAACCCGAACATTTCGGGGTCCTTGAAGCCATTGTCCGATCCGGCGAAGCCGATCAATCCGTTGACGTCGTCGTCGAAACCCTGGCCGGGCGCGACGGTGGGGATGCGTGTGCTCATGCAATTCTCCTTGGGATTTGAAATCATCGATCCTGTGACGACGATTATGATCAAACCCGGCCGGCGGCCTCTCCCCACTATCTGCAACCTGACGGCACTATCGGATTCCCCGCCACACTCTTTGGCAATGGCGCGGGTACCCGGCGGAACCCGCGACCTGTAACACACCTGGAGCGGCAGATACAATTGCTCTGGAGAGGAGGGCTGATATTCCTGCCGGAGGGGGCAGGGCAATCGCAAGGTCCTCACATTTTGTCATTCCGAGCGAAACAGAGATTCTCGACCGCAGAAAAATAGCCTCCGGCGGGTCATGGGGCTTTGCCCCCTGACAACCCCCAGCAGGGAGCATTGCCCCCTGCACCCCATATTGGTTAATAATAACAATTTGTTGAGATATTTTGCAGCCTTCGCTTAAACCCGAATTGGGGGGGCGTGGGGGGAATCATTTCCCCCACATGTAGTTGAATTTTTCTGTTTTTTGTTTTTATCACAGCCCTCACCGACCTTGCGATTACCCTCCCGGAGGGGGGGAGCCAATATCAATTCGGGGGGAAATCCGCTATCATGGACCGTGTCGAAGGCTGTCCCTCCGGAATAGGTTTCGTCGATCCGATTCCACAGGATTCAATTCCGCTCTACCACCGAGGAATCCGCCCGCTGGAAACGGGTGCATTAAATACAAGGCTGTTCGGGAATTCATAAAAAGGAGAGTGCGCCATGCGACTTTTGCCTGTGCGGGGGCGGGTTCCCCTGGCAGTTTTTCTTGCCTCGATCTTTCTGCTCCAACTTGCCGGGTTCCGCGGGGCCATCGCTATCGCCCAGGAGGACAAGGAAGGCAAGGGAACCGGGAAGGGATTCAAGAAGGAAGTCGTGGCTGTGATGGACCTGAAAGCGACGGGCGCCCGGGAACTCCTGGCTCTGGCCGCCAGCATCCGTCTGCGGGAGGAATTGCTCCGCTCCGGCTACTTCATTCTGGTGGACCGGCAGCGGTTGAAGCAGGTGTTGGACGAACAGGCCCTGGGCCAAATCAGTTGCGTGGAAACCAACTGCAACATCGCGGCGGGAAAAATCACCGGCGCCCGCATTATCATGACGGGAGATCTGATCCAACTCTCGGAAAACACCTGGCAGGTCTCCGCGATAATGACCGACGTGGAGACGGGCGAGGCTCTGCGCGCCGAATCCATCTTCTTTGAAGGAAGTAGCCCTGATTTGATCACCGAGGGAATGTCGCAACTCGCCGACAGGCTGATCCCCGATGGGAATCCTGAAAAATACGGGGGCGTGATCAATTTCCTGTTGCAGAAATCCGTGGACCTGGTGAAAGAGGGTGCCTCCGTTGCCTTGGGTGTGGAGCAGGATGAAGAAACAGGAAAGTTGAAGATTCAGGAGGACACCCGGCTGCGCTTTTGGGGCTCCCCTCTCTCGGTCCTCATTTACACCATCTACGACAGTAACATTGACGAACTGGAAGATCTTTCAGGAAGCGGTATTTCCATTGGGCTGGAGCGGGAAATCGAGAAATCATGGGGTTTCGGCGGCTCCTTTCATTACGGAACCATGGATATCCGGGAAGATCATACCGATCCCTCCACCGATGAGATTGAGATCAGCGGTTCCTATTATGCCTGGTCTCTTTCTATATTCGACGCAGTTCCCAACGGCCATCCCTGGTTCTTTTACGGAACGGGGTTGATGGGTATTTCCATGGAATACACCGATGCCGGAGGGGCGAAAGAAGCGGACCTGATCGGCGTATTGCTGATGTTCCGGCTCATGTATACCTTCGAGGGCGGGGTAGTGTTGGGATATGCCCAGGAATTCGGCCTGATAACATTAAGTTCCAGTGGCACCCGCATCGATGAGTTGAAGGCGGGAGGATATGATGTCAATACGAATGCATCGGGAGGCCTCGGCTACATCATGATCGGCTATAACTTCTAGCCGCCCCCTCCCCTACCGCCACGCGCCGATGATGACCCCCATCACCGTGATGGACACCACCACGTAGGTCCCTTCGATCAGGTAGAGTCCCAACGGCTTGCGGGCGAAGGCGTAGTTGGGGGCCATCCCCATGGCCGCCACGGCGAGACCCACGGTGGAGCCCCAGCGGAATCCGGCCTCCACCCCCACTGCCCCAAGGTTCTTGAGCAGGTAGGCCATGGTGAAGCTGAGCACCAGGTAGCAGAGCGCCCAGATGGCCACGGCCTGGGCGCCGGGTTTGTCGATGCCCACGTAGCGCTGCCAGGGACGGCCGAATATAGGCGGGGCATACCAGATTATGCCGATCACGATGCTGACCACCGTGGCCACCAGAATCGCCCAGATGTTGTATTCCTCTGAATTCATGGAATGCCTCCGTTCCGATGGATGAAAATCCGGCTGAGGACCAGCCTCTCCACTCTTGGGGGGAATCTCTCCCTGAATTCTGTAATGGATTTGATCGTTGAATGCAAAAGGGGGATGGCGATCCAGCCAACCCCGGGCTGGGCAGAGACGTTGGTTGACAAAACGGGTGGAGAGGGAAACGGAGGGTGTATGCCCGGTTGGGGCGCAAGTGTTCTGTCAGAGAATTTCGTTCGTTATGTATGGGGAGCGTTGCCTCCATACTCCTACTCTCTGGGGGGCGGCTTTCGGTTACTATTGCGAACTGCACCAAACTTTTTGGAGGTTACGGCAAAAGGTGCGCAAAAGATTCGGGCGGCTTGCCTTCCGAGGCCATTGTTTTCCGAACATTTCTCTCAGGAGAGAGGCATTTTTTCTTCCCTCCCCCGCCTTCTATTTTTCGACGTGTCTGTCTGCTGGACCTCGTCCAACACCTTGCGAAGGACTTCGCCCATTTCTTTCATCTTAACCGGCTTGTACAGGAAGGCATTGATTCCAACAGCTTTGCTGCTTTCGGGGGTCATGGTGTTGCTGTGGCCGGTACATAGAATGATCGGGATATCGGGTCTGGCCTGGCGCATCTTTGCGGCAAGCTGGTCCCCCTTCAAATTGGGCATGCCCTGATCCGTCACCACCACATCAAAGCGATCGGGATTTTTCTTGAACATTTTTAAAGCCTTCCGGCTGTCGATGCTGATAGTGACCTTGTACCCGTAATCCTCCAGCACATTTTTTCCCAGCTCTGCAATCGCCTCCTCATCATCGATGAAAAGAATGGACTCCCCACCTTTGGGAACCATGGTTGCAACAGCAGTTGGCTTTTCCATCGGTTGTTCAGCTGCCGGGAGGTGAATCTGAAAAGTTGTTCCCTGACCTGGTTCACTGGAGACGTTGATGCCACCCTCATGGTCCTGGACAATCCCGAAGACGGTCGATAGCCCCAGGCCCGTACCCTCTCCTATTTCCTTGGTGGTGAAAAATGGATCGAAGATGTGCGAAAGAGTTTCGTTGTCCATCCCCATCCCCGTGTCCGTCACTGTAAGCCGAACGTGATTCCCGGAAAGGATTTTTCCAACAATGCACTTTAACCCGCCAAGTTCCACGGTGTTCAGGGTGATTCTTAGTATCCCGGTCTCTGTCATGGCCTGTCCCGCATTGACGCAAAGGTTCAAAATCATCTGGTGCATCTGTGAGGGATTGCAAAATACAGGAGCTACATCTCCCGAAATATGTTGTTGAACAGAAATCGCTGTGGGAAGGGTCGAACGCATGAATTTGACGACCTCCTTCACGATGGAACTCAAATCACTGATTGATTTATCCGACTGGCTACGCCGGCTGAAAAGCAGAATCTGAGAAACCAAATCCTTGGCCCTGATGGCCGATCGTAAAATCACGTTGATGTAATCAAGTTCCCCGCTTTGTGCTTTGGCATTTTTCAGCATCATCTCGGAATAACCGAGAATCGGAGTGAGAATATTGTTGAAGTCGTGGGCGATGCCCCCCGCCAGGGTGCCAAGGGCTTCCATTTTTTGGGATTGGCGAAGTTG
>CAZOXD010000086.1:0-1927 GCA_964583525.1 uncultured Pseudomonadota bacterium
TCCGGAATGCTGCGTTGCCATGGGACCCGTCCAGGCCCGATCCTCCCTGATCCCCCCAGAACTGTTATTAGGCTTGCTTTCCCAGGGTACTCGTACGCATATTCCCATGTAATTCACATCTCAAACTCAGACCCGGTGCGGGCCCCGGCCTTGAAATCCCCAGGGAAAGGTCATGATCGACAAAGCGGATTTGAAAAAAGCGGTGTGTGCCGCCATCGATGAACACCAGCAGATGATCATCGACATCGGGGAAACCATTCTCCGCAATCCCGAGACCGGGTTCAAGGAATTCGGGACGGCGCAACTGGTTGCCGACCGCTTCGAGGAAATAGGCCTGAGACCCGAGACCGGTGTGGCGATTACCGGGGTCAAGGGCCGGCTGAAAGGGAGCAAATCCGGCCCTGTGATGGCCTTGATCGGCGAATTGGACGCCCTGAAGGTGGCCAATCATCCCTTCGCCCACACGGAGACACATGCCGCCCATGCCTGCGGACACAATGCGCAGATCGCCGGGTTGATCGGATCCGCCCTGGGCCTGAAGGGCAGTGGCGCGATGGAGAGTCTGGCAGGCGCCGTCGTATTCTTCGCCGTCCCCGCCGAGGAATCCATCGAGGTCGATTACAGGCTCCGCCTGCGGGAGGAAAACAAGCTGGAATTCACGCAGGGCAAGGCCGAATTGATCCGGCTGGGCTATTTCGACGACATCGACATGGCGATGATGATCCATGCAAAGAATCTCGACGGGTTTGCAACCCAGGTGTTCGATTCCTCGAACGGCTCGGTCATCAAGCGCATCAGATTCATCGGAAAAGAGGCCCATGCCGGGGCGAAACCCCAGGCCGGGCGAAACGCCCTCAATGCCGCCACCCTGGCCCTGTCCGCCATTCATTTCCAGCGGGAGACGTTCTACGACGAGGATACCGTTCGCATTCATCCCATCATTACCAAGGGCGGAGATGCCGTGAACGTCGTGCCCGCAGAGGTCACCATCGAAACATACGTGCGGGGCAAGAACATCGAAGCCATCATGGACGCCAACAGGAAAGTGGACCGCGCACTTCGCTCCGGTGCCATGGCCATTGGCGTGGAGGTGGAAATCCAGACCATCCCCGGCCCCATGCCGGTCAGGGGGAACAAGGATATGACCGCCGGTTACGGAGAGAACGCCGAACTTCTGTTCGGGCCCAACCAAATCCAGATCGGCGGGCACGTCAGCGGCTCGACGGACATGGGTGACGTGTGCCACATCATGCCGGCGATTCACCCGTTTCTGCGGGGAGTCAGCGGGGATGGACACACCAGGGAGCATGCCATCAGCGATCCTTATGAGGCTTATGTGGTGCCGGCGAAACTGATGGCCATGACCGCCATCGACATGCTGTATGACGATGCCGGTGCAGCGAAGAAAATTATTGCCGAGAACAAGCCCGCATTGACCAAGGACGCCTATCTGTCCTACAAGCGGCAACTATTCAATACCGAGCATTACCGGCCGGAACCCCTGTAGCCTGACGCTTGCGCGGGGTTCCGAATTTTCGATCACCGTTCCTGGATACAATCTCCCTCTGGATTGCGCCCGCTGGAGGACGGCCCGGCAATGGGATCGATCAGAATTTCCCTTCCTCATTGAGCGCTTTCAGGGTGTCGGCCATGGCGGACTTGGGATCCTCGGCCGAAAAATCGTTTTGCACCAGCGGGGAGGCGTTTTCCGCCTGGGGCGCATGGCAGAGCATGCAGTCAAATCGGTTTCCGGAAATTTCCTTCACCTTGTAAAAGCCGGTAAACCGGGTCACTTGCCCTTGCGATACCGATGCCCGGGTCATGCCCGTATACCTGGCCTTGATGCGGTGGCTGGGAGGAATTCCTGGCGTATCCTCGTCACCGTCCTGATGGCAATCCAGGCAGTCATTGGTCTCCCAGCCCACCT
>CAZOXD010000086.1:2027-12857 GCA_964583525.1 uncultured Pseudomonadota bacterium
TCCTCGTCACCGTCCTGATGGCAATCCAGGCAGTCATTGGTCTCCCAGCCCACCTGCTGGTCCACGATGGTGTGCGGGATCATGGGAGGTGCGCCGTGGAACGCCGCCCCGAAGGACTTGGAGTCGCCGGGTTCCTTGGCCGTATAGGCCGGTGCGGCTTCCCCCACGGTTGTTTCCAGTTTCTCCTTGCGCAGGGAAAGTTCCGTATCGTCAATTGTAGCCAAGGTCACGCATGCTCCAGGCACCAACATAGCCAGCGCCGCCAGAAGCAGAAATGTCTTCATTCGCTCGTTTTTCATGGCTTCACTCAATCGGTTGATCTTGATTAATCCTGAGTTGCGAAATTCTCCCCTGCAGGCACCGGTTGCTCCGGCACCGCGGCCGGTAATTCTGAAAAGGCCTTACTGCCGGGCGGCCCGGTCCGCCCCGCGGGTTCCTCTTCCGGTTCTGGCATTCGCGGGCGCTGGAATACCTCACCTCCCACCCAACGGAAGGCGAGGGCATTCTCGCCACAGTGGGTGATACACCGCCCGCAGTTGGTGCAGTTGCCCGAGACAACCCGCCGATAGGGAGCGATCCCCCGAAGGGTGAGCACCTGGGGTTCCGGACAGACCTTGTGGCAATCCCCGCAATGTGTACACGCCTCCGGCCGAAAGCCCACCCGCAGCGGACTGAAGCGCCCGAGCAGACTGTAGAACGCGCCGAGGGGACACAGGTGACCGCACCACCCCTGCCGCAGCAGGAACAGGTCAAATAAAAACACGGCCGCCGCCGCCATCCACCCCAGCTGCATGCCATAGATCAATTCCCGGTGCAGCATCCCGATGGGACTGATCCATTCGAACGCGGTGACGCCCGTCAGCAGGGACAGCAACAGCGCCATTACCAGCACGCCGTACTTGAGTCCCTTATCAAAGCGCAACCCGCCGTGAACCCGCAACCGAGCCCGCAACCAAGCCGCCCCATCGGCCACCGGGTTGACAGGACACACCCAGGCGCAAAACGCCCGCCCTCCCACCAGCCAATAGAATGCCAACACAATCAGTGCGCCCAGCACCGTGTCGAGCAACAACCCATGGCCCGTGAGCCAGATCTGGAGCGCCGCCAGCGGATCAGCCAGCGGTACCGCGCCGAAAATGAGCGATGCGCTCAGGTCGCCCTCGATTACTTCCCGGCCGAACAACAGCCAGTCCGTGCGGTACCCCGCGATGAACAGCGCCACGACCGAAACCTGAACCACCCGCCGGGCGATCAGGTACCGGTGGTCCGCCAACGCGCGCACCCATCCTTTCCTTACGCGGTCAATCATACAATCCCTTCACGTCTTCCAGGGTCTCCAATGTATGATCCAGCTCCTTGTCGTTCCACGGTTCGGCCTCCCGTTTTGGTTCGGTTTTCCGGGATTTGAAATCTTGGCTGACGCCACTTTTCTCCTTCCAGCCGAACCGGTAGCCCGGCCCCTGCCGGCCTTGGACCAATGCGTGGGGAAACACTTTGATGGCGGCTTCCTCCAGAATGCATGCATGCTCGCACATGCCACACCCGGTGCAGCTATCGGAATGCACCACCGGCTCGAAAAAGGCGTGGACACCGGTGCGTTCCTGGGGCCTGTACTGGAGTGATATGGCCTTGTCTATCAACGGGCAGACCCGGTAGCAGACCTCGCACCGCAGGCCCTGGAAAGCGATGCAGTTTTCCTGATCCACCAGCACCGCAAGCCCCATGCGCGACCGGGTGATCTCCACGTCCCGCTCCAACGCCCCCGTGGGGCATGCCCGCGCGCAGGGAACATCCGGGCACATGTAACAGGGCGTGGCGCGGGGAACGAAGCGGGGAATACCCACCGCGCCCCCCTCCCCCACCCGGGTCAGGGCAAGGGTCCGATAGGGACAGGCCTCCACGCACAAGCCACACTTGATGCACGCGCCACCGTATTCACTTTTGGGAAGCGCGCCGGGCGGACGGAGGACAAAAGCCTGATTGCCGGACAGGTTGATCATCCAGCCCCAGGCCATGCCACCAACGGATGTCAGTGCGCCGATGCGAGCCATGCGGAAGATGAACTCCCGGCGTGTCTTATCCTTGGCCATGCCGACTCGTCCTTCCCAAGGGTTGACCCCACTCCTTCACCCGGAACCCCGGTCAGGCCCTGGTTACGCGCACCGCGCACTTCTTGAAGTCCGTTTCCTTGGACATGGGACACGTCTGATCCAGCGTGAGCTTATTGATCAGCACGTGCTCATCGAACCAGGGGACGAACACCATCCCCCTGGGCATGACGTTCCGGCCCTGGGTCTCAACCCGAGTGGTTACCTTGCCCCGGCGGGATTCGAGCAGCGCCAAGTCGTTTCGCTTCAGGCCCCGTTTTTCCGCGTCCGCTGGGTGCATGAACACCTGGGCCACCGGCACAGCGCGATGCAGTTCCGGCACGCGGCGGGTCATGGTGCCGGAATGCCAGTGCTCCAGCACACGGCCGGTTGAAAGCCATAGGTCGTATTCCTCGTCGGGACGCTCCGGCGCCTCCGCGAAAGGCCGGAAGAAAATCTTGGCTTTCCCGTCCAGGATCATGCCGTGGCGATTCTTCTTGGTGAATAGCGCCACCTTGCCCGCACCTTTGATGGGACCATCCAGGTCGCCCCTGGGGATCTTTTTCAACAGCGGACCGTAGAAATTGAAGCCCTGTCCCTTGGGCACATAAGGGTCGTGCCCCTCCGAAAAGCGCCACAGGGTTTCCTTGCCATCCACCACGGGCCAGCGCAATCCGCGCACGCTGTGGTACGCGTCGAATTCCGCCAGATCGTGCCCTTCGCCGATACCGAACTCCCGGTACTCGTCCCAAAGGGCCCGGTGGACAAAGAATCCTTGCTCTTCGGCGATGTCGTTGGGATACCCCCGGGCGACCGGATCATTGGGATTCCACGGATACTTCCTGCCTTCCCGGGCGAAGAGGACTTCGAACAGGGTGTCTTCCGGCGAGTAACCCATCGCTTGCGCACCGGCCAGCACGTCGGGCAGGCCGCCCCCCTTGGCTTTCTTGACGGGCACCGATTTCCAGACCTCCTTCAGCTTGAAGCGCTTGGAGAATTCCATAATCTGCCACAGGTCTCCCTTGGCTTCGCCGGGGGCCTTGACCTGCTGCCGCCAGTGCTGGGTGCGGCGCTCCGCATTGCCATAGGCGCCCCATTTCTCGTAGATCATGGCCGAGGGCAGAATCAGGTCCGCCACTTTTGCCGAAATGGTGGGGTATGCATCGGAGCACACGATGAAGTTGTCCAGCTCCCGCGCGGCGCGAATCCAATGGTTCAGGTTGGCAAAATCCTGGAAGGGATTGGTGACCTGACACCAGAAGAACCCGATGTTGCCGTCCTCCAACTCCCGCATCATCTTCACCGCATGGGTGCCCACCACGGGGTTGAGGGTGCCGGATGGCAGCTTCCACAACTTCTCCGTGCGCTTGCGGTGGGCCGCGACGGGCACCAGCATGTCCGCCGGCAGCCGGTGGGCGAAGGTGCCCACCTCCCTCGCGGTGCCACAGGCGGAGGGCTGACCGGTGAGGGAAAAGGCGCTGTTGCCCGGGGTGGCCTGCTTGCCCAGCAGCAGGTGCACCGCATACGCCAACTCGTTGACCCAGCTTCCGCGCACGTGCTGATTGAACCCCATGGTCCAGAAGGACATCACGGAACGGTCCTTTTCCACGTACAGTTCCGCCAATTTCACCAACTTGGCCTTGAACGCCGCCAGGTCTTCCTCGTCGTCCCCCTTGGCCAGTTTTGCCACGAAGTCCAGCGAGTAAGGCTCCAACGCCTTCCTGTAATCCTCGAAGCTGATCGCCCAGTGCTTCACGGGTTTGGCGGTGTTGTTCTGCTTGATTTTGTGCGTCTTGTCCGGATTCTTGCGTTGGGCGATCGCCTCGGCTCGTGTGAGAGTCACTTCCCGTTCCACCGGTTCGGATCCCCGCAGGCCGTAGCCGATGTCGTAGGGCCCGGTGGCGAAAACCGTGTGCTTCTTCACGAAGTCCCAGTTGACGTGGTTGTTTTCGACAACGTAACGGGCGATGTAGTTGAGGATCGCCAGATCGGTGTTGGGCTTGAAGATGATCTCCAGATCCGCCATGTCCGAGCAGCGGTTTCGGAAGGTGGACAGGTTGACGATCTTGATCTTGGGGCCGCCGGTAAGCTTACGGTCGGTAACCCGGGACCAGAGGATCGGATGCATTTCCGCCATGTTGGCGCCCCACAGAATAACCGTATCGGTGTATTCGATGTCCTCGTAGTTGCCCTGTGGCTCGTCCATTCCGAAGGTCTGGTAAAACCCCACCACGGCCGAGGCCATGCAATGCCGCGCATTGGGGTCGATGTTGTTGGAGCGCAATCCAGCCTTCCAGAACTTGGCCGCGGCGTACCCCTCGTCGATTGTGTACTGACCGGAGGCGAACAGGGAAACCCCGGTGGGGCCCTTTTCCGCCATCCACCGCTTGGCTTGGCGTTCCATCTCGTCAAAAGCTTGTTCCCAACTGACCGGGACGAACTTGCCTTTCTTGTGGAACTTGCCGTCCTTCATGCGCAACAGGGGCTTTGTGAGCCGATCCCTGCCATACATGATCTTGGCGCTGAAGTACCCCTTGATACAGTTCAACCCCCGGTTGACCGGCGCTTCCGGGTCGCCCTTGACGGCAATGATGCGGCCTCCCTTTGTGGCGATCAACTGACCGCAACCCGTTCCACAGAACCGGCACACCGCCTTGTCCCATTTCCAACCTTCCGGTATGCCCGCCTTCTCCATAAACTGTGCGCGCACCTCTTCCGGCAGTTTCATGCCCACCACTGACGCGGCCGATGCCGCCAGGGAAGCTTTAAGAAAATTCCTTCGGTTGAACGATTTCATGATGGGGTTCCTTTCATCCTGCATGTACCAGTCAATCTGGCTCAATGATGGTCTTGTGTCCCGTCAATAGTTGCTCATGGCCTTGAGCCGCTGATAGTGGTTGGCCCGTGTAGCGGCCTCGTCGTCGTTCAGGTATTCCGGTATTTCATCGGGCGCCATGCCAACCTCCGGAATTTTTTCTTCGCCAAAATAGTGAACCACCATCTCGGCGAAGCCCACGCCCTCCATGGCTTTCAGTTCCTTGAGCCGCTCCACCTCCAACCCTGTGGTGTTACCCTCGATCACCACGATCATCCGCCCCTGCTCGTCGGTGTGGTAGACCTCGGCCCAGGGCAGGGCGTCGATTTCCCGGCCTAGGGATTCCAGCAGTTCCGGCCTGGTGCTGATGGCGATGGCGGAGTAGTTCATGGTGGGGTGTCTCCCATAATGATAGTACATTGGTTCATCCGTCGCGGGGCACGTGGATGGAGGCGGGCGGGATTCGAAAAGAGCGGGGTTGCAGTTGGATAAGCATGCGGGGTTTGAGACAGCCAACTGTAAATCCCCACCACGGAGGTGCCGCGTTGGCTCGAGCAATCTCTGGGGAAGAAACACTTACGCATCGTCAAGCAACGGCTTGGGTTTTTGTCCTTTATACGCCCGAAGCGGCGGTTAAAACTTGATAAAGGTCAAAAAAATTCCAAGTATTTGCCGCGATTCGAAACGTTACATACACTTTTACCCAGGTTGGATCATTTCACCGGGTTTCCCTCCATTTTTGGGAAAGAACCTGCCGCGGCGCTGCCGGTTATCTCCCGGTGAAGCCTTCCATCCGATGTCGCGCATGACCCGCCCAGGTATGTTTTCAGTTTCCTTGTCTCCCGCGCAGCCCGCCGCATTTGCCGGGCATGGCCATAGCGTCCCTGGCGGGCCAGCGCTTTTTTGCCCAGCCGTTGATGGCTTTGGCGCAGGGGAATGCCGCGCTTCCTCGCCTCGCGCATCAGCCGCACGCGCATCTTGTGATAAAGCCGGGCATCGGTGGGAAAGGCGATAGCTTTTTCCTGGACAGTTGTGTCCACGTTCACCTTGTCCAAATCTCTGCGCTGGATCAGCTTTTGCCGTTTGGCCACCTCGATGGTTTCTGAGAGCAGCTTTTCCAGTCCCTTTGGCCCCACCCGTTTCCGCCATTTAACCAGGGAGGTTGGGTCCAGCGGCAGATAGTGTTGGAAGTACTCGAAACCGCAAAAGTGCTGCCAGTAGGGATTCTCCAGTAAACGCTCCACCACCGACTCGTCGCTTTCGTCGAAGGCGTGCTTGAGAAAATTTAGCCCCACCATCAGACGGATCGGCAAGCCAGGCCGGCCTTTGCCAGGGTGGTACAACTGCCCAAATTCATCTTCGAACACCTTCCAGTCGATCTGATGGGCAAGCTTGTAAAGAGGCTGTTCATGATTCAATATTTGATCCAGATGGGACTGAAACAACTCCAACTCGCTCTTGGGCTTTTTCGGTGTCATAAATCACCAGCTTTTGGGTTGATCTTCCATGATCCTGGTGATTTTATACCATGTATATTCCCAAAAAGAGCCCCCAAATCAACCACTTATGCTGTTTTTCAGGGACGACTATTTATGGGCGTTTCGAAAAGGAAAAGATGACCCTGCCTCCCTCCCTGATCGTTTATGACCACCTGCCGACCCCGCCCGTGGACCGACATCCCATGTCCCACGCTCCATAACTGGCGGACTCGCCGGATGGCGGCGTGTTGGTTGTGTGGTTCGCGGGTTCCCGGGAAACGGCCAAGGACGAACAGATCCTCGCCGCCCGGTTCGACCCCGCATTCCGGAAGTGGCTTCCCCCAACCGGCTTGATATCCGAGATCGGATATTCCCTGGGGAATACGGTCGCCCATACCATCCCCGCCGGCAAACTTCACCTGGGGTACGTGCGCACCAAGGTCTATTGGCATGAGGGGGAAATCATTCACATGGTGCGCAGAGGGGTGGAAGAGGGATTCACCTCGAAGGAAAACGCCCCCCCCACACCCTGGGGTGCAAGAGGGGCGTTCCCCTCCTTTTAAGGGAAGGGTCACAAGCTCACGGAGATGCCTGGCTGCCCCCGTAAGCCACCCATCGGCGGCTTCGCCCGAATTCAATTTCCGCCAGGGAGGCGCTCCATGAATGATTCCAGGGTATGGGAGGAGCGCCTACAAAGCGCTTACGGAATCCCTACAGATCGATTACAAATCGCTGGCAGGTGGAAGAATGGCAGACGTGCCGGTGGACGAGGGGAATTCCAGCATTCCATTCCAGAGGCGCCATGAGAATTGACCCTTGAAAACCCCCCTCCCTCCTGAAAGGATGGATCAACCGCAAAGATCGACCTGAGAATCAAACCCATGCGGGACGAGAGGACCGGTTATAATGGAATACGTCCGCTATATCGAAAAGACGCATCAGTACTATATCCGCAAGGGGCAGTCCGGCACGTATAACTACGCCCACCATGACAGCGGGCCCTTCCAGCCCCTGCTCAAGCCCCTGGCCGAGTCGCGGCTGATGCTGATCTCCAGCGCCGGCTTCGCCCTGATTCCGGACGATGGCCCGGAACCGGAGCCCTTCCGCGGCATCAATATCGGCGAAAAGGACAAGGTGGAAGTCTACCCCGTGCCCAGCGACACCCCCCCGGCGAAAATCAAGTACGTTACCGGTGCACACAACCGGGCCGACAGCCCCATGACGGACGTGGAAGCCTTCTTCCCCCTGACCCGCCTGCGGGAATTGCGCGACTCAGGCCGCGTGGGCAGCCTGGCCCGGGACTTCCTGCGCATCCGCCCCTGCTACAGCCAGCGCAAGACCCGTGAACTGGACGCCCCGGAAGTGCTGCGCCGCTGCCGGAAGCAAGGGGTGGACGTGGCGATCCTGGCGCCGATATGACCCATCTGTCACCAGACCGTGAGTCTGGTCGCCCGTCACCTGGAAGCCGAAGGCATTCCCACCGTGATCCTGGCCTGCGCCCGGGATATCACCGCCAGCGCCTTTCCCCCGCGGGCGGTTTACCTGGACTATCCCCTCGGCAATCCCGCCGGACGGCCCTTCGATCCCGAAAACCAGCGTGCCGTGCTCGCCGACGCCCTGCACCTGCTGGAAACCGCCACCGCCCCCGGCACCATCGCCGACCTGCCCCACCGCTGGAACGAGGACGATGAATGGAAAGAGCGGGTCTACGACGACAATCATTAGGGAGGAGAGGAACTACTTCATGCCTCCGGCGGCGGTCTTTGCCCATAGCAACTACCGGGGCTCTGCCCTTAAGAATCCCGGCAGGGAGCCGGTCGTTTATTGAATTGCGTCCCTGCACCCCGGAATGAAACAATAAACACATGGGAAGCAACACTTGCGGTGTGAGGGTGTGTTGGAGGGAGGGGCTCATCCCACCCCCCGAATTGGCTTCCTTTCGTAGCCGGGGAACCGCGGATGATATCGTGGATCGATCCCGCTGCCCGCGGATCGAAATTGGCTTCCTTCGGTAATATCCCGTTCCATCGCTCATTGGGTTTGTTTCGTAATCCAATCCATGAAAGCCCGGCGCAGGGGTTGGCAGGGGCGGCGGAGGCCGGAATCCGCAAGTATGGATTATCTACATTTGTACACTATATCAAGTGAGAAGGCAATCGCCCATCCCAGATTTCCCATAAGGGGTCAAGGGGGCTAGCTCCCTTGCGGGGTTTCCAAAGGGGCAGGGCCCCTTTGGCCGCCGGAGGCTGGCGGGTGGAAAGCATTCCCCCCCCCGCTACCTCCCCCCCTGGAATGCGTCCAGGTTAGGGCGGTGCGAGGCCAGCAGGGGGTTGGCCTGCTCGTAGGCCCAGCCGATGCGCAGCGCCATGTCTTCGGCATGGGGTTTCCCCAGAATCTGCAGGGAGGTGGGGAGTCCCGCTACGGTGAATCCCATCGGCACGGCCAGGGCGCACAGCCCCAGGTAGTTTCCGGCGCGGGTGTAGCGGGAGTGAGGCAGGTCTGCCTCGTCCAGTCCCTCCAGCGCCTGGGCGGTGACGGGTGTGGTGGGGAGGATCACCGCGTCGAAGTCCCGCATCCGCGCGGCCATTTCCCGCCGGGCCCGGGCCTGGTGCTTGAGCGCCTCCACGTAGTCGGCCCCGCTCACGTCCTTGCCGGCCAGGATGCGCTTTTGCACCCAGGGATCGAAGGGCGCGCCGGTGTCCTCGATGGCGGGGCGGTGAATCTGGTAGGCCTCCGCGCTGATGAGGATACCGGTCTGGGCTTGCAGGCTGAGCAGGGAATCCCCCAGGGAGACCTCCTCCAGGTGCGCGCCCAGCCCTTCCAGCACCTGGGCCGCCTGCTCGTAGTGGGCGCCGATATCGGCCTCCATGGCCTGGGAGGCGTCCAGTTCCGCCCGGGGCACCACGCCGATGCGCAGGCTGCGGGCGCCCAGCTTGAGTCCCGAGAGAACATCGCTGCGCGGGTGGGGCAGGGTATGGGGGTCGTTGCCGTCCGGGCCGTGCAGCGCGTCGAAGAGCAGCGCCGCATCCTCCACCGAGCGGGTCAGGGGTCCCACCGTATCCAGCCCCTCGCAGAGCAGCACCACTCCGTAGTTGGAGAAGCGCCCGTGTGTGGTTTTCAGCCCCACCAGCCCGCAGAAGGAGGAGGGAATGCGCACCGAGCCCCCGGTGTCGCTGCCCAGGGCGGCGCTGGCCAGGCCCGCCGCCACGGCCACCCCGGAGCCCGAGGAGGAGCCGCCCGGCACGCGGTGGGTTTCCGCGTCCCAGGGATTCCAGGGGGTGCCCATCTGGTAGTTGGTGCCCCACCCGCCCAGGGCGAATTCCACCAGGTGGGTCTTGCCGAGCAGCACCGCCCCCGCCCCCAGCAGCCGCCGCACCAGGGTCGCCGTGACGGTGGAAACCCGGTCTCTCCATTGCAGGCAGCCCGCGGTGGTGACCCGGCCCTCGATTTCGATGAGGTCCTTCAGGGCGATGGGAATTCCGTGCAGCGGCCCCAGGGAATGCCCGGCGGCGATGGCCTCCCCGGCGGCGTCGGCGGCGCGCAGGGCCTCTTCGCCATAAAGGGCTACGAACGCGCCCAGCTTGGCGTCGGCGCGTTCGATGCGATCCAGGAAGCACTCCACCAGGGTGCGCGGGGCCAGTCTGCCCGATGCGATCAGTGGCGCCAGGGTGTGAATAGGGGCGAAGGCCAGGTTTTCCCCTGCGGGGATAGGGGGGTCGTCCCCGGCGGGAATGTTGGATGGCATGGATGGATGCTCCTCTGCTGAATCGAGGAATGGAAACCTGAGGTGATAGGGAGATGATCCGCTGGAAACGCTACCAACTTGATTCGTTCCCGTCCATGGGCTCCACATTCCCCGTGCTAATTTGAGGAAACAATCGTCTTGGAAAAATCAGCCTTCCGTGATCGGGGCGTGATTTTTCCGTGCATTGCTGGATGCAGCCGCCGGACAGGGAGCGAGGGGTTCCCGGCTCATTCCTGCTCGCCCCCTGGGCGGAATCTTCGCCAGGCCACACCATCTCCGGTAAAGTATATTGCTGGGGAAGAGGAAACTACCATTCCGTCCCCATCCCGGAATTAATCTGGTACATTCGATTCCACGGCATCGAAATCTCTATTCCCGGGGGCGTCATGGAGTGTCCATCCTGTCAGCACATCAATCGCGGAGGCAGGCGGTTTTGCGCCCAGTGCGGCGTCTCCCTGCCCTTGGCCTGTGCGGCGTGCGGTTTTGGGAACGACTCCGGGGACCGCTTCTGCGGGGGGTGCGGCGCTGCATTGAACAGCAGCCCTTTGAGCGGCGAATCCCCGCACACTGAAAGCTCCCCTTCCCCGTCCGGCTCCGCACCGGAAGTCCTGCCACCCCCGCCGGAAAGCCCCGCCAGCGATGGTGTTCCTGGAACGGGGGAGCGGCGCCATGCCACGGTGCTGTTCAGCGATCTCTCCGGGTACA
>CAZOXD010000086.1:12957-18927 GCA_964583525.1 uncultured Pseudomonadota bacterium
GGAACGGGGGAGCGGCGCCATGCCACGGTGCTGTTCAGCGATCTCTCCGGGTACACGGCCATGAACGAGAAGATGGATCCGGAGGAGGTAGGCGCCGTGATGGGGCGCATCAAGGCCGAAGCCGTGCGGATCGTGGAGGAGGAGGGAGGGATCGTCAACCAATTCGTGGGGGACGAGGTGCTGGCCCTGTTCGGCATTCCCACCGCCCATGAGGACGACCCCCTGCGCGCCGTGCGGGCCGCGCGGAGGGTGCACGCGATGGTGCGTTCCGTGAGCCCGGAAGTGGAGAATCGCATCGGGCGTCCTCTGCACATGCACACGGGCATCAACACCGGGCTGATCGTGACCAACCTGCGGGACTCCCGCGACGGCAAATTCGGCATCACGGGGGACACCGTCAATACCGGCGCACGCTTGAAAGCCATCGCCGGGGACGACGAGATCCTGGCCAGCCCGGCAACCCACGGCCTGATCGCTCCCTTCTTCGGCAGCGAAGCCCTGGAGCCCGTGCAGATCAAGGGCAAAGCCGGCCCGCTCACCCCGTACCGGGTGGGGGAGGAGTTGGCCGTCCGGACCCGGTTCGACGTGGCGGAGCAAAGGGGTTTCACGCCTTATTCCGGGAGGGAGAGAGAGTTGGCCCTCCTCGGGCGATGCCTGGAAAAAACCCTTGCCGGGGAGGGGCAGTTCGTTGTCATTACCGGGGAGGCGGGGATCGGCAAAAGCCGGCTGCTCTACGAATTCCAAAATACCCTGGAGGCAAGGGGCGTTACCGTGCTGGAAGGGAGAAGCCAGCCCCAGGGGAGCAACACACCCTACCTGCCCCTGCTGGATGCCCTGCGCACCGGGCTGAACCTGGGCCAGGGGGAGACTCCGCAGGAGCAAGGGAAGGCCGCCCTGGCGACGCTGCGGGGGATCGACCGGGCGCTGGAAGACCACCTGGCAATTTATCTGCACCTGCTTTCCATCCCTTCCCGGGAACATACGCTCCCAACTACGCTGCAAGGAGAGGAATTGCGGCGCTCCATCCAGTTGGCGCTGTCGGCCCTGATTACACTCAGCGCGGCGCAAAAACCGGTGGTGCTGCTGGTGGAGGATTTGCACTGGGCCGACGAGGCGTCCACTTCCGCCCTGAAATACCTGGCGGGAGTGATGGCCCGCACGCCACTGCTGGTGGTGGTCACATACCGTCCGGAATACGCCGCGGACTGGGGCGTTCCCAGTCATCTGACCCGCATTGCGCTGCATCCCCTCGACGAAACCCAAAGCGAGCGCATCGTTAAATCCGTCCTGGACGCGGACATCCTCCCGGAAGGACTGGCGGAGGTGATCCACGAGCGAACGGCGGGAAACCCGTTTTTCATCGAGGAGATCTGCAACGCCCTGCTGGAACAGGGCACCGTGCAGGTGCGGGACGTCCGCCAGGCCGTGCTGACCGCGCCGCTGGAAAGCCTGACCCTGCCCGAATCGGTGCACGCGGTGATTCGCAGCCGCCTGGACCGCCTGGAGCCGGAACTCCGCGATGTGCTCGGTCTCGCCGCTGTGGTGGGGCGGGAATTCTCCGCGCGCGTCCTGGAACGCCTCCATCCGGAGCGGGCGCTGTTGGCCCGTTGCCTGGAGCAACTCAAAGCCCTGGAACTGATTCAGCAGGTGCGCCTGCTCCCGGACGTGGGCTACGTTTTCAAGCAGGTCACCACCCAGGAGGTGGCCTACGAGACCCTGCTCCTGCAACGGCGCAAGGAACTGCACCTGAAGGCAGCGGAGGCGACGGAGGAACTGTATGCCGGGCGGCTATCGGAATATTCCGAGTCCCTCGGACGCCATTTCCGGTACGGAGAAGCCTGGCCCAAGGCGGCCCGCTATTTCCTGGCCGCCACCCAGACCGCCAAGGCCCATTACGCCTACCGCAGCGCCCTCGGCCTCTGCGTCCGGGCGCTGTCCTGCGCCGAACAGGACGGCGAACTGGAAACGGAACGGGGCGACATCCTGGTGCTGCTGGGCGATCTGCGCAGCCTGCTGGGAGAGATGGAACCGGCCAACGGACGGTACGCCGAGGCCCTGGCGCTGACCGACGATCCGGACCGGATACGCTTCATCGAAAACAAGGTGCACCACCAGGGGGTCGTCCAGCGGGATGGAGCCAAACTGGTCTATTACGAGCAGGGATCGGGCGAGCAGACCCTGTTCTTTTCCCGCCCCATGACCTACGGCATCGCGCTCTTCCAGCCCATCGTGGAGCAGCTTTGCCAGGAATTCCGCATCATCACCATGGTTCCCAGGGGCTCCGGAGAATCCGATCCCATCGTGCGGCCCTACCCTCTCACCCAGCACATGGAGGATGTGGTAGCGGTCATCGAGGCCACGGGAGCCGCGCCCCTCAATTTGGTGGGGATATCGAGGTCAGGCACCCTGGCCATTCTTTTAGCGGCCACTTATCCTTCCCTGCTGGATAAGCTTGTGCTGGTGGCGCCGGCGGTCTCCCTTCCCGATTACGAAGGGTATGTTCCTAACTCCCAGCGGTTTCCCAAGTTGGTGGAGACCTTGCAGGAAAAGAATTTGGAGTGGGCGATCGAAATATTCATTCCCACCGTAATTTCGGAACCGGGCACCGAGGAATTGCAAAAACAGGCATTCGATCAATGGCGGCTTTTGCCCGAAGAAACGATGTACAGCTTCTTTCTGGACCGGGGCGAGGACGAATACGTCCACACCCGCCTGGGAGAAATCACCGTGCCCACCCTGGTGATGCATGGAACGGAAGACCAGCGCATTCCCTTCGACTACAGCCGGGTCGTCTGCGAGCGCATCGCGGATTGCCTGCTCTATCCCTTCGAAGGCCGCGGTCACACCCCCCAGATGACCGCTCCGGGCGAGTTCTGCGAAGTATTGCGGCAATTTGTCCTGGAAGGAACGATTCCCGAAACCCCGGCAGCGAAGGAATAATTAAAGTCACCCCGCCTTAATCTTCGACCGGGAACCTTTCAAAGGTTGTTCAATGGACAAGCGGAGATCCAGCGCCTGCAATACCTTTTTCAGGCTAGCGAGACGGGGGTTGCCTTTTCCCGACAGCATGTTTTGCAGCGATACGCGGTGCAATCCTGTTATCCGGGAAAGAGCGGAGGCGCCACCGAATTTAGCTTCCACGGCGGTCTTGAGCGCAATCAGAAATGTACCGTCATCCTCCCTGAGCGCGGTGTTGATGTATGGGGGGATTTCCTCGGGATGCTCCCGAAGCCTATCCACCATGTAATCCCGCCATTTTCCGGTAGGCATCTTATTCTCCCAAGTGTTGCCGGTAATGACCGGCGGCGGTTTGAATGTCCTTTTTTTGAGTTTCCTTTATTCCTCCCGCCAAAAGCAGAAGAACCCGGTTTCGCTCCAAAGCGAAATAAATCCTGTAGCCTGGGCCGAACGGTAACCTTGCCTCGTAGAGGCCCAGATAACCCGTTATCGCTTTATAGTCTCCAAGGTTCCCTGTTTCGAAACGGTCGATGCGATTGCGGATTCGGCGGATCGTTGTTACGTCTTTTAGGGATTCCAACCATGCGAGGATGGGCTTCCTCCCGTCAGGGGCGATATAAAATTCAACCGTATATGGTTGTACCGTTTTCATGCACGTTAGTAAATTATAATTTACTATAAATCAACCGTGAAGATTGATTCAGCTGGAGAGTGATATAATGAAGTTCCTAAATTATGAATTTTCCCGCTCCACGGTGTATCAACCCGGATCGACACTTTTGTAAAAAAAGCCGCAATCGGAAATAAATTGACACCAAAATACATTCACCCCCCCTACATTTCGAAGACGCCCTTGCCGGTGGTCTGGGTGTCGAAGAGCTTGTACGCCTCCTCGGCCTGATCCAGCTTGTAGCGGTGGGTGAAGAGCCGCTCCACGTCGATGCCCCGCTCGGCCACGTAACGCGCGCACTCGGCCTGACCCAGGGAGGAGAAGGTCCACGAGCCGATGAGGGTGATCTGGCGGCGCAGCAGGTGCTGGCTCACGTCCAGGGTGACGGTATCGCCCTCTCCCACATAACACACGGTGCCCCAGGTGCGCGTCGCGCGTACGGCGTCCAGCCGGGCCTGGGGCGAGCCTGAGCAGTCCAGCGCCTGATGCACCCCCGAGCCCCCGGTGAGCTCCATCAGCGCCTCCACCGCGTCGTCCGCTCCTGGATCGATCACGGCGTCGGCCCCGAAGTCCCGGGCCATGGCCAGCCGCTCCGCCCCCACGTCCAGGGCGATCACGCGGGCCCCCATGGATTTGGCAAGCTGGGTGGCGCTGAGGCCGACGGGGCCCTGGCCGAAGATGGCGATGGTATCCCGGGCGAGCAGGTTCATGCGGCGCAGGGCGCCGTAGGCCGTGCCCGTGCCGCAGGAGACGGCCGCCCCGGTGGAAAAGGAGAGTTCCTCCGGCAGCGGTACCATGGTGCTGGCCGGGGCCTTCATGTATTTGGCGTGGCCTCCGTTGCCGGTCACGCCGTAGACGGTGAAGCCCGCCCGGCACAGTTGCGACCACCCCACCTGGCAATGCTCGCAGTGCCCGCAGCCGTGGTAGTGGTGGTTCATCACCCGCTGCCCGATCCGGGCCTGTTCCTCCGTCACGCCATGACCCACGGCCACCACCACCCCGCAGGGCTCGTGCCCGGCAATCACCGGATCGCCGCTGCCTCCCAACCCCAGGGAAGCCGTCCCGCCCCCCTTGGGGGCGCGGTAGAACTTGAGATCGCTGCCGCACATGCCGGAGGCCTTGATTTCGAGGATCACCTCGCCCGTGCCGGGTTCGGGGTCGGGAAATTCCCGCAGTTCCAACTCCTTGTCTCCCAAAAATACGACGGCTTTCATGTGCGGCTCCTCATTCACGAATGAAAGATTTCAATGGTGGAATATCCAGCGGCTGATCCCGAGGCCAGGGAAGACGGAGCTTGATTCTCCCGGCCTTCTCCGGCAAAGGTGGGGTGATTTCACGGCCCTTGTCCGGCGCCTTTATTCGACCTCTATACATCCCTATACAAAGGACAAACATGCCCAGATTGCAAGGAAAGCGCGCGTTGATCACCGGAGCGGGCGGACCGATGGGCCGGGCCATCGCCCTGCGCTTCGCTAAAGAGAATGCCTCCCTGATCCTCAACGACATATCCGGGACGCGGCTGGGGGAGACGGAAACCCTGGTGCGGGGGCGGATGGCCGCCAACGACGAATCGGGCGGCCTTCAGCCCATGGCGCACCTGGCGGTCTTCCGGGGGGACGTCACGGTCGCCACGGAGGACGGGGGGGTGGAGGGGCTTGTACAGGCGGCCAGGGAAGCCCTGGGCGGCGTGGATATCCTGATCAACGTGGTGGGGGGCATCCGGGGGGAGATCAACCAGCCCTTCGCCGAAATCGAGGAGAAGCGCTGGGACGACACTTTCCGGCTCAACCTGAAGGGCACCTTCCTGCTCACCCGGGCCCTGGCGCCGGACATGCAGGCGCGGGGCCATGGGCGAATCGTCAATATCTCCTCGGTGGATTTCGCGGGAGCCCCCAACCGTGCGGACTACGGGGCCGCCAAGGCCGCCGTTGCCTCTCTGACCCGCTCCCTGGCCGCGGAGTTCGCCCCCCAGGTGAACGTCAACTGCATCGCGCCGGGGATCATCAACACCACCGCCGTGGAGCGGCTTCCCGGATCGTTCGTGGAAGATTTCCGCGCCCGCTCCCTGCTGGGGCGGCTGGGAGAGCCGGAGGAAATCGCCGCGGTGGCGCTTTTCTTCGCCAGCGAGGACGCCGCCTACGTCACCGGGGAAACCCTGGCCGTCTCCGGGGGCGTCCCGGCGCGGTTGTGAGGGGGGATGAACCGCGGATGAACGGTAGGGGGAAAGGGATGCCGGAAGCGGATTGCCCTGTACGAGTGATCAAGTAAAATTCCCCCCGGTAATCCATACTATACATAGCGTCATAAAAACATGCGTATCGCCCTTCGAGACGCCTTGCTCC
>CAZOXD010000087.1:0-18911 GCA_964583525.1 uncultured Pseudomonadota bacterium
CGGTATCAGCCGATCTTCAACCCCGCCTGGAGGGGCTGGAAGGGCAGGACATGATCCGTGCCCAGGCTCTGGAGCCCGATCTGGAATACATGTTCAAGCACCCGCTCACCCAGGAGGTGGTCTACAATTCCCTGCTCCTCAAGGAGCGGCAAACCATCCACGAGCGGGTCGGGCAAGCCATCGAGGAAGTGCTGGCCGAACGGCTGCCCGAATACTACGAACGATTGGCTCACCATTTTCTCAATGGCCAAACGCGGGAAAAGGCCGTGGGGTATTTGATGAAAGCCGGCGAAAAAGCCCTCGCTCATTTCGCACTGGACGAATCGGATCGCTATTACCAGCAGGGATTCGACCTGTTAAACGAAAAAAAAGAACGAAATGAATCGGAACTGGAGAATCTGGCTGATCTTTTCGACAAGTGGGCGATGGTCTTCTATTACCGGGGGACATTCAAACAACTCTACCACCTGCTGACAGCTCATGAGCAGGAACTCCTGTCCATTGGCGATAAATCCCGGGTGGGAACTTTTTATCTCTGGAAAGGCTGGAGCGAATATTTCATCGGAAAATTCAAGGATGCCATTACGAATCTGCACCGGGCACTGGAACTGGGAGAAGAGGCCGCCGACTCGCGGATAGTGGGATATGCCCATGCCTGGCTAACCTTCGTGAACGCAGACTCAGGCCGGTTGGATGAAGCAGTTACCCATGGGGAAAAAGCCAACCAAATTTCCCGGGAGATGCCCGAGGATCAAATGCTCTTCACCAAATCCAGATTCGGACTTGCCTGGTCAAATGAACGGCGGGGGAACATCAAGGCCCTTTTGCAGGACGGGACGGAAATCCTGAGTTACAGCCGGAAGCGTTCCTACATCAGAGGGCAGATGCTAGGACATTCCGCACACCAATCCAGGCATATATTGAGGGGGGATTGGAATGCGGTCATAGCGGAAAATCTTCTTATGCAGGAGGTTGTGGTCGACCCGATGTACTCCATAGTCCCATATTTCGGGCTAACCTCCGGGTATTTAATATCCGGCCGTATTGCTGAGGCCGAGGAGGCGGGACTGAAGCTTCAAACCTATTTACGGGAAGTTGAACTGGAAATTTGGATCCCATTTGCTGATGGGATGATGGGATTGATCCTGATTGTAAAAGGAAAAATGAGCCTCGGAATGAAGATGCTGCAAGGAGCCATGCAAGCGTATCATGCCATGGGGGCAGTCTATTATGCCGAATCGTTTCAAAATTTAGTTGGAAATACCTACCTGCAATTGGCGGTCGGCGAGGGAAAACCACCGCTGATGGTGGTTTTGAGAAATTTAGGATTCTTGTTGAAATCCCTCCCGGTTGCCGCAAAAAAAGCAGAACATCATTTCAACAATGTAATTTCAGAATCCCGCAAAAGGGGTTTCGATGGGTTGCTGGCCAAATCTCTGTTGGAGTTGGGCATGCTGCACAAGGTTAAAAAACGGGAAAACAAAGCTGAAGCCTGCCTGACCGAAGCCGAAGAATTATTCGAGCAAATGGGAGCCGATGTGTACCTCGCTCAAGCCCGCGAAGTCCTGGCCGGGTTGGAAGCAAAAACAGTATAAAGCCCTCCCCCCCCAAATTTTTAAAACAAAACCTCAATTGAGCGGATGCTCTCTTTCCCCCCCTCCAGAAGGCCTGCCTCCCATGGATCCCATGACCAAATCACAGAGACGATGGCAGCGGCAATGGCGGCGCCCGCTGGCTCCTCTCCTGGCGGGAATCTGGTTGCTGGCGGCGGGCCTATCGGGCGGCGGCGGGGAACTCCACGCACAGAGCGCGGCCGACCCGGAAGGAGGCGCGGGCCTGCGCAAGGTGGAGCGGGTATCCGCCCGGAACGCCATGGCCGTCACCGCCAATCCCCACGCCACCCGGGTCGCCCTGGAGGTGCTGCGGGGCGGGGGCAACGCCGTGGACGCCGCCGTGACCGCGCAGTTCGTGCTCAACGTGGTGGAGCCGCAATCCTCCGGCATCGGGGGCGGGGGCTTTCTGCTGATCCGTACCACAGAAAAGGGCGCTGGAAAGGGCGGTGGCAAGGAGGGTGGCAAAGAGGTTGGCAAAGAGGGTGGGAAAGGCGCGCTGCATGCCATCGATGGGCGGGAGGAAACCCCGGCGTCGGCCAGCCCGGAGATGTTTCTCGGCGCGGACGGAAAGCCGGTGAAGTTCTATCCGGATCGCATCACCGGCGGCCGGCCCGTGGGAGTGCCGGGCCTGCTGGCCGCGTTGGAACTGGCTCTGCAACGCTTCGGCACGTGGACGCTGGCCCGGACCCTGCAACCGGCGATCCGGCTGGCGGAGGAGGGATTCCCCGTCTCGCCCCGCATGGCGGCCTCCCTGCGCCGTCACGGGAAGCGGCTGGCCCTGTTTCCCGCCACCCGCCGGGTGTTCTTCGGCAGCGCTGGGCAAACCCATCCGGCCGGGTATCGTCTGCGGCAGCCGCAACTGGCGCGGGCCTTCCGGGAGATCGCCGCCAATGGCGCGCGGGCCTTCTATGCCGGCGCCATTGCGCGGGCGATAGTGCGCGCCGTGCGGGAGGCCCCGGTGGCTCCGGGAGCGCTGACCCTGGAGGACCTCGCCGCGTACCGGGCTGTGCTGCGGCGTCCGGTGCGGAGCAGCTACCGGGGCTATACGCTCTATGGTATGGGGCCGCCCAGTTCCGGGGCCACCACCGTGTTCCAGATGCTCAACCTGCTGGAGACCCGGCCCGCCACGGTGGGTTCCGTGGCAACGGTGGGTTCGGTGGGAACGGCAAGCCCCGCATTGTCCCCGCAAGCCGTGCACCGCTTTGCCCAGGCGGCTCGGCTGGCCTATGCCGACCGGGGGGCCTACCTGGCCGACCCCGACTTTGTGACCGTGCCGGTGAAGGGGCTGCTGGACAAGGAATATGCCGCGCGGAGGTCGAATTCATTGGACTGGAAGGCTCCCCTGCAACCGCTGAAGGCGGGAACGCCGCCCGGATTCACCAGCGCCGGCCGGGGAGCCGGAGAGGGGGAAGAATCCACCTCCACCACTCACCTGGTAGTGGCGGACCGCGCCCGCAATCTGGTCTCCATGACCACCAGCGTCGAGATGGCCTTCGGCAGCGGAATGGTGGTGCCGGGATGGGGCTTTCTGCTCAACAACCAACTCACCGATTTTTCCGCCCGCACCCGGGACAAGGAGGGACGCCTCATCGCCAACCGGATGGAGCCGGGCCGCCGCCCGCGCCGCACGGCCCTGGGACACCCCGATTTGATGGGGGGAAAGCGCCCCCGGAGTTCCATGGCGCCGACAATGGTGTTCAAGGGGGAGCAGCCTGTGCTGCTGATCGGCTCCCCGGGAGGCTCGCGCATCATCCAGTACGTGGCCGAAGTGCTGGTGCGGGTGTTGGATCATGGCATGACGCTGCAGGATGCCATCGAAGCCCCCCATCATACCCACCTTGGCGGGACGACCCGCCTCGAACCGCAAATGGAAGGAACCGGCCTTCCCGCGGCCCTGAAAATCCTGGGACACAAGGTCGCCAGCAAAAAGCAGGGCAGCGGCCTGCACGGTATCTGGATCGATCCCGCCACGGGCATCCTCCACGGGGGGGTGGACCCCCGCAGGGAAGGCTTGGCGGCGGGATTTTAAGGTGGGATTTTAGGGCGGGTTTTTGGCAACGGCGGGGTTCGTCTATGCAAATCCCCGATCCATGCCGATGAGAGGGTTTGCCGGGCCGATTCAGGGGTTGATCAGAATCACCACCTTGTCGGAGAAAGGTTGCAGCAGGATCAGGTCGGACCCGCCCACGCCGTCCAGATCCACTGCGATGGGAAACCTCACCGTCTCGGCGAACCCGATCTGGGTGTGGGAGAAATTCCCGGCGCCATCCCCCGCCAACACCGAGACGGCCCGCTTGTCCGTTCCCACCACCACCAGATCCAGATCGCCCGCGGCGCCTCCGGTGAAATGCCCGGCAACCGCGGCGAAGGGGTCCCGGGTGACGAAGTACTCGGGGTTATTTGTGGTGGGGTACGTGGGCCCCGCGCTCCCATCCAGATAGGTCACGAACTGTTCCAGATTGTGCAGCGCCACCAGGTCGATTACCGTATTCAAGGAATTGAAATCCCCGGCCACCAGGAACTCCGGTTCGTCCCCCACCAAGATATCCGTGCTGGTAAAGGTGGCTGCTCCACCGTTTACCAACACGGTCACCTCGTCCCGCAGGGGGACCGTCACGACAAGATCATCGTTGTTCGTTCCGTCCAGGTCGGTGCTGATGATGTTCTTGGGCCTTTGCTCCAAAGACACGGTGGTTCCGGTAGTGAAGGCGCCGGCACCGGCACCAAGACGGATTAAAATTTCGGCGGGTGATGTAACGGTAATCGCCAGATCGTCGCTTATTCCATCGGCATCGAAATTTCCCACGGCAAAACGTCCCCCCGCTTCAGTGAGGGCGGTGGTGACGATGGGCTGCACCACGCCCAACGTAATCAGGATCGCCACCACCTCGTCCTGGGCAGGAATGGTCAACACCAGGTCGTTGGCGGCACCCTCGTTGTCCAGGTCGGCGAAGGACATCTGGGCGGCCTGAGCGTTATGGGTGGCGGACAGGGAAACGGTGGTGGCTCCCGTGCAATCCGCAGCGGTGTTCGTGCAAATCCAGACGAAGGGGCCGTCCGGATCGTTGACCAGCACGGCCAGATCGTCGTTTCCCACTCCGCCGTCCAGGTCTCCGGCCAGAATGGTGGAGGCGTACTTGCCCAGGGCGATGGGGGAGCCGGTGGAGGAGGTGAAGTTGTACAATCCATCGTTGGAATTTATTAGCAGGGTCAGGCTGCCGTCCACCTTATCGTCGTCGGCGATGTCCTTGCTGTTGGCTCCCGGCGCCAGCCAGTTCACCACGGCGATGTCGGTTGCTCCAACCCCATCAAAATCCCCCGTGGCCATGGTGACGGGATAGTTGCCCGTATCGGCATAGAGGGCGGGGTCGAAATCTTCATTGGTGGTTTCGATGGGGACGAAAGAACCATCGTCTCCTTCGGTGGGAGCGCAGGCGGCCAGCAGCAACCACCCCAGCGCCAGAGGGAGCAGGCCCGGGAAGCTTCGCAATTTCCTGGGTGTGCTCATTGCTTCTTCCTCAGGTTGGGGAGCATCCAATCGGGGAGGATTTTCATGATGGGAACCGCGATGCGCACCTGCCACGGAAAAATGTAGGTGCGGCGGCCCTTGCGGATGGCGGTGGCGATCCTGCGCGCCGCCTCGGGGGTTTCCACCATCAGGGGCATGCGGTGGGCGTTGTTGCCCGACAGTTCGGACACCACCCAGCCCGGGCAGATGGTGGTGACGCGGACGCCATGGCTTTTCAGCACCGGGCGGTAGGAATCCATCAGCACCTTCACCGCCGCCTTGGAGGCGCAGTAGGCGCCCTTGCCCGGCAGGCCCCGGAAGCCTGCCACCGAGCCGATGGTCACCAGGTGGCCATGGCGCTGTTCGATCATCAGGGGCACCAGGGGCGCCAGGGTGTTGATCACGCCCTGGACGTTGATGCCGATGGTGTCCGTCCCGGGGGTGGCGTTGCCCTCCCAAAGCCTGTCGCCCAGGCTGACGCCCGCATTGGCGATGGCCAGGGAGATTCCACCCGCGGCCCCGGTGAAGTCCCGGCCCACTTCCGCCATCCGTTCGGCGTCCCGCACGTCGGCAGTGTAGGTGCGCACCCTGGCCCCGTGACTTTCCAGCCGCGCGGCGAGGGCCGCGAGGCGCTCCTCCCGCCGGGCCACCAGCCCCAGGAATACCGAGGCCCCCAAGGTGGCGGCGTAGTGCTCGGCCAGGGCCTCCCCGATGCCCGAGCTGGCGCCGGTGATGAGGATTTGATGGGAAATGGAAGCTTCGCTCATGGGGATTTCGCAGTGGGTGAATAGGCGGCGGGAAAATCGGCTGTGGGTGAAAAGGCTATGGGTGAATAGGCTCTGAAAGGAGCGGCTTTTCTCAATTTTTTCTTAATTTATTTCTTTTTTTTCAGCGGGATTGAGCCGTGGGGAGGGGTTCCAGCTCCCGCCGGTCTCCCCCGCCCAGATACACGAAATCGCACATTTCCTGCAGCCTGGAAAATATCCGTGATCCCACCCGTTCCTGCAGGGTGTCCTTGATCTCCTCCCGGGCTCCTGCCGGGCCGTCCTTGGGCCGCAACGATTCGGACAGGGTGGAAGCGCGGGAGAGGGTGTAATTGGTGGTAAAGATGGTCGTTTTCCGGTTGTTGTAGCGCTGGGAAATGATCACGTCGAGGATGTTCTGCTCCCAGGGCGTGTTGCGGCCCTTGCCCAACTCGTCGATGACCAGCACCTCCACCCTCGCCATCGGATCGATCAGTTCCGATTCCGGCTTGTCCTGGGAATACCCGGAGCGCAGGTCCTTCAACAAATGAAAGAAATCCTGGAAGAGCGCCTGGATGCCGTGGGTGAAAATCAGTTCCCGGATGAACGCGGAAATCATCCACGTTTTCCCCACCCCCGGGGCGCCCATCAGCAGGATGCCCTTTTGCCCGCGTTGGTAATCCTGGGCCAGGAGCTTGAAAGTCGTGAAGGCTTCCTTGTTGCCACGGTCCCGGAATGCGTCGTTGAACACGGCGTCCGCGAAACGGCCGGGAATGTTGGCCTCGTTGTACAACCGGGTGCGGACCCTGCGGCGTTCGCAATCGCACATGGTGGCGACCTCCCGCCCCAGCTCGTCGCGCTGAAAAATATAGCGGCTGTCGTGGCAGAGCAGGCAGCGCCGGGAACATTCGCACACCGCAGCCTCGGCAACGGCCCCCTGGGGGGAAATCAGCAGTCCTTCTCCGCCGCACTTCCGGCAGATTCCGGTTTCCATACCTTCCTTGGCCAGCAGGGAATTCCTTTTCAGGAATGTTTCTATTTGACGGGTTTCCCGAATTGGTATTGAATCCCATGTTCGGAACGGATTCACCTTGGAGATTTGCTCCAGGCCTTCATACAGGCCGCATTCGCAAAATTCGCAAGGGGAATTTCGAATCGTACAAGATTCAGAGTACGCCAATGGCTCCTCCGGTTCAATAGCTTCGGGAGAACTATTCCTTCATCCATTGGCGAATACCGGCCCCCGGGGCCACTTCTTCCCACCCGTGTATTCCTGGTGAATGCTTGCGGGGGCGGATCATCATCGAACGGCAGCGAATGGCGCATTCAGACGAAAATAGAGACAACCGCAGGCGGCCCCGCAAGCCCCGCCGAGACGAGGACCCCTCCGCCGCAAGGGAGAGGATCGAAAAGGATTTCATCCGCGAGATGGAAATGCGGATCGCCTACTTCATCCAGTCCGACGAGCCGGAACTGGAATTGGAACCCATGAATTCATACCGGCGCCGCATCGCCCACAATCTGGCGAGCAAGTACAACATGAATTCCGAGTCCAGGGGGGAAGACCGGGAGCGCCGGGTGTGCCTGGTGAAAACCGGGGAAACCAGCAGCGATCCGCCCCAGTCGAAGGTGCGCCTCTGGGATTATGGCATCCAGACCTTCACCGTGAACCCGGGGGAGAAGGGAATTCGCATGGCCCTGAAAATCGACGGCAGCGTGGAACTCTATCGGGAGGGGGAGAAAAAGAACATCATCGCCGACCGCGTCGTCGAGGCCTCGGAATTCAGGGTGCGCAAGGGGAAAATCCTGGTGCCGGGAGAATCCGGCTACTGATGTCCCCGGATCTGCCCGGATCCCATTCCCCCCACGGGTGCGCAGCCTTCCACTGGGAGCCACCGGTCCCCCCCGGTATCCGCCCGCATCCGGCATACCTGCCGGTATTGTCTGTTTCCGTCCTAGGCGAATCGAGCATGAATCCCGAATTCTACCTGGACAATTCCTCCACCACCCCCATTCATTCGGACGTTCTGGAAGAAACCCTGCCGCTGCTCAAGGGGCAGTTCGGCAATCCCTCGTCCCTGCACGCGTCCGGGGTGGAAGCCCGGGCCGCCGTCAAACGGGCCCGGGAAAAACTGGCGCTGTTGCTGGACGTCCCTCCCCAGGCCGTCACCTTCACCGGGGGCGGCACGGAAAGCGACAACCAGGCCCTGAAGGGCGTCTTCGGCTCGCCGCGGCTCAAAGGCGAACGGCTGTTGATTTCGGCGATCGAGCATCCCGCCGTGATCGAAGCCGCCGCTTGGCTGAAGCGCCAGGGAGTGAGTGTGAAAACCATCCCGGTCACTCCGGAAGGCGTGGTGGACCTCTCCGCCTTCGAGGCCATGGTGGACGGCGGGGTGCGCATGGTTTCCTGCATGGCCGTCAACAACGAGTTGGGCACGCGCCAGCCCTTGGTGGAGATGGGGCGCATCCTGGCCCGGAATGCACCCAAGGCCGTGTTCCATTGCGATGCCGTGCAGGCTTTCACCAAGGAACTCCTCCCCTGGAAGGAGGCGGGAATCTCCCTGCTTTCCCTGAGCGCCCACAAGGTGCACGGCCCCAAGGGAGCGGGCGCCCTGGTGCGCACCCGGCCGGTGCCCCTGGAGCCCCTCATTCACGGCGGAGGGCAGGAGGACGGCCTGCGCAACGGGACGGAGAATCCCTTCGCCATCGCCGCCTTTGCTCTGGCCGCCGCCCGCTCCGGCGCGATGCACGCCGCCCAACGGGGAGAACGGAAGGAATACCGGCGGCGCTGGCTGGAATTTCTGGCGGAGTTTCCCCAACTGCGGGTCTTCCAATCCCCCGCCGCGACACCTTTCATGGTGCAGTTTTCCTGGCCGCCCATCCCGGGCGAGGTGACTCTCCATCACCTGGAGCAGGAAGGGCTGCTGGTCTCCACCGGGTCCGCCTGTTCCTCCTCCAAAAACGAGCCCTCCCATGTGTTGCTGGCCACGGGGATGGGCCGGGAGGAGGCGCTTTCTTCGGTGCGGCTTTCCTTCTCCGTCCACAATACGCTGGAGGGACTGGAGAAGGTGTTCCCCGCCTTCCGGCGCGCCATGGAAAAGCTGCGCGTGCTTTGATTGCGGAAACCCCGGCCGCTGGAACAGGAGGCGCCCAGGGGAAAAATCCTCCCTCCTCCTTTCCATGACCGGCGATATTTGTTAGGGGAAGAAGCAATTTCCCAAAGAACACGTCCGGAAGGAGGCTTACCGGAATCCTCCACATCTCCTCAAGAAAGGGACAGGGAATGATTCTGAAGGATCAAACGGCATTGGTCACCGGAGGCGGGTCCGGGATCGGGAAAGCAACCGCGCGGTTGCTGGCGGAAAATGGGGCCGCGGTTATGGTCGCCGATTTGCTGGAGGATGGGGCCCGGGCCACGGCCGAGGCCATCAACAGCGCCGGCGGCAGAGCGCTCCACGTCCGCTGCGACGTTTCCAAGCAACCCGATGCGCAGAATGCCGTGGACTGGACCGTCGCCGAATTCGGGAAGATCGACATCCTCATCAACAATGCCGGGATTGTCCGGGACGCCTCGGCTCTCAAGATGGATGTGGATAGCTGGGAGGTGGTAATCGCCGTCAATTTGGGAGGGGTGTTCTATTGCTCCCAGGCAGCCGGGAAGCACATGCGCGAACAGGGCTATGGGCGGATCGTCAACGCCTCCTCCGTTTCCGCCTTCGGCAACTTTGGCCAAAGCAACTATTCGGCCACCAAGGCGGGCGTGGTGGGGATGACCCGCACCATGGCCATCGAACTGGGGAAATACGGAATCACGGTCAACGCCATCGCGCCGGGATTTATCAAAACCGCCATGACCGAAACCATCCCGCCGGAAATGCGCGAGGCCGCGGCAGAACGGATCCCGGTGCGGCGGGTGGGTGAACCCCAGGACATCGCCCGCATCTACCTGTTTCTGGTGTCTCCGGAAAGCGGCTTCATCAACGGGGCGCTCATCGTCGCCGACGGGGGGCAGAGCCTGGTCCATTGAGAGCTTCCCCCACCCGCGGCAGGGGGGGTACTGCGGCGGGGCGTGGGGGTAGCGCGGCGGGGTGGTAAGGGGGGGTCATTTCTTAAACCGTCCGATCTCGTCGCCCAGCAGCCCCAGGGAGATATTCTTCATCAACAACTTGGACCAAAACCGGATGCGCCGGGACAGGATCACCCCCAGGCGTTGCAGCAGATCGGATTGTCCCTGGACGGGTCCCAGGTATTCGATCACGATTTCCTCGCCATAATAATACGCCTTCCCGTCCCGCCAATCGGTCATTCCCTCGTTGGAAACCTGGGTCACGAATGCCTTGCGCCCCTCGAACTTCCCCGCGTCTTCCTTGTGCCGTTCCACGAGCAGTTGGCAGTTGAGTCTGCCATCCGGTTCCTTCATGACGCTCCACAGGTTGAGAGGACCTATTCGTTGATCCATCCAGACGCCAATGCTGAATATGGCATCGGACAAGTCGATGATCTTTCCGTCCATGATCTCGAAATCCAGCATCACCAGGATTTCCCAGAAGGATTCGGAAAGGCTGTAACTCTCGGAAATATCCTGCCAGGCGTCCAGCAGGCCCTGCACCTCGTCCTCCTCCGGCTGTCCGATCACGAAGGAGTCGAATTCGACGCCCAGTTCCATCCGCCCCGGATCCTCCTCGTCCCTGGTAATCCAGCGCACGGTGCCGATCACGTTAGGGCTGATCCTCCCCACCCCGATCCGCACTACCTGATTGGGATCGATATCCACGCCGCCTTTCACCACCAGGCGGATGCCCTCCTGTGAAAGATCGGAGATCCGCACCGGATATTCGCGCCCGTCCACGGTCATGCTGGTGCGCAATTCCTCGAAGGGAATTCTGGGAGAACGCCGTTTATCCTGTCCTGAAGCCAATGTTTGCGATTCTCCTGTTGAAAATGGTGGCAGGCCCGGCATCCGGCGAGGCCGTTTTGCGCCATTCCTTGTTCAGGCCGGAAGATGGAACGGATCCCCTCCCGGTTCCGGTTTCATTTTACCCCTGCCGGGCAAGCTTGTCCGGCAGGGCATAACAGCCCCCGGGCCGGACAGGCGTGTCCGTCCCTCATTTCACCCCGGGCCGGACAGGCGTGTCCGTCCCTCAGTTCACCGGCCCCGCCCATTTCATTCGCGCTGTGCAGGACGGCTCACACAGGGTCATATCATACCCGCGGGGCAAGGCGCGAACATCCCGCCTGGAATTCACAGGCTACCCTCGGGAAGTTGCGGAGCGATGATCACACTAAAACGGCACACAATTGGGATAGGGCCCCCCGGTGGAGTACACCATCGCATCAGCAGGGGAACCGCATTCTCAATATTATTCATGGATTCATCAGACCGGGAAAAAATAATAATGGCGCGGGCGTCCTTGCCCGCGAAAGATCCTTCACTGCGTTCAGGATGACATATTCAATTTGAGTCACTCCCCATCCAGCCCCTATCTTGGCAAACCGGGCCAGGTCATTTACATTGGCCGTATATAACGGTGATCGGCGTTGAAACGCGCCGGATAACCGGCATCCGTCCAGTATCTCTTGCCGAAATTCCATGCAATTGTTCATCGATATCGACGGCGTCCTCCTCAATTTCGAACGGGCGTTCGTGAACTGGCTCAACAGGGAACACGCCCTGGGGCTGCCGGATACCTACGAGGCGGAAAGCTGGGACTTCACCGAGGTGCTGGAGCACGGCCTCCTCCAGGCCAGTTGGCACCGCTTCCTGGATTCCGATGGCGCGGGCAGGATGACGCCCCTGGTGGACCCGGAGCACTTCAATGGCCTCTCCCAATCTCACGACGTGCACCTGGTCACCAACTTTCCCGGGCCCTTCATGGACAAACGGCTCAATAATCTGGCCGAGGTGGGCTTTGTTTATGACTCCCTCCACTACTGCGGCATTCATCCCTACAAGGATCTGGTTCCCACCAGCAAAGCGGAAACCATCGCCGGCTTGCGCAGCAATGGGGAGGAAGCCCTGTTCGTGGACGATCATCCGGACAATTGCCTCGACGTTCACGCCAACTGTCCGGATGTGGAGGTGTGGCTGATGAGCCGCCGCTTCAACCGGGATTTCAGCCATCCCGAAATCACCCGCACCCAAGGATGGGAGCCGCTCTTCCACCGCCTGGGGCACCCCAATGGGGGGGATGGGGGGAACGGTGGGGGGTAAAGGTGGAGAGTGTTCCGCCGTCCACAATAATAATTGACATCCAATTGTCTAACGTGTGGGTCTTTTTGCAGGAATTATTTATTAAAATGAAATATTTTGTCAATTATGAAAAAAGTATTTGCCCTCTTAAATGATTAATGTTTATTGCGTCAATTCCGTTTTTATGAAGGCTGTTCACTAACACAAGATCGTCCGATATTAATAGATATGATGAACTTGCAAGCTCTCTAAGTACCGAATCTGTTAATCCAAACCTCCTGTACCACGATGTAGATGATGCTTTAAGGCTAGGAATATAGAATTCATCAATAATTTTAATAGAATCACTTAACACACGATACACATCTTCTTTTTGTTTTTCAGGCAATTGTCCAATAAAATTACTAACTTCGGTTAGTATATTAGGAGTGCATATAATTTTATCAAAATATCGATAAACACTCTTTAATAACTGATAGTCATCTGCTGTATAAATTTTTGTCCGTTTAAATTTTTCAATCAACTCAATATCAGCATCACCAATCACTGATAATAACATTAAACTTGTATCGACAAGTATCCCGTTTTTCCTGTGTTTATTAAATAAATTATGAATATAAGATTCAGCAGCCATTATTGCATTTTTCTCATTTTCATTGAAATAAATCGTCCATCATTTGCATCAATTTTTATTGTCCTATAATTCCTAATCCGTTCAAATGCACTTACTTCATATCCAAATGTTATGAGCCAAGCATTCTCATCTTCAGATAATTCTACTTCTTCAATTCTTAAATCTTCAAATTCTTGTTCGCTAATTGTTATTAAATTTTCTTTAGCTATATTAGCTGCTGCCCTTACATCTAACATTGTTGACACCTATTTGCATAAACCCCCTCTAATATTTCGGGGATAGATTTATTATATTATTTTGGTTTGAATCATGATAAGAATTACAAAATGTAATTTACATGATTAGAAATATCATGGAGTTAGATATCGAATTTTTTCAGATTTGAAAAAGCATTTTAAAAATTTCAGATCGATGCAAATTAAATTAATCAATTATAACGTATTTCGGGAAACTTCGCATTTCAAGGAAAATCGAGTCAAGCATGAACGGTTATCGATGGCTTTTGACATCGGTCGGAGGATTTTCCCACCCTTCTTCTACTTTAAATTACATTTTCCCCTGAAATATTAACGGATACAGCAATTCTTACAGGATAAACAGAACCCGGGTCAAGGTGAAGCCTCCACCCTAATCCCGCCAGACGTCCACGGAACAGGTGGCGGTAAACATGGTGCGGATGCCCGGGCCTTTCGCCCCGCCGATCACGTACCAGGCTCCATCGCGGACGGCGGAGGCCATACCCTGGCGGTTTGTCGGCAGGGGCGCCAGCGTGCTCCATTTCCGGATGGCGGGGTCGTACACCTCGTGGGTGGCCAGGGTGCCTATCGGCTCCAGGGAATCCCCGCCCGCGGTGTGAATCCGCCCATTGAGTACCCCCGCGGCAAATCCGCCCCGGGGCGTGGGCATGGGGGGAAGGGATATCCAGACGTCCGTGGCGGGATCGTAGATTTCCAGGGCGCCGAAATGGCCCTCCTCCTTCCAGCGCCCGCCCATGGCGTGGATTTTCCCCTGCAAGGCCACGGCCGCCAGGTGTTGCCGGGGGGCGGGCAAGGGGGCCTGCTTTCTGGACCAGCGGTCCGCTGCGGGATCGTAGCGCCACAACTCGGTGGCCCCCGGCCCGGTGCCCCCGCTCACGTAGAGGCTGCCCCCGATCGCCGTCATGGCATGGGCGGCGCGGAAGGCCGGCAGGTTCGCCTTGCGAATCCAGCGCTTCCCCGCGGGATCAAAGGCCCATAGTCCCCACTGGATATTGCTGAAGTGCAGCCCTTTCCACCCACCTGAAACGTAGAGCGTTCCCTCCAGCACCGCCGCGGCCGTGTGGTGCAGCGCCAAGGGAAAAGCCGGGCCGGGCCGCCATGCCTTGGCGCCGGGGTCCAGCACCTCCACGGAATTCATAGTACCCAGGGCTCCCAGCCCTCCGATCACATAGATGCTGCCATCCAGCAGGGCCGCCACGTGCTCCGCCCGGCAGGTGGCCAGGGCGGGGCCCCTGCTCCACCCTGATATTCTGCTCCTGCCTGATTTTCCAGGCGCGTCCCCCAGCGCCGGAGCGGAGAGCACAACCAGCAGGAACACAACCGGAAGAAGCGCCACCGGAATAAGCGCCTTCTGTGAATTCAGACCCGGCAATGAGGACGGAACGCCCGGAAAGGCTGCGTGAAAAAGAGAACGGAGGGCCTTTGGAAAGGCAGGGATACCGCCCGGGACCTGTGAAACCCCACCCCCCTCCGGCGGAAGTCCAAGTTTCGGCCATCGCCCGATCATTGCGTCTCCGCTGGCGGCATGGGAGTGAGAAGAAAGATGGGACTACCTGAATCCGGACGGGGATTCCAGGGTACGGGTATGGCTGCACGGGTGCGACTACATGGGTACCATGGCACGGAACTGCCCCTATCGCCGGCCCGTTGGAGGGGGCGCGCCCGGGGAAAAGCCGGACGGGCCGGGCGGATCGGCGTTATTCCGTGGGTTGGGCGGTCTTGCGGATTTCCACCACGGCGCCGTTGTGGGAGGGAATGGAGCCCCGGATCAGCAGCAGGTTCTTCTCCGGAATGACCCGGGTGATTTCCAGGTTGCGCACCGTGACCCGCTCGTTGCCCATCTGCCCCGGCATTTTCTTCCCCTTGAACACCCGGCCGGGGGTGGTGCTGTTTCCGATGGCGCCGGGCCGGCGGTGAAACCTCGAACCGTGGGATCCGGGCCCGCCGGCGAAGTTGTGGCGCTTCATCACGCCCTGGAAGCCCCGGCCCTTGGAAATACCGGCCACGTTCACCTTCTCACCCTCGGAAAATATGCTCAGGTCGAAGGTCTGCCCCACCTCCACCGCGCCGATATCCTCCACGGAAAATTCCCGCAGGTGCTTCATCGGCTGGACATCCTTGAAATGCCCGCTCATGGGCCGGTTGATCTTTTTTTCCTTGGTGATGGGATCATAGCCCACCTGGACGCTCTCATAGCCGTCGGTGTCCTTTGTCTTTACCTGCACGACCGTGACCGGCCCGGTTTCCACCAGGGTCACCATCACCCGCTCCCCCTCTTCGGTGAAGATCTGGGTCATTCCGATCTTCCGTCCCAACATGCCTTGAATCATTTTCCTTCTTCCTCTTCTCGATGCCGGTGCCGGCCCCCCCGGAATGCGGCGGGGATTGGACTCCGGCGAATCACACTCATGATCGGCCCGCGCAAACCTGCGCAGAGCCCGTCGTTCGGTTCGGGCGGCGATTCCATGGATCCTCGAGGATTCCAGGGAATCGGCGCGTCACAATTCTCAGGCGGCCGCTTTTTTCAAGGCGGCGGCCAGGCGGGATTTGTAACGGGCGCCAGTGTTGGCATGCAGGATGCCTTTGCTGACGGCCCTGTCGATTGCTTTCTGCACCGTGCTGAATTCCTTTTGGGCGTTTTCCGCGTCCTTGGCATCCAGCAGAGCGCGGTATTTCTTGAGCGCGGTGCGCAGGGTAGAGCGCTGCACCCGGTTGCGGGCCCGCCGCTTGATATTCTGCCGGGCTCGTTTTATTGCGGATTTATGATGGGCCATTCTATCGATCTCCAACGGATTTTGTGTCGCTGTTTGTCATGCTATTGATTGCCATGTTTTTGTTTTCCATGATCTTGCTTGCCACGTTCTTGCTTGCTTCGTCCATGTTGGTCATAGTTCGGGCGCGATTCCCTCGCTGCAAACGGTTTACCCGGGAGACGGGATCAAAAGGCATTCTCGAAATGCTCCACCCGGCCCGTATCCTTCCCGGAATCCGATTCGGAGTCCATCTTTCGTGCGGGCAGGCGAATCGTCACCACGTCGAAGCGGGGCTGCAGTTTCGAATCCGGGTGCTCCGGATGTTCCGCCTGCCCCAGACGTTCGGCGCAGTAGATTTCTCCCAGCATCCGCACCTGGCGTTGTTTCGCCTCCGTCACGGCTTCCGCGGGGTGATACGCCGTCCGCTCGGTGCGGGTTTTCACCTCCACGAACACCAGATAGCCGTCCTTGACGGCGATCAGGTCGATCTCACCCTGGGCGCAGCGGAAGTTCCGTTCCCGGATCAGGTAGCCGAGCCGTTCCAAATACCGGGCAGCGATGGATTCTCCACGCCTCCCGACTTCCGATCTTCCTCCATCTCGCCCGAGGTGCGTTGCCGGTTTCTCCCGGCCATCTCCTGCACTGTTGTTTCCACCTGCCATGGCGCATCCTTGACTCGGAACGATACCCGGTGAATGGGGCTGGGTCCATGGCGCAGCAAGGCTTCCCTGTGGGCGCGGGTGGGATAGCCCTTGTGCCTGCCGAAACCCCATTGGGGGTAGCGGTCGCCGTACACGGCCATGATGCGGTCCCGCGCCACCTTGGCCAATATGGAGGCCGCGGCGATGGAATTGCTGCGCCCATCGCCTTTCACCACCGTCCCGCAGGGCGGGGTCACATCCGGCGCCCGGTTGCCGTCCACCAGCACATAATCGGCGCCGGGGCGCAACGCCGATACCGCCAGGGCCATTCCCCGCAGGGTGGCCTGCAGGATGTTGATGCGGTCGATCACCGCAGGCGCCACTACCCGGATCTTCCACGCCACCGCCCGCTCCCGGATTACGGCAAACGCCGCCTCGCGCTGCCCCGCGGCGAGGCGCTTGGAATCGTCCAGCGGCAGGGACGCCGGCCAGTCGCGGGGCAGGATCACGGCGGCCGCAACGACCGGGCCCGCCAGGGGTCCCCGTCCGGCCTCGTCCACGCCAGCCACGTGGCGGTATCCCTGCTCCCAAAGTTCGGCTTCCAGTCCGAAATCAGGCATTCGTCCTTTCGCGCAGACGGGCCTTCTTGCCCTTCAGTTTGCGCAGGTAGTACAGCCTGGCCCTGCGCACCCGGCCCAGCCGCAACACCTGGATGCCCTCGATGAGGTGGCTGTGGAAGGGGAAGATCCGTTCCACCCCGAATCCCTGGGATACCTTGCGCACCGTGAAGGTGGCGTTGAGGCTATTCTTGCTTTCGCGGCACCGGATCACGACACCCTCAAAGGCCTGGATGCGCTCCTTCTCGCCCTCGCGGATGCGGTAATTCACCTTCACCTGGGCACCCACGGGGGGAAATTCCAAGTCGGTGCGGCGTTGTTCGTCGTTCAGCCATTGGATCAGCGGTTGCTTCATCGTCCTTCGCTCCACACATCGGTAACGGCCCTTGCCTTCCCGGCTTCCAACGGAATCCGGAGCGCGGCCTTGTTGATGGTTATCTGAAAATCTGTCCGAACATCATTATCCGGCAGTGCAATATCCATCCTTTATTCATTCAGCAATTCCGGGCGCCGCTCCCGGGTTTTGCGCAGGGACTGCTCGTCGCGCCATTCCTTGATGCGGGCATGATCGCCCGACTGGAGCACTTCCGGCACCCGCATGCCCTCGAATTCCACCGGGCGCGTATAGTGCGGGTATTCCAGCCGTCCCGCCGCGAACGATTCCTCGCCCACGGAATCCGGATTGCCGAGCACTCCGGGGATCAGCCTGGTCACCGCCTCGATCACGGCCATGGCGGGAACTTCTCCGCCCAGCATTACAAAATCGCCCACGCTCCATTCGTCGTCCGCCAGGGCGGTGCGGATCCGCTCGTCGAAGCCCTCGTAGCGTCCGCAGATCAACAGCAGCGGTCTGTCCGACCCCGCCTCCTCGCGGGCGATGGCCTGGGAGAAGGGACTTCCCTGCGGCGTCATCAGCACCACCCGGGGTTTCCGGCCGGCCGCTGCGTGCAGGGCCAACCGCTCCCGGACGGCGGAAAATAAAGGCTCGGGCCGCAGCACCATTCCCGCACCACCGCCGTAGGGTTCGCCGTCCACGGCGCGGTGCTTGCCCAAACCATGCTCCCGGAAGCTGACCAGTGTCACCTCCAGCAATCCTTCCGCGACGGCCCGTCCCAGCAGGCCTTCGCCGAGAAAGGGGCCGAATAGCCCCGGGAAGAGGGTCAGCACGTCGATCCGCTTCATCTGCGCCCCCTCTGTGCTTCCTCGCCCCTCATGCTCAGGGCCGGTCAACGTTCCCGCCCGAAGGACCCGGGCAGCGGGTCGATCTCAATACGGCGCTCCCGGAAAGCGATGGTTTTCACCACTTCCCCGGTGACGGGCACCAGGGTCTTGCCCGCTCCGCTCTCCACTTCCAGGACATCGTTGGCCCCGGTTTCAATCATCCCGGTCACGCGTCCCAGGGGCCGTCCGGACAAATCGAACACCTCGCATCCGATCAGGTCGTCCGAGAAGTACTCGTTCTCGCCCAGGGGCTTGAGCTGCGCCTCGTCCAGCAGCATTTCCGCGCCCCGCAGGGCGTTGGCAGCCTCCCGGTCTTCCACGCCTTCCAAGGCGACGATCCAGCGCCCGCTACCGAAGCGGATGTTCCGGATTTTGCAGGGGCGCAACCCCGTCCCTCCATCCAGCGTTGCGGCCTTGCAATCGGTGTAATATTCCGGGTCGCTGGTGAGGGGCCTGACCTTCAATTCGCCTTTCAGGCCGTGGGGCTCCATCACTTTTCCGATGCACACCAGCCGATCCCTGTCGATCAACGTCATGGGCATCCGTCATCGCGCGCCGATCACCGCAACCCACGACGGGATCGCGCGATTCACTTGCCGGCTTCCTCTCCGCCACCGGCTTCTTTTTCCTTCCCGGCAGCCTTTTTCCCCTTGGCCGGTTTTTTCTCCTCGCTTTTGGCTTCGGCGGCCTTGCCTTCTTCCGGTGCTGCTGCCTCCGGTGCCGCTGCCTCTTCG
>CAZOXD010000088.1:0-9696 GCA_964583525.1 uncultured Pseudomonadota bacterium
TCGAGAATTTCCTCGGTCTGCTCCACCATACCTGCGCAATGATTCTGCTCAGGTCATTTTGAGATGGCTTCCGGCAAGGAGCCCTTATGTGCAGCCTTTGCGGAATGCTGGGGGACGGCGGACATTGGAGCGATCCCTCCCAAAGTCCGGGGACTTTTCCGGCCCGAACGCGAACCCATACCCGCGGCCGGGAGCGGCAGGAGCGCACCCGGCAGTTGAACCGCATCCTGGCCCACTATGGCCTGTCCGTCTCCGATTGGCAGGGCAACGCCTTCCTGCTGCGCACCCGCACGGGGCAGACGGTGCTGGTGGATCATCTTTCCGCCCTGTGGGAGGCGGCCGCGAAGCTGCTGAAACGCCCTTGCGATCCTCTCGATCCCTCCCTGCTGGAAAGCCTTTCCCGCTCCTGACCCCGGGTGCCCCATGGCCGGCTACGCCAACCTGATTCCCGTCAACGTGCTCACCGGCTTTTTGGGCAGCGGCAAGACCACCCTGCTCAAGCGGCTGCTGCAATCCCCGCGGTTGCGGGATACGGCGGTGCTGGTCAACGAGCTAGGGGAAGTGGGGCTGGACCATCACCTGCTGGAGGCAGTGGAGGAGGATACGGTGCTGCTGGGGGACGGCTGCCTGTGCTGCTCCATGCGGGGCGACCTCGCCGGCGCCATGCGCTCCTTGTACTCCCGGAGGGAGCGGGGGGAAATTCCACCCTTCCGGCGGCTGGTGATCGAAACCTCGGGCCTTTCCGACCCGGCGCCCATCGTCTATACCCTGCTGTCCGAACCGGTGATCCGGCACCATTTCCGGATGGGAATCCTGGTCGCCACCGTGGATGCCGTCAACGCCTCCTCCCAGTTGGAACGCCACGGGGAGTCGGTGAAGCAGGTGGCCGTGGCGGACCGGCTGGTGATCACCAAGACCGACCTGGCCGATCCCGCCGCCACCGAGGCGCTCAGGCAACGGCTGGCCCGGCTCAATCCTTCCGCCTCTCTGCATGATTCCGGGGAAGAAATCGACCCGGTGCATCTGCTGGTGGACGATCCCTACGACGAAGAGGGCCGTTCCCGGGAAATTCACCGCTGGATCGGCGCCATGGATGGCGGAAACATGCCCATGGAGAGCCATACCCATAGTCACAACGATTCACCCAACTCCCATGGGGACATCACAGCCCATTCCTTCTTCTTCTCCGAGCCCCTGGACTGGACGGCCTTCGCCATCTGGCTGACCATGCTCCTCCACTGCCATGGGGAGCGGGTGCTGCGGGTGAAGGGCTTGCTGAATGTGGAGGGAGAACCCGCCCCTGTGGTGCTCAACGGGGTGCAACACATCGTCCATCCGCCTGCGCACCTGGAGGCCTGGCCGGATGCGGAGCGCCGCTCGCGGCTGGTGTTCATCGTGCAGGGCATCTCGCGGCGAGAGTTGGCGGCCTCCCTGGCGGCCTTCAATGGGTTGGGCGCGGGAAAATCCGGCGCTCAGCCGGTCCCTGATAGCGGTGGTTTTGGGGCATCCGGGTAGGGACACGATCCCCCGGCTCCCTGATCAGACGTCCCTGCAATTCCTGCAGGAATTCCCCTCGCAGCCGGGGAAGCGGTTCTCTACGGCCCGATGGAAGGCGAACGGGGCGGGGGCCGCCTGGGCTGCCATCCCTTGCGGAAGGCCCGCACCACCATGTGCAGCAGATAGAATCCGATGGTGAGGATGATGAAAAACAGGATCGTCAGAATCCGCTCGCCAAGGGTCTGCTCCACCTCCATCTCCTGGAACAACAGGAACTCAGCCAGCATCTCCACCGCCTGCAGGGTGGCCCCCGCGCTGATGATCACGGAGGTCAACAGGGAGATTTGCAGGGTATCGAATGCCAACTCCTCCACCTTTATCCGCCCGGAGGAATGCAGGATGTGGCGGCGGAAGGACTGCCAGTGGGACAGGGCGAATCCGATCACCCCCACCAGCGCGGCAAACCAGAAGATCACACGATGAAAGCGCACCCTGGGTACGTTCTCGATGATGTACTGCTCAAAGGGTTGGAAGAAGTACAGAAATATCAAGAGAATAACCAGAGCCACGATCTTGATCCAAAACCCGATGCTGTACCAAAAGAGCCGTTCTTCCGCCATGATTCGATAATCGATTAGGTTGAAAAAAAGGGATGGAATCCCGGCAAATGTGCAGCCGGAGGGGAAGCGATGTCCCTGCCGAATCGCTCGGTTGTGGGTGCTATAGCTGCGGATGATATAGCATTCTGGAATCGGGATGAAAACCGTCCGGTATGATAATCAACCGGGAATTTCCAAAATCTTCCCCAAGTTGACCGTAATGGAGGGGTTTGATAAGCATGCTGACCACATAACACAAGCTGGCCGGGGACGGCATCAAGCCGCGGCCAAGCGATCTTGCGGATATTCCTGGACTGGCAAGGCCCTCATCCGTGTGAAGGGCTGGAACCCCCAGAGAACCAATTGATTCGATGGCATGATTCGCCTGGGATATTCACCGTGAACCGCTCCAACAACCCCGGAGGGAAGAATCGTATTCCCCACCGGAAGGGCGGCCATCAGAAGGGCGGGGCGGATTCACCCGGAACCAGCAGGAAAGGAAACGTATCGTTATGACCTGCCGTTTGGGAATCGATGTGGGCGGTACCTTTACGGACTTTCTTCTCTTCGACGATTCGTCCCGCAAGCTGCATTTGCTGAAAACCCCCTCCACGCCTCACGATCAGTCCGAGGGGATTCTCACCGGTATCGAAAAGATCATCGAGCAGACCGGCGTGCCTCCCGGGGAAATCTCCTCCGTCCTGCACGGCACGACCATTTCCACCAACATCATTTTGGAGGAGACCGGCGCCCGGGTGGGATTGCTGGTTACGGAGAATTACGAGCAGGTGCTGCACATGGCCCGTTCGCAGACTCCCGGGCCCCTGGCGGGGTGGATGATCATGATCAAGCCGGATCCACTTGCCGATCTGGAGGTCACCCGCGGAGTCAAGGGACGCATCGATGCCCGCGGACAGGTGATCGCACCCCTGGACGAACTCCAGGCCCGGGCCGTTACCGCCGAATTGCTGGACGCGGGCGTGGAATCCATCACCATCTCCCTGCTGCATTCCTACGCCAATCCCGAGCATGAGCGGCGCCTGCGCGAGATCGTGGGGGAAATGGCGCCCCAGATCACCGTATCCACCTCTTCGGAAATCCTGCCGGAATTCCGCGAGTACGAGCGCACTCTGGTAACGGTGATGAACGCCTATGTGCGCCCCAAGATGAAACTCTACCTGGCCAATTTCGAGGAAAAGCTGCGCGGCATCCAGTTCAACCCCCACATCAATATCGTCCGCTCCGACGGGGGCCTGATGAGCGTTCAGCGCGCGTCGGACTCCCCGGTGCACACCATGGTGTCCGGACCCGCGGGAGGGGTGTCCGGAGCGGCGTACATCTCCTCCCTGGTGGGGTATCCCAACGCCCTGGGATTCGACATGGGAGGTACTTCCACCGACGTGTCGCTCATCCAGGACGGCAAGCCCACCATCTCCCGCCAAACCATGCTCGGCTATTACCCCATCAAGATACCTTCGGTGGAAGTCCACAGCGTGGGGGCCGGCGGGGGTTCCATCGCTCACGTACCCATGACCGGGGCCCTGCGGGTGGGGCCGGAAAGCGCCGGCGCCGTGCCCGGCCCGGCCTGTTACGGACGGCAGGGAGATCAGCCCACCGTCACCGACGCCAACGTGGTGCTGGGCCGGCTGCCCCCCAGCCTTTTGGGGGGGGAGATGATCCTGGACACCAAGGCCGCCGAGGAAGCCGTGGGCAAGATTGCCCGGGCCATGGACCTCGATCTCTACCAAGCGGCCCAGGGCATCCTCGATATCGTCAACGAGAACATGTTCGGGGCGCTGCGCCTGATCACCGTGCAGAAGGGGCTCGATCCCCGGGATTTCTCCCTGGTGGCCTTCGGGGGCGCGGGGCCGCTCCACGGCAACGCCATCGCCATGCTGGCCGGGTGCTACCCCCTGATCGTACCGCCCACCCCCGGCGTCCTTTCCGCGCTGGGCTTCCTCTATTCCGACGTGAAAAACGACTTCGCCCAGACCTTCATCCGCACCATCGACGAGGTGCAGCCGGGGCAGGTGGAGAACATCCTCGCCGGCCTGGGAAAAAACGCGCGGCAATGGCTCCAGGAGGAAGGAATCGGGGAGGACAAGCAGGAATTGCACTATGAAGCCGACGTGCGGTATTTTCGCCAGGGGTACGAATTCTCTATCGAGGTCAACCCCCAAACCCTGGCCAATGGAGGGCTGGGTGACCTCAAGAACCGGTTCGGTACCATCCACGAGAGGCTGTACGGGTTCCGGCTGGACCACCCGGTGGAACTGGTGAACCTGCGGGCGGTGGGCATCGGGCGCGTGGTGCGGGTGGAGTTCCCGAAATTTCCCCTCACAGGGGGAGAGCCGTCCCAGGCCGTAACCGAGCAGCACCGGGTCTTTTTCGATGGGAACTTTCTCAATGCCAACGTGTACAACCGGAATCTGCTGACCGCGGGGGACCGCATATCCGGGCCGGCGATTCTGACCCAGAAGGATACGACCACCGTCATACACCCCGGCCATGCCGGAAATGTGGACGAATACCTCAACGTTATCATCCGTCCCGAGGGTGCTTCACACGCCTGATCCGGACAAGGAAGAAACCGCAAGGAAAGGGCCTCACCAACGAGGGTTCCCCATGACAGAACCGAATGCCCCGAAAAAATTCGTCAATCTGGACGATCTGCTCCAGGCCAACAAGGAGCAGTTCGACCGCATCTTCGGCACGCAAAAGGAGAAATTGGGATTGATGGGGCTCAGTCACACCCCCCTCACGCGGGACGATCTGTCCTCCGCCAGCCAGGAGCGGAGTTCCGTATCCACACCGCCACAGGAGCATGCGGCCGAGAATTCGAGCGAGAATTCGGCCGAGAATTCCACAGAGAATGCGACCGAGCGTGCGGCCCTGTCCGCGGGCAGCCTGGCCGGTACCAGCATAGCCAGCCAGGAAATCGACGATTATCTCGAGGCCAACTTCCTTCCAACCCCACAGCCGGACCAGCCGGAACGGCCCGAAGCACAGCCGGCTCAATCCGAAGCCCCGTCTGCCCCACCTGCCGAACCGCCCGGTAACGGCGAGGCGGCGCAACCAGCGGCGCGGATGGAGCATGCGGCAGACGCGCCTTCCCCCCCTGTGGCCTCCCGGCCCGCGGTCCCGGCAATCTCCGCCACCCTGGATCCGATCACGCTGGATTTGATCGAGAATGCGTTGCGCAACGCCCGGCACGAGATGGACGCCGTGCTCTTCCGCTCGGCCATGTCGCCGGTGATCCGGGAGCAGCACGACGAGTTTCCCATGATTACCGACCCCAAGGGCCGGATGATCGTGGGGCAGTTCGGCTCCTACGTTTCCGAGATGCTGGCCGAGCAACCCTTCGACTTTCATCCCGGGGACGTGATCCTGCAGAGCGACCCCTTCAAGTGCGGGGGGGCCATCAGCCACATCAACGACTGGATGGTGCTGGTGCCGATCGTCTTCGACGGTGAGTTGATGGGGTTCAGCTCCATGTTCGGGCACATGATGGACGTGGGCGGCCCCGTTCCCGGCTCCATGCCCACGGCGGCCACCTCCATCTTTGGGGAGGGCATGAAGATTCCACCCCTCAAGGTGTTCGACAAGGGTCAGCCCAACAAGGCGGTAATCGATTTGCTGATGAACAACACCCGCACACCGGAAATGAACTACAGCGATCTGATGGCCATCATCGCCGGGTCACGGGCCGGGGAACGGCGGGTCATCGAAATCTGCGAACGCTTCGGGGCCAATGTCTACCGCCAGGCCTGCGAGGCCCTGCTGGAGCGCACCAACCGCGCCATGTGCCAGTTGATCGTGCAGAACCTGCCCGAGGAGCCGCAATCCTTCGAGGATTACGTGGATGACGACGGCCTGGGCAATGGACCGTTCAAGATGAAGCTCACGGTGTGGCGGGAAGGGGAGCACGCCTACTTCGACTGGACGGGCACCTCCCCCCAGGCGCCGGGCCCGATCAACTTCTACCTCCACGAGGGGATGTTCAAGATGTTCATCGGGGTCTACATGATCATGGTCTTCGACCCCCAGATTCTCTTCAACGACGGCTTTTACGACCTGATCCACGTGACGCTGCCCAAGGGCACGCTGGTGCATCCCAACTTCCCGGCTTCCCTGGGCTGCCGCACCCATGCCCTGGCCCGCCAGTTCGATGTATTGGGCGGCGCCTTGAGCAAGAACGCGCCGGAAATGGCCACCGCCGCCGGGTACGGCTCCAGTCCGCACTTCCTCTACAACGGCGTGGACCGCGAGGGGCGTTACTTTCAGTTGATGGAGATCCTCTTCGGGGGCATTCCCGGCCGGCCCATTGGGGACGGCATGGACGGGCACTCCTGGTGGCCGCTCTTCGAGAACATCCCCACCGAGTACCTGGAGAGCTACTACCCGCTGATTATCGAAAATTACACCACCATTACCGATACGGGAGGCGCGGGAAATCACCGGGGCGGCAACGGCGTGGAGAAGATCTACCGGCTGCTGGAACCCGGGGAAATCTCCATCCACGACGACCGCCACCTCACCCAGCCCTGGGGCATCCTGGGAGGCAAGCCGGGGGGATGTTCGGAAAAATGGCTGGAGAAGGCCGACGGCACCCGCCACCCGCTCCCCTCCAAGGTGGACAATGTGAAGGTGCAGCCTGGAGACCGGGTTATCTTCCGCACCGCCGGCGGCGGCGGTTGGGGCGACCCCCTGGAGCGGGATCCGGCCAAGGTGCGCAACGATGTGGCCCGGAAGCTGGTCAGTTCGGAGGCGGCCCGGGAGGCCTACGGCGTAGTGCTCCACGGAGACCGCTGCGAGGTGGATGCGCGGGCCAGCGAGGACCTGCGGGACCAGATGCGGCACTCCCGGCCGGCGGCGGCCCTCTTCGATTTCGGGGAGCGCCCCGCATAACTGTATTGACGAGTGAATCTTATTGGATCATCAATTGCGGGGGCCGCTTCCGGCCTCCCATAACCTTGCACCTGTCGCCGGATCGCAAAGCGATGAGGGAATATGCCTGAAATTCAAGATTTCGACCTGCAAAAATACCTGCTCATGCCCGTGGAGGCATGGATCACGCTGATCATCCTGGCAGTCGTGGTGATCGCGTTTTTCTACATTATCTCCATCTGGATCTACAAACGGGCCCCCTCCAACATGGGATTCATCCGCACCGGGCTGTTCGGCATCAAGGTCTGCCTGGGGCGGGGGGCGATCGTGCTGCCGGTGTTCCACGATGTGACCTGGGTCTCCCTGGAAACCATCAAGATCGTCGTGAGCCGCTCCCGGGAACAGGCCATCCTCACCAAGGACAATATCCGGGTGGACATGGTGGCCGAGCTCTTTACCCACGTCGGCCATACCCGCCAGGAGATTCTCCAGGCCAGCCGCAGCCTGGGGGAAAAGACCTTCGATCCGGAACAGGTGCGCAACCTGCTGGAAGCCAAGGTGGTCAGCGTGCTGCGCAGCCATGCCGCCACCAAGACCCTCACCGATCTTCACGAGAACCGCGAGGAATTGGCCCAGACCGTCAAGGAAAACGTGACGGAGAGCTTCACCGCAAACGGCCTGGTGCTGGTGGAAGCCACCATCGTCACCCTGGAACAGACCGGCAAGGAACATTTCAAGGCGGACAACGTCTTCGACGCGGAAGGGTTGAAGATCATCACCGAGATCACCTCCAAGGCCCGGCGCGCAGTACACGATACCGAGAAGCGCACCAACGTCGCCATCCGGCAGCGCGACCTGGACACACAACTGGAAATGCTGGAAATCGAAAAGCAGGAGGCCTTCGCCCGCGCCAACCAGGACAAGGACGTCTCCAACGAACAAGCCCTCCAGATGCGCGAAAAGCAGGTCTATATCCTCGACCAGCGGATGGAGGTGGAGACCAAGGAAATCGCCAACGACCAGTCCCTGGAAAAGCTGCGCACCGAGCGCGACCTGTACTTCACCGAGGAGGCCAAGCGCCGTGAAGCCTCGGAAGTGCAAAAGGTCCTGGCCCTGGAAGTGGAAGAGAAGGACCGCCAAATCGCCTTGATCACCAAGGTGCAGGAAGAGGAACTGGCCAACATCGCCCGCAACCTGGCCCTGGAAAAATCCGACCGGGACCGCCAGATCGAGCTGATCGCCAAGGAGCAGGAACGCCAACAAGCCGAAATCGGACGGGCCACCGCCATCTCCGTCTTCGAAGAACAGGCCCGCCAGGAGCGCCATAACGCAACTGAGGATACCTCTCTCAACATGCGCCGGAAAAGCATGGAAGCCCGCCTGGAAATGCTCGAAGTGGAAAAACAGGAGGCCTTCGCCGCCGCGCAGCAGGAGCAGGACGTATCCAACGAACAGGCCCGCGTGCTCTCCGAGCAACAGCGCTTCCTGCTGGAGCAACGCTGGCAGGTGGAAAACGAAGAAATCGCCAAAGCCAAGGCCCTGGAAAAAGCCCAGATCGAAAAGGAAGTGGCCATCATCGAGGAAATGAAAAAACAGGAAGCCGCCGACATCCGGCGCTTCCTGGCCCGCGAACTGGAAGAACGCCAGCGCCAGATCGCCCTCACGGACAAGACCCGCGAGTTGGAAACCGTGCAGGTGAAACGGCTCCAGGCCACCGCCCAGCGCGAGCAGGCCGAGCACGACGTGGAATCCGTGCGCGTGATCGCCGACACCAGGCGCGAGGGGGAAGTGGAACGCCTGCAAGCCGGCACCCTGGCCGATACCCGCCGCATCGACGAGGAAAACAAGGCCCAGGTCACCAGCATGCACATGATATCGCAGGCGGAGTCCCGCCTTGGCGCTGCCAGGCAGGAGGCGGAGGCCACCGTAGTGCGGGCCAACGCCACCAGCGAAGCCAAGCAGATCAACGCCGTGGGTATGGAAAAAGAGGCCGGCGCCAAGGGGCGGGCCGAGATGGAGATCGAAACCCTGCGCGTTATGAACACCCAGCGCCACCTGGAAGCCGAGGCCCACGGCATCGAGGCCAAGGCGGACGCCCTGAAGAAGTACGACGAATCGGCCACCTTCCTGGAACTGGCGCGGTTGCACATCGAAGCCGAAAGGGACATCCACATCGACCAGGCCAAGGCCATGGGTTCGGCCCTCAGCGGCGCGCAAATCCGCATGTTCGGAGGCGAAAGCGGAACGGTGGACACCCTGCGCAGCCTCTTCACCTCCGGCTTCGGCATCGGAGAGGCCCTGGAGGGCGTGGCGCAATCCCTTCCGGTGGGCTTGCGGGAACGCTTCGCCCAAAACGGGCTGCGGGGCATCTTCGGCCGGCCCTACGCGGGAGGCGACTGGAAACGGGCACTGTCACAACTCAACGGGCTCGTGCAGAAGCACCTGGGCACCCGCAAATCCGGCGACATTTCCTTCGCAGATGGCGTGACCCTGCTGGAGGAACAGGCGGGCAACGACGAGGAACTGGCCCAGGCCGTTTCCATCCTCAAGGAGGTCAACCAGCAAGGCTTCTTCGACGAGATGCCCTTCCAGAAGGTCTGGGCCCTCCTCCAGGCGGCGTCGGAAAAGAAGGGCGAGGATTCAGAATAGGGGTGCGGCGTGATTCCCGTCCTCCGTTTTCATTGGCGGTCCGGCGCCACTAGCCAATAGTACC
>CAZOXD010000088.1:9796-18802 GCA_964583525.1 uncultured Pseudomonadota bacterium
CAGAAAATACCGCCGAAAGTACCGCCGAAAGTACCGCCGAAAGCGCTGTCATAATGCAGCACCGGGAAGCAACACCGGGAAACGACACAGAAGGTAACCGCATTCTCAAAATTTTTCATGGATTCATCCGGCCTGGAATAATTTAAAGTGGCGTGGACGTCCCTGCCCGCGGGAGGGCGGGCCACCCAGGAATATGGCGCCCACCCAGCAATGCGCGGGCAGGGACGCCGGCGCCACTACCCTGCGATTCACTTCATGCGCTGGGTGGCCTGAATTTTACAATACGGTTTCCCTGAAGCGATACCGCCACACCCCATACACCAAGAAGGCCCCCATGGCGCAGTACGACGTCGTATTGGAAAAAGCGAACAAAATCTATCCCGGCGGGACCCACGCCGTGATCGATTTCAGCGCCGAGATCGAGCACGGGGAATTAGTAGCCATGCTGGGGCCCAGCGGCTGTGGAAAGACCACCACCCTGCGCATGATCGGCGGGCTGGAAGAAACCACCTCCGGGAAAATCTACATCTCCGGAGAGGACGTCACCGATCTGCCCCCCTCCCGCCGCAATACTTCCATGATGTTCCAGAGCTTCGCGCTCTTTCCCCACCGCACGGTGACCCAGAACGTGGAGTTCAGCCTCAAAATGCAGGGGATGGAAACCCGGGAGCGGGCCAGGAAGACCTCGGAAATGCTGGAAAAGGTGGACATGACGGCTTTCGCCAACCGCCGTCCCCACGAGTTGAGCGGCGGGCAGCAGCAGCGGGTCGCGCTGGCCCGGGCCCTGATCAGCGAGCCCACCGTGTTGCTGCTGGACGAACCGCTGGGATCGCTGGATTACAGCCTGCGCCAGGCGATGATGGTGGAGTTGAAGAAGATCCAGCGTGAACTGGAGATGACCTTCATCTTGGTCACCCACTCCCAGCAGGAGGCCATGTCCTTGGCGGACAAGGTGATCGTAATGAGCGACGCGGTAATCCAGCAGATCGGCACCTCCAGGGAAATCTACGAGAGTCCACGCACCAAATTCGTTGCCGAGTTCATCGGCAACAACAACCTCTTTCCCGGTGTGCTCAAATCGCGCAGCGGCTCCATGTTGCTGGTGGAAAGCAACGGTTCGATCATCTATGTGCGGATGTCCGAAGGAATGAAAATCCCCCCAGTCGGACGGGAGGTGTACGTCTCTGTGCGGGCCGACCTGATTCACACAGGAGAACATCCCAACATGGGCAACTCGGTGCAGGCCACCTACGTGGCCACCGAGTTCCTCGGCTCCCTGGAGACCGACGTGTTCGAGATTGTCCCAGGGCTGTTCGTCCATGTTGAACAGCATCGCAGCATCACCGACCGGACCTATGAAATAGGCGAGCGCGAGGTGCTCAGTTGGCCGGCCGACGCGGGTGTGATCCTCTCCGAGACCGGGCCGGCGGGACAGGAGTAGGGGGCCTCAGGCCGCATTTCCCGGCACATTCCGGTCATCCGCGTAAACACGGATGCATCAATGAGTGCGCCGGTAATTGATCGTGTAAATGATCACAAACAGGGCGATCAGCAGGATCGAGAAAATGGTCGAGGCCGTGCCCAGGGCGTACAGGTTCGGCCGGATGCGCTGGGTGAACGAGGCGTAGATGTCCAGGGGCAGTGTATTGTATTCACCCGAGACCAGCGTGGTGCGGGCAAACTCGTCGTAGGAGAGGGTAAATCCGAACAATCCCGCCGCCACGATTCCGGGCAGGATCAATGGCAAAGTCACTTCCTTGAAAACAGTCCATTCCGAAGCGCCCATGTCACGGGCCGCTTCCTCCAGGCTGTGGTCGAAGCGGTTGAAGACGGCCATCATTATCAGGAATCCGAAGGGCAGGGTCCAAATGACATGCACCCCCAGCCCGGAAAACCACCAAGCCGGGGTGATACCCAACACCTTCAGCACCAACGCCAGGCCTAGGCTGATCAGGATTCCGGGCACCATGATACCGCTCATGATGGTGTAGAAAAGCAATCCCGACCCGAAAAACTTCTTCCGAAAAGCCATCGCCATCATGGTGGAGAACACGGCGGTGATCACCATCACCACCAGGGCCAGGATCAATGACCGCAACAGCGCTCCTTGCATGTCCCCCACCGCAGACGGTTCGATCAGCTTGTTCCACCAGTAAAATCCATAACTTCGCATGGGGAAATTCATACTGCCGCGCCTGCCCTGGAAGGACAGGACGAACATGGCGAACATCGGCCCGAAAATGAAAATCAGAAACAGGATGTAATACCCGCTGAAGAGCGTCTTGATCCAGGCTTTCTTCCTTCTTTCCGGGGTCCAGCGCGCCATGATAATGCCTTTCCCTTGCCTGTGATTACAGTTGTTTGCGGATATTGACCAGCTTGAAGATGATGATCACGCCGATCATCATGCCGGCCATCAGCACGAGGGCGGTCGCGGAGGCCCTGGGGTATTGGCCGGTGCCCATCCAGATCAGGATGATGTTTCCCAACTGGCTGGTTTTTCCACCGCCCACCACCACCGAAGTGGCGAATTCCCCCATGATCAGCACCCAGATGAAGATCATGCCAATGGCGACCCCCGGCAGGGACAACGGCAGGATGATCTCCCGGAAAATCTGAAATCCGCTCGCCCCCATGTCCCGGGCCGCCTCCAGGATATCCGTTTCGATTTTTGCCAGCGAAAAAAAGATCGGCCCGATGCAGAGCACGACGTAAAGCTGCACCAGGGCCATCGTCAGGCCGAATTCGGAAAACAGCAGGAAGGTCACCGGTTTGTCCACGATGCCCAGCCAGAGCAGGAAAGTGTTGAGCAGGCCTCTCCGCCCGAGCATGGGGATCCAGGCGATGGCGCGGATCAGATAACTGGTCCAGAACGGCACCATGCACATCAGGAACAGGGCCAGTTGCCACTTGAACGATTTGACCTGCATCGCCAGAAAAAAGGCGATCGGATAGCCGAGGATCAGGCTGAGGGCCATCACCTCGATGCTGAGCCGGAAGGTGGTCCACAGGGTTTTGAGGTTGCTGAACGCCGTGAAGAATTCGTAGTAGTTGCCCAGGGTCAACTGGGGCACCATCACGTTATCCTTGCTGAGGTCCCAGAAACTGAACATGACGATGCTGAGGAGTGGAACGACCAGGAACAGGAGCAGCCAGAGGGTGCCTGGGGCAACCAGCCACCCGGGCGAGAAACCGGGCTCCCGCAGCTTTTCCCCTGTTTTCGCCCCGGCAGCGAGCGGTTCGGGGGCAACCGGCGGGGATCCGATCAGCCCGGGATGGTGCGGATATGCGGTTCGTTCCATGGTGGTCGACGCCAAGCCGCCGGCTGAAAACAGGAGGCATGGGAACGGCGATTCAATGACGGGCCCCGCCGGATTTTCGCGGCGGGATCGGGAGGATTGGATTTCGGTCCATTTATCCGGGGGCCAACTCCATTGGGGCTGACCCCCGGAAAGGGATTTGGATACAACCGGCCGCAGGGGTTGGTTGCTACGCGTTAAGGAATTCGGTCCAGCGTTTTACGAGATAATTATTCTCGTCCATGATCGAATTCCAGAGCGCGATGTTGCCGAAGCGGGTTTCATAAGACCCGCCGTCGCGCACCTCGCCCTTGGGAACGATGATGTTTCCGAAGGGATCGGGGAGGTCCTTCGCCGCCGGCTTGCCCATGTACCAGTAATCCCACTCTTCCTTGGGCAGGAATTTCTTCACGTTCAGGTGCGCCGACATGTAATAACCCTGCCGCGCCACGAACGCGCCAGCCCACCCATCGAGCCACCAGTTGATGTACTCGTACACCGCGTCCAGTTTTCTTCCGGTGACCTTGGCGGAAATCGCCAGGCCCCCGTGCCAGCCGCGCATCCCTTCCTTCGGAAAGGCGTAGACGCAGGGCACCCCGTCGGCCTTGATGGCGGTCACGGCGGGAGACCACATGGACTCCAGCGCCACCTCGCCGCTGACCATCAGATTCACCGACTGGCCGAAGGTTTCCCAGAACGCCCGGAAATGACCTTTTTTCTTCTTCTTGATCAGGTATTCGATCACGAAGTCGATTTCCTTCCTGGTCATGTTCCCCTTGTCCTTGAACTTGTACAATCCCAGCGCCTCGACGGCCAGGGTTGAGTCCATCATTCCGATCTGGGGAACGTTCAGCAGCGCGACGCGGCCCCTGAACTCGTCGCTCATCAGGTCGCCCCAACTGGTGATGGGCCGTTTGGTTTCCTCGGGGTTGTAGCCGATGGAATCGGCATTGTGAAAAGCGGGCACCATCGTAATGTACCGCCCAGGCCCCTTGGCGCGTTTGTTGTCCCTATCCAGCCAGAGGTGGCGGAACGGGGCGTCGCCCTGGCCGTATTTGGAACTTGGGGTTAGTTTCCCGGTCTTGGCCAGATTGGAAACCTTGTCCCAATCCTTGATGCGCCTGGTGTCGATGGGCTGCCAGACCTTGTTGGGCCACATCACGTCCAGGTCGTTGTAGTATCCCTCGGCGACCTCGTACTGGTCGTTCTGGTTGAGCATCTTCCCGAACATCGCGCCGTAGCCCAAGGCTTGGCCGCGAATCCGGTGACCGGTATCCTTGGAGGCTTGGCTCTGGATCTCGTTGATGATGCTCACCCCCAGGCCGATGGTGCGGATGGATTCCGCTCCATGCGCGATGTTGTACAGGGTTGGAAATCCAGTTACGACCGCCCCCGCGGCCGCTACCCCGGCGGCGCCCGCCGCTCCTTTCATCACCTGACGGCGTGTGATTTTCCTGGGAACCACGGTCGAATTCTTCAGTTTGTTCTTCATGCCCTTCCTCCACGAGTCGAATCCATTTTATTTTGGGAACGGAGTCCGTTGGGACCGGAATTTTTTTCTGGAAAACGAGGCCGGAACCAAGCTCTCGGCTCTTACACGAGCCATTCATCCGGCAAGCCATAACCCGTCTCCCCTCTCTACATTGCATTTCGGCAGGTTTCCTTTAATCCTATCCCGAAGAAAATGTCAATCGGTCACAATTGCCCGGAATTCGTGATTTATCGCGGGTTTCGTCCCCACATGAACCCACGTGCAGAGGACTTCCCGGAAGGGAGGAGCGCGGGGCATTCGTTCCTTCCCGGTTCCCTCCCGGTTCATCACCGGTTTCCCGAGCGGGTGTTTTCATCGAAACCCGATTCTGTTACAAAATGGTGCGGGGCGGCCCGTCCATCCATCCAATTTCCCGGAGGAACGTTACATGAGCGTCTTGATCAAGAATGGGCGGATCGTCACAGCCATGGACGATTATCACGCCGATCTCTTCATTCATAATTCCACCGTGGACGTCATCGGAAAAAACCTGGAGATCGAGGCGGACCAGGTGATCGATGCCAAAGGCAAGCTGGTCATTCCCGGCGGGGTGGATCCGCACACCCATCTGGAACTTCCCTTCGGGGGCACCACCACATCGGATACCTTCGAAACCGGAACCCGCGCCGCGGCCTTCGGGGGCACCACCTCCATCATCGACTTCGCCGTGCAGCTCAAGGACACCTCCACCCTGGACGCACTGGATACCTGGCATCAGAAGGCAGCAGGGAAGACCGCCATCGACTACGGCTTTCACATGATCATCACCGACATGCCGGAAAGCCGGATACCCGAAATGCGCCGCCTGGCGGACGAAGGCATTTCCAGCTACAAGCTCTTCATGGCCTATCCCGGCGCGATGCTCTCCGACGACGCCACCATCTTCCGCGCCATGCGCAAGGCGGGGGAGGACGGCACCCTGATCTGCATGCACGCCGAGAACGGCATCGTCATCAACGAATTGATCAAGATCGCCCTGGCCGAAGGGCACATCGAACCCAAGTACCACGCCGTCACCCGGCCCACCCGCCTTGAGGCGGAGGGCACCCACCGTGCCCTGGCCATCGCTGAGGTGGCCCGCTGCCCGGTGTATATCGTCCACCTCAGTTGCTACGACGCCCTGCAGGAATTGCGGGCGGCCCAGGAGCGCGGCGTGATGGCCCATGCCGAAACCTGCCCCCAGTACCTGCTGCTGGACGTGAACGCCTACGACAAACCAGGCTTCGAAGCCGCCAAGTACGTGCTTACGCCGCCCCTGCGGGAAAAATGGAACCAGGACGAATTATGGCGCGGGCTCCGCGGAAACGCCCTCCACGCCATTTCCACGGATCACTGCCCGTTCTGCATGCGCGAACAGAAGGAGTTGGGCAAGGACGATTTCAGCAAGATTCCCAACGGCGGCCCGGGCATCGAGAACCGGATGAGCCTCATCTACCATTACGGGGTGGGGGCGGGACACATCAACATCAACCGATTCGTGGAGCTGACATCCACCGGGCCCGCAAAGATCTTCGGCCTCTTTCCCAAAAAGGGCACCATCGCCGTGGGCAGCGATGCGGATATCGTGATCTTCGACCCCAACCGGGAGGAAACCATCAGCGTGAACAACGCCCGCACCCATCACATGAACATCGATTACAGCGCCTTCGAGGGATTCCGGGTAAAAGGGTACACGGAAACCGTGCTCTCCCGCGGCAAGATCATCGTGGACAACGGTGAATACCTGGGACGCCCGGGAGACGGGCAGTTCCTCAAGCGCGGTCCTTACGGCGGGCATTACGCAGGGGTGCCCCGGGCCGGCGTCCTGGAGGACCCTCCTTCCTCCCATTAACAACGCTCCGGGGGCGGGAAACCCTTCCGGGCCACATAACGTTCATTTCCCATAGGTTAGCGGGATTTCGGAATGGAGCGCCCGCTGGATATTGACACCCCTTCTCCCCACACCCGGCTGAAATTTCACTCCCCATTCACGTAACGGAAATTCCCGCGAGGCGAATTTCTTTCCAAGGCAATCATGTCGAACGAAAATCAGTTGTACACGGTAAAATGGCCCAAATCCGCAGATTACCGCACCCGCAGCGTGTCAGGCGTGATGGTGGAATCCAACCTGCAACGGCAAATCGCACTGCATTTTTATAACGAGGTACGTGAACTGGAGGCTGAAATCCAATACCAGAGCGACGGGCAGCGCAGCGGGGAAGCCCGGCCCATGGTCTATCAACGGGAACTGGCCGATTCGATCCTGATCGGGGAGAGCGCGGCCCTGCAACTGCGCGATCTGCTCAATACTCTATATCCGCCTCGGAGCGCCGAGGAGATCAACTGAAACGATCCACACTGGTACTTCGCGTCAGAAGTTCTCGTAATAAGAACTGATAATATTTATGTTCAATAACAAGAAGATAGCTCGAAAACTTCTGACGCGAAGTTCTGCAATTAAGCACAAGCCCCGGGTGGATTCAGGAAGGCTGGCGTTCCAGGCGGATGATTTTCAGCAGCCAGAATAGGATGCAGAACACACCCGTAAGGATCACCAGAGCCAGGATGGCCCCCAGCTTCATGCCGAAGTCCTGGTCCATCCGGTAGCCGTTCTGCAGCAGGTGGTAGCAGAACACCATCACCGCCTGCAGGGTCGCTCCCCCACTCAGCAATATGGCCGTGAAGGCCGAACCCAGCAGGGAAGCGGAGATGACCGTCTCCATGTTGGGCTGGCGGACGATATGGTGCCGGTAGGCCTGCCAGTGGTACCAGCAGAACCCCGCGATGGCCGTGATGATGGCCACCCAGAACACGATGTTGCCGTAGCCGATTCCGTTGAGGACCAAGCCGAACAGCAGCCGGAATGGCTCGTAGAAATAGAGGAAGATCAGGACGATGATGTATGCGATGAATCCGATCAGCGTCCAAAACCATTGCCAGCCAGTCATCGCTTATTTCACCTTGAATAATTCCTGCATAATTCTCGCACGCTACGCGGCGCCGAAACGGAATGCGAAGCCACCGCAGGCCACCGCCGTCCGCCGGACGATCATCCAACCCCACTTTGTAGCAGATCGATCCGGCCTGGGGCAAACGGCCTTTATCCCCCTCCAGGCACCGCCACGATCAGCAGGATCCCGTATCCCACCCAGAAAACAGCGTCCTTGAGGACCTGCGCCACCCCCCCATCTTCCCTGCGGGAGGCGATAAGCGCGATGATTTCCAGGACGAGGAAGGCCCCGGCCCAAATGAAAAAGGGCCAGATGGTGCTCCACCAGGAATAGTCGTCACCTTCGGGCGCCTTTACCTCCTGGACGGTCTCCCAGATCAACAGCCAGATCGGCAGCAGGAACAGGTAGCCCTGGGCAGTCAGAAACCGATACCGGGTCGCCTTGCGGTCCAGCATCCAAAATATGAAGAAGAACAGCGTCACGTAAAGGAGATCCCAAAACTGGGCGCGGTAGTCTTCCGCTTTTTCCACCGTGGTCAGATTGAGCACCGCCAGCACCAGCAGAAACACCATCCCGTCGCCGTACATCCATTCCCGGAATCCAGCCGCCACGGTTTTCGCGCTCCAGTTGCGGGTGGCTTTATCGAAGAGCATCACCAACGCCACGGCCAGGGAAGCGGGGTAGATCAGACCCAGCATCAGGGCGTATTCCTGCGCCTTGGTCAGGTAGATCCAGTTGAGCAGCAGGAAGATCAGCAGCAGCACCAGCAACCCCAGCAGCCGCACCGCCGCAGGCGTCTGGACGGCCTCTCCCTCGGGATGGGGCGCGCCGGCGCTGCTTTCGCGGGGTGTGCGGCGGGTGACAGCGCGATGGATCAGGTAGACCACGAAGGCCACCAGCCCCGCCACGCCAATCCCCAGCATGAGGACGAGAAACCACAGGGCGCGGGGCTGATCCCCCAACACCAGGTTCGGCGATTCGCTCCCGCCCAGGGAAATCACCAGCCACACCAGCACCGCGATGGCCAGTCCCAGGGCCAGCAGCGCCAGCACGATCTGGAGCCAGAGGGGGATTTCCCGGCCCGCTGGCGCCCCTGCCCTTTCATCCGGAGAGGCTCCCCGGCGGGTGGCCTGCACGTACAGGTAGACCAGAAACCCCACCACTCCCGCGGCGCCGAAGGCGATCATGATGATGAGAAATGCAAGGGCTCGCGGTTCCACGGATCTCCTGTGATTTGGTGCCTAGT
>CAZOXD010000089.1:0-2606 GCA_964583525.1 uncultured Pseudomonadota bacterium
ATCGCATTCAACCGGTTTCCGCTGAAGGACCGGAAGACTCCGGGGGTTGCAAGGGCGCCACCGCGTCCAGGAATTTGGTGAAAATATTTTCGATCAACCGCTGGCCCAGCTCCTGCTCCAGGGTGAGGATGGATTCCGGGTGAAATTGGAAGGAGGCCAGGGGCAGCGTCGCATGCCGCAGAGCCATGATCACGCCGTCCTCGGATTCCGCCGTCACTTCCAGTTCTGCGGGGAGGCTCTCGCGAAGTACGTAGAGGCTGTGATAGCGGGCCGTGTTGATGGGGTTGGGTAATCCGGCGAAGATGCCCATGCCGTCATGGTGCACCCGGGTGGGCTTGCCGTGCATGGGGGTGTCCAGCACACCCAGGCGGGCGCCGAAATGTTCCGCCATGCCCTGGTGGCCCAGGCACACCCCGAACAGGGGCAGGTTGCGGGCCAGCGCCCGCTCCACGATGGCTCCCACCCCCCGCTCCGCCGGGGTGCCCGGGCCGGGGGAAAGGAAGACCATGTGCGGGTCAACCTGGCGCAATATGGAATCGGGAAACCCGGTCCGCACGGTGGTCACCTCGGCTCCGGAGACCCGCACGTAGGACGCCAGGGTGTGCACGAAGCTGTCCAGGAAATCCACGAATAGCACCCGCCGGCCCGCACCAGGGTTTACCTTGCGCTGCGCTCCTCCCGGGCGGGGTTTGGAGCGGGTCTTCCCCAGGGCCGCTTCCAGGAAGGCTTGTGCCTTGAGGCGGGTTTCCGTCTCCTCCGTGGCCGGGTGGGAGTCGTAAAGCAGGGTGGCCCCGGCCCGCACGGTGGCCGTTCCGTCCTCCAGATGCACCGTGCGCAGGGTCATGCCCGAATTGAGGTTGCCGTTCACCGAAAGGTAACCCACCGCGCCCGCGTACCAGCGCCGGGGGGATTTTTCCAGCTCCTCGATGATGCGCAGGGCGGCGGGCTTGGGGGAGCCGGACACCGTGCAGGCCCAGAGATGGGTGGCGAAAGCGTCCAGGGCATCGTAAGGAGCGGCCAGTTCCCCCTCCACGTGATCCACGGTGTGCACCACCCGGGAATAGGTTTCCAGCAGGCGCCGCCCAATCAACTGAACGGTTCCCGGCACGCAGACACGGGTCATATCGTTACGGTCCACGTCCGTGCACATGGTCAACTCGGATTCCTCCTTGTCCGACGAGATCAGTGCCTTGATGTACGCGGCGGTTTCCATGGGCGAATCACCCACCGGCACGGTACCGGAAATGGGACTGGTTTCCACCCGCCGTCCGTTGACCCGCACGTACATTTCCGGGGAGGCCCCCACCAGTTGCTCGCGGCCCATGTTGATGAGGAAACTATAGGGACTGGGATTGTTGGCGCAGATGGTGCGGAACAATTCTGACGGCGTGCCCGGAAAGGGCATGGAAAACGATTGGGAGAGCACCACCTCGAAGAAATCCCCGGCCCGGCATCCCGCGCGGATGCGCTCCACCTTGGCCTCGAATTCCCCCTCATCGTGGTCGCAGTGAATCTCCCCCGGCAGGGCGTGCTTTCCGGATGAATTTTCAGATGAATTTTCCGAAGCAAGGGACTCCCCCCCCTGGCCCCCTTCCCGGGAGGGACCGTGGGGGGTATCGAAATCGTAGACGTACCGGAAGCCTTCCTCCCTGCGCCGGTCCACCACGATCAATTCGGTGGGAAGGAACAGGCAGCAATCTACCTGCTCCGGGTCGCGCTGGTGGCGGCGGGGCAGCGTTTCGAACTGGAAAACCAGATCGAACCCGAAGGCCCCATAGAACCCCAGATCGTCCTGATCGCAACGCAAATGCTCCAGCAGCGCCCGCAGCACCGAAAACAGGCTGGGTTGGCGGCTGCGTTCCTCCTCGGGAAAAAAGTCCGGCGGGGCCGCAATGGTCCCGGAAATGGAGCGCTCCCGCTCCTCCAGCTCCTCGATGTGCGGATGGCCGCGCAAGGGCGGGGCCAGCAGGAGCAGCAGCCGCTCGCCTTCCCCGTTGAGCGCATTGAGGAAGAAGCGGCTTCCCTTCACCACGAATTCCAGCGGGGGATCGATGAACCCGATGTCCCAGCGCGAATAGCGGTCCGGCACCTCGTAATTGGAAACGAACATCCCTCCCTTGCACCCGTCGATGCCGGCCCAGATGGAATCCAGGGCGCTGAGGTGGTGCATCGGTTCGCTGCGGCAGGAGCCGGAGATTCCTCCGGCGGTGGTAAAGGATTGCACTTTCATTTCGATCTCCGCATCGGTGCGTTTCGCATCGGGTTCATCGGTGGCGCTTCTCTTTGGTTTCGCTGCCGGATCGCCGGCTGCCTCCCTGCTGCCCCGGTGTATTTTGGGCTACCGCCTTATGGGCTGCCGGTCCCATTCAGGCACAAAAAAAAACCGTGAATTCCGCCCCATGGGGAAGCGGTTTCACGGTTGGATGGACCAAAAGGTCCGGGAACTGTTATAACGTCTATCCGTGTTCGCTTCCTCCGGGCAGGGGCGTGCGCCAAGGCCACCAACCCCCTCTGGGATTCATGGTACCAACTGCCGGTTTTGCGGCCAATATTTCGGTGGGAGCGGTCATCGTATGTTTTGGTGCGTCAATTGAATGGTTGGATGG
>CAZOXD010000089.1:2706-6653 GCA_964583525.1 uncultured Pseudomonadota bacterium
TCATGTGCCGGGTGGACGGAAAAGCGATCCCCGAAACAGGAACCCTGCTTCCCCGATGCGCATTAAACCCACACGGCATGAGGTGCTTATGCCACAGGGGAATGGAAAAAACAACCTGAAGATATGTTGCAGAGGCTTCACCCTGCGGGGACGGATTTTTCTGTCGATCCCAAAGGCCCCCGGAATTCCTGGCTTCATGGAGATTCCGTCCACCTGGAATGAAGAAAAAATCCGAAAAAACTGAGAATCATCAGCAAATGGTCGTTTATTTGCAATAAAATCCTTGACAATGAACAGTTGAAATGAAAAACTGCTTGTAATAAAAATTATATATAAAAGATGATATGAGTAAACCAGGTGAAACCTCAGATCATGGAGAGGGAAAAAATGAACGAGCAAACCAAAATTAAATCGAGCGTCTTCGGACGGAAGGGCCTGTTGGCGATGCTGGCGCTTTCGCTGGCGCTGCTGTTTTCCGCATGCGCGGATGAAACCGTGTCTGAAAAAGCAGCCAAGGCCACTGCTCCGAAACCACTCCCGTTTTACGAACCCTTCGCCAACAATCAACAGCTGTGGATATTGGGTCCGGAATGGGAGATTGGTTCGGCGCAAACCCACATTCCGACGAATGGCAAATCGGATCCGGGAACGGACGTCACCCCCACGGCGGACAATGGAATTGCCGGAGTAGTGATTGGAGGGGAATACGATATTTCGGGGGGAACCCATCCGTTTTATTATTTGACCAGTCCGCCCATCGACGCTTCTCCGGTTGCAGGAACCCTGACCTTCAGCTTTTACCGTTGGCTTAACAGCGATTACGCCCCGTATGTGGAAAATGTCGTGGAAGTGTTCGATGGGAGCACTTGGGTGACGCCCCCTCTGTTTAATACCGGGGGAGGTAGCTATACCGATATTGCTTGGTCTTTTATGACTTACGACATCACTGCCTATGCCAATCCCAACCTCAAGGTACGCTTTGGGTTCGATATTGGTGATCCGATTGTAATCAAATACGGTGGTTGGAATGTGGACGACGTAAAGATCGAAGATCTCTAAAAGGAAATTGGAATTCCCATTGCTCCTCCCGCAAGGCTTCCTCCAAATATGGGGGAAGCGAGCCGACCCGCATTTCCTGAAATACCTCCCCGCATTACCCCTTGTACAGACCCGCCACCTGCTCCGCGTAGCCGTTGTAGAGCAGGGTGGGCTTGCGGTTGCGTGTGCCGATATCCCGCTCGAAGGCCTGGGACCAACGGGGGTGGGGCACTTTGGGATTGACGTTGGAGACGAAGCCGTACTCGCTGGGGCCGAGAATGTTCCAGAAGGTGGGGGGGCGCTGGGCGGTCAGCTCGATCCTGACGATGGACTTGATGCTCTTGAAGCCGTACTTCCAGGGAACGATCAGCCGGATCGGCGCCCCGAACTGCTTGGGAAGGATGTTCCCGTAGATGCCCACGGCCAGCAGGGTCAGGTCGTTCATGGCCTCGGCCAGGGTCAGTCCCTCGGTATAGGGCCAGGGCTCCCCGGCGCCGAACCAGGAGCGTTGTCCCTGCCGGGTGGCTTCCTCGGGGCGCAGGAAGGTGGTCATCTGGACGTACTTCGCGCCGCTTAGGGGGCCCACCTCCTTGAGCAAAGCGCTCATGGGGAAGCCCACCCAGGGCACCACCATGGACCAGGCCTCTACGCAACGGAAGTGGTAGACCCGCTCCTCGATGGGCATGCGGCGGATCAATTCGCTCACGTCGAACCGGCGGGGCTTCTTCACCAGACCGGTCACCTCCACGCTCCAGGGCTCGGTGGTGAGCTTTTCGGCCTTTGCCCAGACATCTTCCTTGCCCCGGCTGAATTCGTAGAAATTGTTGTACTTGCCCGCGATGGAGAGAGGAGTGAGAGGATCGGCCACCTGGAAATCCGGATTGCGCCCGGCGCTGAGCGGCTTCAGTCCGGTGAGGGTGTCCTTGAGAGACCGCGCGGCGGCCTCGCGGGGGGACAGGGCAAGCAGGCCGGCGCTTCCGGCCGCAGAGATACCCGCAGTGAGCCCCGCAGAGATTCCCACCGAGAGCCCGGCCGTAATCCCGGTGGCGGAGCCCATATCGGCCAGAAAACGCCTCCGGTTCAGATAGGCCGATTCGGGCATGGCCGCCCGTTCGGGCAGTTCCCAGCTTTTCTTCAATATGATATTCGCCATCGGAATCATTCCTTCCCAAAGAGTGAACAGCACCGTTTATATAATGGGTCATAAAGCCTAATGGGTCAAAAAACTACTGGTTCTTGATCACAGGGTAGGTCAATCCCGCCCCCTCGTCCATGGGAAAACCGTTCAATCCCGTAACGACCCGGTGGAACTTTCATCACGGGATCATCACGGAAACGGGTGGGGCCGGAATCCACGATTTCCGGCGCGGCCCGGATTGATTTTCCCATGGAATATCAATCCCATGCCATGCTGGGCGGAGTGAAGCACCCCATGGATCGGTGGAGTGGCTCCTTCACCCCGCTCAGGATGTCATGATCAAGGCGGACCGCCGCCGGATCCGGTGCTCCTTGCCAGGATTCCCCTCCATGGTATGGTGGACGGGAGAATACCACCGCACCGACATGTCATTTGACGACCATGTTTTTTGCCGGCGGCGCCCTGGCATGGTGGCATTGCGGGCATTGTAGGCATTGTGGGCACCGCCCTCTGGGGGCCACGGGACATAGAGGAGAGCCGGCGCTCCCGCCTCCACTCCGCAATCCAGGCACGCTGGCGTTCACTCTTGCAGGTAAGGCAGCACCGATGAAATCAAAGTTGGGCCGCACCCTGATCCTCTCCCTGATCGTGATCGGAGTCACCGGGTATTTCGCCGTGGCGTTTCTGCAAAGCCGCAAACCACCCCTCCCGGCGCTCCCGGCGGAAAACGGGGCCGTCACCGGTCATGCTACGGTGTCCATGATCGTCGAACTGATGGAAGCTCAGTTGAACGGGTTCGGAGGGTGGCTGCCCAACGATCTGCCGGGTTCGCCGGGGTATATCCTGGACAACCTGCCCAACTTCCAACTGGGGGTGTTGCAGACCGTCCGCCACGCCAGCCGGGTGTTGCGGGACAACCTGACCCGCCAGCGCACCTCGGATCGTGTACACAAGGATACCGACATCGCCTATTCCGCTTACGCCAACGATCCGGCCAAGTGGGCATTTCCTTCCGCGGAGGGAGTCTTCGGGCGCGGCAATGCGGCCCTGTTCCACTTTCGGGACGACCTGGGGGGGCGGGCCAACTTTTTCCCCCGCGCGGACAACCTGATCCAACTGCTGGAGCCGATGATCTCCGAGTTGGGGGCGGTCACGGCCTTGCTGCTGGAAGCCCGGGAAGCGGACAAGGTGAGCTGGTTCGCGGTCGACGACAACTTCTATTATGCCCAGGGGGTGGGCTACGCCATGTACGGCATCATGGGGGCCGTCCGCACCGATTTTCGGCAGGTGCTCAAGGACAAGAACGCCAGCGAGATCACCGGCCTGATCGTGCGCTCCCTGCGGGCAAGCCAGTTCGAACCCTGGTACGTCGCCAACGGCAGCAAGGACGGCATCATGGCCAACCACTCCAACAACCTGAAGGTGTATCTGGACGATGCCCGCCAGAAAATGAAAAGCCTGGTCTCCATCCTGGACCAGGGCTGAGCACCCGGCACGCACCAAGCGGAGGGCGTACAGCCACAGCCAATTGGAACCGCCGATACACGCCGATGAACGCAGATGGGGTCGTAGGGGCGCGGCCCTTCGACAAGCTCAGGACAAGGCATGCCGTGCCCGAAAAGGATAGGGTTCCGTCAGGGAACAGTTCAATCCTTGGGCGATTCGTCCTCCTTGTGATCCACCCGTCCCCGCCGTCCCCGCTTCTCCGTGCGCCGCCAGAGCAGGTGCATCACCACCATCACCATCGCGATTCCGATCAGCCATTTCATGG
>CAZOXD010000089.1:6753-18634 GCA_964583525.1 uncultured Pseudomonadota bacterium
CAGAGCAGGTGCATCACCACCATCACCATCGCGATTCCGATCAGCCATTTCATGGGCGTTTCCTTGCGGGCACGGCATGCCGTGCCCCTACAAAATTATCGGCGTTCATCCGCGGTTGCTTTTGCAGTTCGCATTTGCAGTTTTATCAGGGTTCATCCGTGTAAATCAGTGGCCGCTTTTCGCAGTAGCCGTTCCAATCCGCGCCATCTGCGCAATCTGCGGAAATAGCCGTTGCGGTTGGCGGTTCCATCCGCGTCCATCGGCATCCATCGGCGGGTTCCCTTTGCAGTTCGCATTTGCAGTTTTATCAGTGTTCATCAATGTAAATCAGTGGCCGCTTTTCGCGGTTGGCAGTTCCATCCGCGTCCATCGGCGTTTATCGGCGGTTCCCCTTTCGTTTCCCCCTTACGTCGCCTTGCGCCAATCCACCCGGCCGCGGATTTCGGCGAGCAATTGCCCGCAGGCGGCATCCACGGAGAGCACGGTTTGTTCCCTCGAACCGTGGCGGCGCCAGGCGACGGCGCTGTCGGCCTGCTCCTTTTCCCCCACGATGAACAGGTTGGGCGCCTTGTCGGTATTGGCGGTGCGCACCTTCTTGCCGAGGGATTCCGGGGAGTCGTCCACCTCCGCGCGCACCATCTCTCCGCGCAGGCGCTCGGTCACCTTGCGGGCGTATTCGTTGCACGACTCGCCGACGGACAGCACCCGCACCTGCACCGGCGCCAGCCAGGTGGGGAAGATTCCGCCGTATTGCTCGATCAGGAAGGCCACGAACCGCTCGTGGGTGCCCAGGGGCGCCCGGTGCAGAATGTGCGGGCGATAGCGGCGGTTGTCCGGGCCCACATAGCTGAGATCGAGGCGCTCGGCCATGATCAGGTCCAACTGATTGGTGGAGGCCGATTCCTCCCGGCCCACCACGTTCTTGATCTGGAAGTCGATCTTGGGGCCGTAGAAGGCGGCCTCGCCCCGGGCGGTTTCATAGGGAATCCCCACCTCGTCCATGGCGGCGACGATGATCTTCTCGGCCTTTTCCCAGGCCTCCTTGCCGCCCACGTACTTCCCGTTGCCTTCCAGGTCGGGCAGGGAGAGCCGCATGTAGTAGTCCTCGAGTCCGAACATGTCGTAGTAATACTGGTGAAGGCGCATCACGGCGATGAACTCGTCCTTGGTCTGTTCCTCGGTGCAGTAAATGTGGGCGTCGTTCATGGCCATGGCGCGCACCCGGAGGAGGCCGGATAGCTCCCCGGACTGTTCGTAGCGGTAGCAGGTGCCGTACTCCGCCAGCCGCAGGGGCAGTTCGCGGTAGCTGCGCGGCACGGCCTTGAAGATCATGTGATGATGGGGGCAGTTCATCGGCTTGAGGTAGTAGGTGCCGTCGTCGCCCTCCATGGGGGGGAACATGTCCTTCGCGTAGTGGGGCAGGTGCCCGGTGGCCTCGTAGAGCTCCCCCTTGGAGATATGGGGAGTGGCCACTCGCTTGTAGCCGCCCTTGAATTCCATCTCCACCGCCAGCTTTTCCAACTCGTCCCGAATGGCCGTGCCGTTGGGCATCCACAGCACCAGGCCCTTGCCCACCTCCTCGGAGATGGTGAAGAGCCCCATCTGCTGGCCGACCTTGCGGTGGTCGCGCTCCTTGGCCAACTCGCGCAATGCCTGGAAGGCCTTCAACTCCTTCTTGTTGGGGAAGGCCAGGGCGTACACCCGCTGCATCATGGTGTTGTCTTCGTTCGCCCGCCAGTAGGCGCCGGCCAGGGAATCCAGCTTGAACCCATCCGGGGGCAGCTTACCGGTGGAATCCACATGGTTGCCCGCGCACATGTCCGGGAAGGGGCCGATGGTGTACACGCTCAGGGTTTCCTCCCCCTCCGCCTGGAAGTCCCGCGCCATCTCGGCTTTGTAGGGGGCGCCTTCCTTCTCGAAGCGCGCGATCAGTTCATCGGCCGGGAAGTCCTCCCGGGTGAAGGGCTGGTTGTCCGCGATGATGCGCTTCATGCGCTTTTCCAACTCCTGAAAATCCTCCGGAGCGAGGGGCTGTTTCAGGTCGAAATCGTAGAAAAACCCGTTCTCCGTGGGCGGGCCATAGCCCAGCTTGGCGTCCGGGCGCAGTTCCAGCACGGCCTGGGCCAGCACGTGGGCGAAGGAATGACGGAGGCGGTACAACGACGATTCGGGTTCCAGGTGCGCTTTCTTCATGGATGGTGCGGCCTTTCGTTCTGCGGTGATGCATTGATGGTGAAATCAGAGGGTTAACTGTTCAAGTTACGGAGTTCGGGGGGGCGGGTCAATTGGGAGATGGGCGGATATTCCATCAAGGAGGGTGAGGATGAACACGTCGAAGGGCCTCACCGCGAGGCTGCGTTGGCGGGCACGGGATGCCGTGCCCCTACGTGTTTCGCCGTTGCAGTTGGCTGTTCCATCCGTGTTCATCCGCGTTTATCCGCGGTTCCTTTTGTTGTTGGCGGTTACCGTTCCAATCCGCGCCATGTCCTGAGCCAGTCGAAGGGTCATCTGCGAAATCTGCGGATGCGGTTGCAGTTGGCCGTTCACATCCGCGTTTATCCGCGTTCATCGGCGGTTTCCCCGCCTTCCTTCTCGTCACCGGGGTCTCCTTTTTCCCCTTTCAGCTTGAGTCCCATCTCGTAGTAGACCTTGGCTTCTTCGGTAAGGCCCAGCTTGTAGCAGCGGTTGCCCAGTTGGTCGATCAGTTCCAGTTGCCCGGCCACGTTGCCCATGGAGCGCCGGATTTCCAGGTGATTCTTCAGGTACTGGATCAGTTTTTTTTCATCGCCCACCTTTTCCTGGGCCATTTCGATCCAGCCATAGGCGCGGTCCATGGCGCCCTGGTCGCGGGATTGCCGGAACACGGCCAGGATGCGCACCAGCATGGAGACGCGCAGGTTGTTCCCGAGGGCCTCATCCGTGGCCTCCCCGGCAACCTGGAGCAATTCTTCCAGCAGGGTGGGCACCCCTTCCACGGCGGGCTGGTATCCCGCCTCCAGCATGGCCTCGAAGCCTTGCAGGGCGCGGTTGGCGTCCCCGGCCAGCACGGCCATGCGCGCCTCCAGGCGGCGGGCCCGCCAGTTCACCAGTTCGGGGTGTTCGGAAAGATGGGCCAGATAGTTCCGTACCCCCGCGCGGGATTCCTCCCAATCCTCCCGGGCGGCGGCTTCCTCGGCCAGCTTCAGCAAGGCGGCGGCCTCGGATTCCAGGGTGGCGGTATCCGGGGCGGCGGACGGGGCGACCGGGGCTGCAATCTCCGGCGGGGCTTTTCCGCTGCTGGCGGGGCTTTCCACATCCGCTTCTTCTGTGGCTTCTTCTGTGGCTCCTTCCGTGGGAACGGGTGTGGCTGGGGCATCGCCCTCCTTTCCCGGCCCATCTTGTGGAGGAGTTTGCACTTCGGTTACGGAATCCGGGGTTACGGAGTCCGCCGCCCGGCTGCCGGCGTCTGCGTCCTGCTTCGTCCCCGGTGTTTTGATGAGGGGTTCCGGGCGCAGGTCCGCGAAGAGGTCCGGCCCTGTTTCCTCCTCCGGAACAGCAGAAGCGGGCTGAGTTGGCTGTGCAGGCCGGGCGGCCTTTGCTCCCTTCCCTCCCTTTCCTCCCTTACCGTGGGCGGGCGGCTGGCGGGCGGCGGAGGAGAGATCCACCACGATCTCCACCTCTCCATCCTCCCCGGAAATGGTCTGTCCCCTGCCGCTGGACACGGACCCGCGGCGCGGGGAACGGGGCTGGCCGGGACCTTCCCGTTCCACCCGCTCCAGGTGTTCCTGGAAGCGGCTGAATACGCTGGTGTCGATCGCTGGAGGGATGGCGTCCTCTTCCTTGGGAGAATCGGTCTTGCCGCCAGGATCGGATTTTGCCGCGGGTTTTGCTGCGGATATTCCTGCGGATTTTCGCGTTTCCGCCGGCTTGGACTTTCCTGCCGCCGTCGGTGCCTCCCCCTCTCCCTGGCCGGGAGCGGCCTGCGCGGACCCCACAGAATCCTTGGTATCCATTCTTTCCGTGGTTTCCGTGGCTTCAAAGGCGCTCTCGAAGGACTCGGCCCCTTCGCCCGGTTGGGTTGATGGATGCGGCGGGACGGGCTGGGCGGAAGATTGAGTTGTCTTTGCGGGGGCGGTGTCCGGCGGGGAAGCCGGCATGGCCATTTCGGTGCGGCCGGGGGGCAGGGTGAACAGACTGCGGCGCACCACGATCACCTGCACCGTGATCAGCACCAGCAACGCGATGACCAGCACCATCCACAGATGCGGGAACAGGTACACCATTATTCCGCCAAGGATGGCGGCAGCGAGCAGGAAGCTCAGGATGGGTTTCCGTCTCATGGGTCCGGAAGCAGAATAGCGGGAGAAAACCGTTTCCCGTTTTTTATCACCGATTGCCTGCCAGGGTCAAAAAGGAAACGGAGGGAACAGGGCAAACGCAAGATCAGAAGGACTTTGATAAAAACAAAAAACAATAAATTTCAACTACATGTGGGGGAAAGGATTCCCCCTGAAACGAAAAAGCAGCCTCCCCAATTCGGAGTTAAGCGAAGTCCGCAAAAAAGCTCGGCCTATGATTGTTATCACCTCATTAACAGTGCAGGGGCGCTGTTCAATGAACTTCCGGCTCCCTGCTGGGGGTTGACAGGGGGCCGATGTAAATTAAACGGCCACCACGGCAATTGCAGAAATTGCAGCAATTGTCATAAGCAAAAAGGCAAAAAGGCAAACACCGCCGCCGGAGGGCTAAATTACTTTGCGAATACGCCTGTCAGGACACCAGCCTGGAAAAACCCGCGCAGGAGGGACAGCCCGGGGAAACGGAAATTCGGGAAGGGGATTACTCGATATCACTGACAAAATAGATGGTTATCAAATCCTTCAATTACAATTGCGCGACGGTTTGTGTATCGGCATAGCACGGTATGTCCCGGTATTGAACAGGTTTGTGTGACGAGGCGTGTGACAAATTGATCTTTGGAAAACTCAACTGGCAGACACCCTATTCCCAACCGGACTCACCCCCAAAATGACTGCATCAGTGTGAACGGCGATGGAGGTTAGGAGAGCCAATTGATTATAGAAGGGGTGGATGTCTCCGGTTAAAACCCGTGCCGAAAATAACGGGATCCATTGCGAGAGGTGGTTCGCCAGAAACTCCCGCTGCAAATCCAGGTACTGCGCGTCGTTCAGGGTCAAATGCTGATAGGCCAGATAATACATGAACTCCAGTTCGGTGGTGATGTGATCGGGCGGTTCATGAACTTCCCGGCTTGGGTCGAGGCCGGCCTTCGCGTAATAGTTCATCACATCCATGGTGCTGTCACCCATCACCCGCCTTTCTTCATCCAGGTAGACCGATCCGTAAGGGGGCGCCAGCAGATCGAAGGGTCCGACAAAAAGCTTGGCATGAGCAACGCGCATGTCTTCCCAAGCCTCTTCCCCCTGTGGCCAGGCTTCCAGCAAGGCTTGAATGGCTTCGGCCCCCTCCGGGTAGAGCAATTCCACCAGGGTTGCCAATTGCCCGATGTTTTCAAATTCCAGGCGCTCTGGCACCTGATAGCAGTCCGCCAGCAATCGGTAGGCGTTTGCACGGCCGACATCCCTTTCCTGTGTATCGGGCATGAGTCCTCCTTTGTCCTTTCACGGCTATCGGAATTTCGCAGGAGGAGTCCGGCATGGGACGGGGCCGCAATCGACTCCGCCCCGCACCATCTTGGCGGACAAGGCCGTTCCTCCTGGTAATACCCCGTCAGAAATCCCGGATGTAATAGACTTTGGGCCGTGTGCCCATTTCCTTTTGCAATACCCGCGGGGCGTATTTGCTGAGCAAATTCCTCACCTCGCCGGCCGGGTCGTTGAGATCGCCAAAAATGCGGGCATCGGCCGGGCAGGATACCACGCACCAGGGCTTTTTCCCTTCCTTAACGCGGTGATCGCAGAAGGTGCATTTCTCCACGATCCCCTTGCGGCGCACTCCATCGTAGGTGGCCGCCCGATCGGGATTGTAATGGGGGATGGGCGTCTTGGTTTTATCGGTCACTTCCTTGCCGGTACTGGTTGCACCCGGAATCAATGCCTCCGTGTCCCGGAACTCGGCGTGGGGTATCTCATCATTGAAGTAGATCACGTCGTACGGGCAGGCCAACTCGCAGGCTCGGCAACCGATGCACATATCCGCATCGTGCATGGTGATCCCACTGGCGTCCTTGTGCATGGAGTTGGTGGGACACACCTCGACACAGGGCGCATTTTGGCAATGATTGCAGAGCGTTGGAATGTGGCGGTAGCGCACATTGGGGAAAACCCCGACAGTCTCAACGATGTGATTGGCCCAATGAAAGTCCGCCCGGACATTGTTCTCGCTCTTGCAGGCAATGTCGCAGGCGGCACACCCCACACACTTGTGGAGGTCAATGATCATTGCGTAATTCTTTGCCATGACGATAACCTCCTTTTAGGAAACCTTTTCGATTTTGACGCGAGTGACACCGCCATGGCGGGCCGTGCTTCCGCTCAGCCGCTCGTAATCGGCCGGCAGAATCTCGTTGTTGTTGCCTCCCCTGGGCACCTGGTTCCGGAAGTCCAGGGCGGCGATTCGGCCATAGGCCCAATGCCCCTGCCCAAAACACTTGCCGACCGTGCCGGGACGGACGCCTTCCCATAGTTTGACGTGGCATTGAATCTGCCCGGTCGGCGAGACCAGGCGGATGGTATCCCCGTTCTGGAGGCCCAACCGCTTTCCGTCGATCGGATTGATCTTGGCCACGTCGTCCCAGTTCTCGTCGCCGGGATCGGCATTCTTATGGGCCTGGTACCAACTACAGTTGGCCGAGCGGCCTTCCCGGTTCAGGCGGGAGCGATGTTCGAAGAAGATGAACGGGAATTCCTTCTCATCTCCCCAGCGGTACGCCTCCTCGTAATGCGGGATGAAGGCTTGTTCGCCCCGGGCGGTGTATTTGCAGGCTTCCAGCACACCGTCGATCGTGACGCCGTGCTTTTCCGCATGCTTGGACAGCGCCTTCTTCAGCGTTTCGCTGTAGAACTCGAATTTCCTGGTCACCGTCTTGAACTTCCCCCATTTCTTGCGGAAGGGGTATTTGACGGAATCCCAGACGCCCCGGCTGGCAAACTCCTCCCAGCCGCCGTAAACATCCCCGTACTTTCCGTGATCTTTCGCGCCGGGATCCCACATGGGCTGCGTGAAGAATTTCACGGCATATTGGGAGAATTCCATGCCGTTCCGGGGTTCCTCACCGGTCTCCGGGTCCTTGAACTCGGTCTTGTAATAGCGAAGCAGATTGTCGAACCCTTTTTCCGCCAACTTTTCGGCGATCAGGAACGGCACTTCGCTCTCGTCCATCCGCACATCCCACAGGGGCTCGATCACCCGCTGGTTCAATGTGGCGTATGCGTGGCGGTTCTGCTTGCTTTTCACATAGCCGAGTTTCTCGAACATATGATGCGCCGCCGGCAGCACGATGTCCGCGAAATGGGTCATCTCCGCGGAATGGGTCGTGATGTGGGCGAAGAAAGGCAACTTGACCAATGCCTTTTCCCACCGATCGGCGCCGCTGCACGAGAAGGTGAAATTGTTCCAGTACCCGATGGCCATTTTGATCTCGTAGGGATCCTCGGTCAACATGGCGTCCGCCGCGTTGTTGGTGACTACTCCACCGCCGGATTTTCCCTTGTTCAGGGCCGGGAACTGCAGGTAACCCCGCTGGTCCATTTTCTTGGCCTTGGAGTGCTTTTTGGCCAAGTCGTCCTGATACGGTTTATAGCTCGGCGTCTTGTTGACTGGGATTTTCGCTTTTTGCAGGGTTCCACCCCTGCTGTCCACGGATCCGACCAACCCGTTCAGGGCGTGCGCAGCCATGGCCGTGTACCCCCCCCGAACATGCATGGATGCTCCAGGGGAAAGCCAGGAAATGGAGCGGGGCGCCGCCTCGGCGAATCCGTCGGCCACCCGGCGGATTTGCGCGGCGGGGATGCCGCAACGTGACTCGGCCCATTCCGGTGTTTTGTCCTTCAACTCCAGGTTCCACCACTTGACCAGTCCGTGGCTGTGAATCTCGGTGAAACTGTCCTCCGGCACGGTTGCGCCGGGCATGAACAGGTTCACGCCATCGTTGAAGTCCCCGACGAATTCGCGGCTCCATTGGCCCTCGGTGAGAATCACATGCGCCATGGAGACCGCCAGCGCGCCGTCCTCGCCCGGGATGACGGGGAGCCACTCGTTGGCCTTTCTGGCCGTGGTGGAAAGCCGGGGGTCGACCACGGCGATCCCGGCCCTGTCCCGCACCCGGCCCCACATACTGATAGCGTGGGGCACCTGCCGGTTTGACGAGAGGGGATCGGCGCCCCAACAGAGGACGTAGCGGGTATTTTCCAGGTCGTAGTCCCGGTAGTCCCAGAAGCCTTCGGTATAGAAGGGGCCGAATTTCTCGGCTTCCGCGCAGATGGCGCTGTGCGAAATGCCGTTGGGGGAGCCGAAGACCTTGGGGAGGGCCGAATAGATGAGATCGCGCATATAGGTGTAACGGCCCCGGAAGAGCACGAATTTTTCCGGCTCTTCGTTCGCGCGAAGTTCCATCATCTTCGTGGCAATGGTGTCCAAAGCCTCGTCCCAACTGATGGGTACGAATTTGGGATCCTCGTTCCGGCCTTTTTTGGGGTTGGTGCGCTTCATGGGCACCTTGATCCGATCCGGATCGTACACTTGCTGTAAAGCCAAATGAGGCCTTGGGCATATGGCGCCATGGTTGCCCTTGGCGTTCACGTTGCCGCGCACCTTGATGGCCCGGCCGTCCACCACCTTGATCTCCACCGGACACCAAGTGGTGCAACCTTGGCAGGTGGAGGGCATCCATTTACCTTTGCTGATCCCCTGTGCACGGGCCTTTCTGGGCACCAACCCGCGTAGTGCGGGCAGTCCGGCATGGGCACCGATAAGCGCCAATCCCGTCGAGGAAGTGTATTTGATGAAATTTCTTCGTGTCACTCGCATGTCGCCCTCCTGGGAAAGCGGAAAATATCGTCGGTTACCTGCAATGTTTCGAGTCGCCTCGCGTGGCCATTCCTAGGAAAGCGTTCTGATCGGTAGTTCCACTTGTCCACCCAGCACCATCGTGAGACGGAACACGAATCCGCCAACAAGGATCAAGGCGCTGGTCAACCAGATCATATTGACTTCCAGTTTCAGGCTGGCCCCTTTTTCCCGCCAGATCGTGTAGCCGCCAAGCAGCAGGGGGATCACCACCCCGACGCCGATGCCAACCAGCCAGAACGACGGGCCATAGGTGGCCGTGGCCGCCGCCAATGCCTGCTGTGCGGATAGATGACCGAAGTTGAGCGAAACCCACCAGACGAACAGGGTGAAAATCTGTGCGAGCAGCGCCCCCCCCAGCAGGATGCGCACCTCGTGAATTTCGCCGAGGAATTCCTGAACCCATTCGGTTTTGGAAAGACGCCCGGCAAGCTTCATCCGAATCAGATGAATCAGCATGATGGCCGCGATGCCCGTGGTGATGAAGCTGAGGATGGCCGCTACGACGGTGGGGCCGGTATTCCACAAGGGATGGGCTTTGAAGATGCTGAGGACGAATCCGTGATAGGTGCCCACAATCATGGCGACGGGGATCAATGCCCAACCCAGACGGGTTCTGAGCTGCACCCCCTCATCGGGATGTTGCCATTGCAGGGCGTAGTATATCGTGCCGAGGATGAACAAGGTTTGGAAAATTCCTCCCCACCAGAGGGGCGAAGTAGGTACAAATGTGGTGAAGGTGAGAAAAAGAGCCATCGGACGACCCATTTTCGCCATCAGGAACAACAATCCGATCACCACGAATAGGGGCGCCATCCAGGCCGCCGTCTGGCAAATCCGTTTGTATTTGCCTTCAAAGCGCCAATCCACCAGGACGGCGAACAAGAAAGCACCTACGCCCATGCCACCGAAAAACAGGTCGGTGGCGACCCGCCAGTCCCAGATGATCGGGTGGCCGAGTTCGTAGAAAATGCTGGTTTCCATCGCGCTCTCCTCATTCTTGGCCGGACACTCCCGGGCAGGGAGCATCCCGGGTTTGGCCGATCAGGTTGTGCATGCCGGGTTGCCTCGATGAACTTGGAGGGGAAGGGAATTCCCCACCAAACTTCCTCCGCCGGCGCCATCTTCATTGCAGTATATAGGCACCGGAATGGATCATGATTGATCTGTGTCAATTTATTGGATTTAACCGGGAAGAGGCAGGATTCTTCTCAACGGCTGGACGGCAAGAGGGGCATGTGGATTCAGAAGGAAAGTGGCAGGCGGCTGTTTTTCTGAATGTAAGAAACATCCCCGGTGTGCGGAGAGGAACTGCGCCTCACCCTTCCGCCGGGTTTCCATTGCACTACCGGTTCCATTGTACTGCCGCCTGCGCTCCCTCCCTCCCCACAGATGTGGAGCGGGAAACTGCAACGGCCATCCGCAATCGCGGAAGCACGCCGGTGGAAATCGCCTTGGTTCGTCGCCTTGGCGCTCTGCCCGAACCGAAAATGCCCCACGGATTCCGCGGAATAAACGAACTTGATGGAATTTCTCGTTCGCCACACCATCCACCCTGGAAAAACCCGCGCAGGAGGGCCAACCCGGGGAAACGGAAATTCGGGAAGGGGATTATTTGAGGCAGCCTTGGCGGTCGGTGTTTTCCAACCGGACCTGGTACTTACCGGCTTCGCGGTCCATCTCCTTGAGGAAGCGGCAGCTTTCCAGCCGCTTCTCGTCCGCGATGTAGAAGTCGGGATAGGAGTGCCCGATTTTCATCTGGAGCACGAAGTACGAACGGACGGCGTCGGACATCCGGTCGCGGGCCAAACGCAGGTAAAAGCCATCCCTGGCCCGCCGCCAGCTTTGATAATAGACCAGCGCCCAATCCTTCTGGCGGTCCGCAATGGCGATCTCTTTGCGGACGGGCAGGTTGGCGTTGTCCCCCGCGCAACCCGACAGCAGAAGCACTGCCCCCAGTACCAGAAGATGAACGGCGATTCGCGGGACCATGGCGGCCCTTTCGTGCGGCAGTAAATGTGGGAGGGGGAGGCGGCCGCGGCGGGCGCAAGGAATAAGTGAAGAAAGCGGCCCCGCCGGATTTCGTCCTCCCCGGTTTTCTACCTCCTATATCGGCGCATCCATCCATTCCTTGAGGGCGCACCGGGGAATTCCTCCCATTGGACCCTTTTTCCAGGTACATACGGCTGCGAAACCGATCAGGGAATACCAGCGATAAAAAAAAATTCTAGTCAACCAATTGTTATCATAAATGAATACAAATATAGCAAAATATTCATCGCAAAAAGTTGACGTGTTAGCAATCAATATGTTAGAGTGCTAACATAATAAAAAAACGGAGAGCAGGGCAGAAGCGCTCCGCATTCTCCGCAGGTCATAACACGAAAGCATACAGGAGAAATACCATGAATTTGATTCACTATACGCCCCAACGCTGGTTCGATTTTCCCTTCGACCGATTCTTCAACGAATTCTCCGCCCGTCCCGCGCAGGGTAGTTCCATCGGCGATACCGTGGAAAGCGCCTACCTGCCCCGGGTGGACATCCGGGAAGAAAAGGATGCGGTGATCGTTACCGCCGAATTGCCGGGCGTGGAAAAGGACAACCTGAAGGTCGAGTTGGAAAACGGCGTGCTCACCCTGAGCGGCGAGAAGAAGTCGGAATTGAAGGAAGAAGAAAACGGCTTCTACCGGGCCGAGCGGACCTACGGCGTCTTCAAGCGCCAGTTCAAGGTGCCCACCGTGGTGGATGCGGAGAAGATTTCCGCTGACTACGCGAACGGCGTCCTGCGCATCACGCTGCCCCGCAATCCCGAGGCCGCGCCCCGTCAAATCGCCATCGCGGCGGGTAATGG
>CAZOXD010000090.1:0-9525 GCA_964583525.1 uncultured Pseudomonadota bacterium
AACCAGGCTGTGTGAGCAATCTTTCTGGGAAATATCGGTTATTACGGAGCGCATCACATGGGTAACAGCATTGTTGTCGATCCTGGGCGCACGGCATTGCTTTTGATGGATTTTCAGAACGATATCGTCGCCAAGGGCAGCCCCCTGGCCCCGTCTGAAGACGAGGCCTTGCAGCGAATCGAGGCCGCCATGGCCGTATCCAATGTCGCGGCAGAAGCAGCCCGTGCTGCGGGGATTCCCGTAATTCACATTGCGGTGGGCCGAAAATCCGGGGATCCACCACAAAACCCGCATGTGCCAATACTGCAATTTATTGCCCAGTCGAATGCGCTGGTCGAAGGCAGCGACGGCTTTGCCTTTCACCCCAACGCGCAGCCCAAGCCGGGGGATGCCGTGGTCGTGAAGCGCGGTATCAGCGCCTTCGCGGGTACGGAACTCGGCCCGATGCTGCGGGGCCTGGGAATCGATACGGTTGTCCTGTGCGGATACGCCACGCACATGGTCGTCGTGGGCACCGCCCGGGAGGCCGCGGACTACGGATACCGGGTCGTTGTGCTCGAGGACGGCTGCACCTCAGGTGGGCTCCAGCGTCACACCGCTGCGCTTGAGAACATCAGGATGATTGGCACAGTCACCGACAGCGCGGGATTTTCCGCCGCCTTGGGCGGATGAAAGCGCGATCCGGGCCTTCCCCTCCCGGAATGCGAAAATCGGTTATTTACCAGCGCATCCTGCAGGACTCGCACCTGCGGCCGCCGGATTGGAAATTCCGGGGATGCGGGTCTTCAGGTGGGGGTCGCGCGTGTCGTCACAGGCTTCGCCACTCTTGCCTGCCTGGGCGGCGTGTTCGTGCTGGAGTCCAGGCGCGGACAGGGGCTTTCCAAATGGATGATGGAATGCATCCTGGCCCATCGCTCCCTGCAAGGGCTGCGGCGCTGGCTGCTGGCCACGGCCGATGCGCACGGATTGTACCGCCAGTTCGGCTTTTCCCCCCCTCGCTTCCCCGGAAAGGTGGATGGGCCTTCACGGTCCGGAAATCTATTCGGGAACCTGAAGCGCCCCCTGATCGGATTTGCCGTGGGACTCCACACTGCAAAACGATGTGGTATGATCGCAATGGAAGGAGGAGCACTGGAGTCATGCCCGGGAATTCCTCGCGCGTGCATCCAGCGCCAGGGGGTGGCCGGGGAGTAACCGGACCATGCCCACCTTGGAAACCGGTGATGGAATAGTGCCGCATCAATCCTTCCGTGTATCTATTGCACCCTTCCCTCAACCCGCATCCGATCCCATGGCATGACCCATCGTATTTTGATCACCGGCGCCCTGCATCCGTTGGCGCTGGAAATATTCCAAGCCGCCTCCGACGTGGAGGTGGAGTACCGGCCCGACCTGCCCTACGAGGAAATTCTCTCCATCGTCGCGGATTTCCACGCCATCGTGACCCGTTCGGAAACCCGGATCACCCGCGAATTGATCGAACGGGCCCCGCAACTGCGGGTGATCGCCCGGGCCGCGGTGGGCATCGGGAATATCGATGTGGATTACGCCACCGAAAAGGGCATCCTGGTCATCAACACCCCGGGGAAGAACACCAACTCCGCCGCCGAGTTGACTATCGGCCTGTTGCTGGCCGCCATCCGCAAGGTGGTGCCGGCCCACCGCCGCCTGGAAGACCAGGGCTGGGACCGCCATCAGTTCACCGGAAGCGAATTGATGGGTAAAACCATCGGAATCGTCGGCCTGGGGAATGTCGGGCACCGGGTGGCCCGCTTCGCCAACGCCTTCGACATGAACGTAATGGCCTACGATCCCTATGTCGCCGACGAGGTGTTCGAGCTTCATCAGGCCCACAAGAGCGATCTGGCCGAACTGGTCGCCGGGAGCGACGTGATTACCCTGCACGTGCCGCTCAACCAGGAAACCAGGGATATGCTGAGCACGAAGGAATTCTCCGCCATGAAGGACGGCGTAATCCTGATCAATACGGCCCGGGGAGGCATCGTCGACGAGGCGGCGCTGTTGCAGGCCCTCAAAAAAGGCAAGGTGGCCGCCGCCGGAATCGATACCTGGGCCGTGGAACCGCCCACGGACAATCCCTTCGCCAAATTGCCCCAGGTCGTGATGACCCCGCATATCGGCGCTTCCACCGGCGAAGCCCAGCAGCGCATCGCGGAGTCCATCGCGGAGCAGACCATCCGCGCCTTGCGGGACGAGGTGGTGGACTACCCGGTCAATATGCCCCGCCTCAACGTGCTCACCAATCCCCGCGTGAAGTACTATGCCGTCCTGGCGGAAAAGCTGGGGGTATTCGCCATGCAATCGCTGGATTTCAACCCCCGCCGCATCCAGATTAAATACCGCGGGGAGCTGGACAGCGAGGAAGGAATGTTGGTGCGCAGAGCCTTCCTGAAGGGCTTTCTCCGCAACACTGCGGACGAGGCCATCACCTTCGTCAACGCGGAAAAAAAGGCCGCGGACCGGCAGATCGAGATCTTCGACGTGGACGATCCCGGGTTCAGGGACTACCACAGCGCGGTGCAATTCATCGTCACCGACCATGAGCACCAGTTCAAGATCGGGGGTGTGGTGTTCGGGGAAAACAACTACCGGCTCAGCCAGGTCAATGATTTTACCTTCGAGGTAATTCCGGACGGAAACCTGCTGTGGGTGATCAATATCGACCGCCCCGGCGTAATCGGGGATATCGGCACCATCCTCGCCAAAAACGAGATCAACATCTCCCAATTCGAATTGTCGAGGAATATGCCGGGGGGACATGCCATGTCGCTGCTGCGGGTGGACACCCCGGTGGACGATGCCGTGTTGGAAGCCCTGCGGGCCATCCAAAATGTGGTGTCGGTGCGCCGCATCTCCATCTGACCGGTACACGGGATTCCTGCGCCGATCATGGCGGGGGAGAATTTCCGCCGGAGAAATCCACCTTTCTTGCACGAGCGTCAGGGCTCGATGATGGCCTTCAATTGGGTGTCCTGATCCGGGGTAAGGCCGGTAAATGAAATGCCCACGCTCCATACCGTCCGGGTGACCCCCGAACTGCGGATCCAGACCACTTCGGAAAGGATCGCCATCAGGGAGACCGTCGCCTCCTGGTTGAGCAACTGCACGGTGACCTGGAGGCCTTTGTAGAGGCTTGTTTCCTCGATAAACTGCAACCGCACACCGTGCTGGGAAATATCGTGGGTGAGGCAGGTCAAGGAGCCATCCTCGAACTGCAGTATCGCCGGAATTTCTATCATCTGACGGGGCGTGGCACGGCGCTGGCCGAATTCCGCCCCGGCCCGGAAGAATTGCGCTGTTTTCACCTCAGCGTTTTCCATCATGGTGTGGTATTTATAATGGTTGCCCACTTCCGATTTCATTACCCCTGCATTGTCGGCCCACCCCATGGATCCCCCCTGGTACGGGATGTATCTGCCATCCGAGGTGTAGCTGAGCTTGAATTCCTGGCTCAAGGTGGATTCTCCATTACTGTCGTCCTTCGAGCCGGCCATGGTGAAATCCGGTTTGGGTTGAGGGGAAGGTCCCCGGAGAATCCGCCGGGATGACCTGGCCCCCGCTTGGATCCGTTTTGCTTCCGCTTGGGTAAGGGCCTTGGACGGCGTTGCCGGTTGGTGAATCCGCCGCCTTCCCCGGATTCATTTCCAAAGACGATTTATAAACCATTCCGATTAAAGGCACAATTCAATCCAGTCTCCATTAAACGCCGGGAGACAGCTCCGGATTTCGCGAAATCCCGCGGAAAAGGGCGCGGAGTCAGCCTTCCAACTCTTCCAACAGTTTCAGGTAGCCCGCATAGCGGGACGGGGAGACTTTTCCCGCCTCCACTGCGTCGTGCAGGGAACAGCCCGGCTCCCCCCGATGGAGGCAATCCCGAAACCCGCACCCCTCCAGGTAGGACCCAAAGTCCGGATACAGCGGCGCCAATTCTCCCGGATCGAGGCCATGCAGCCCGAACTCCCGCACGCCCGGGGAATCGATGGCAAACCCGCCGCCCTCCAACGCGATCATCCGGGCTGTGGTGGTCGTGTGCCGGCCGCGGTCCTTGTGGAAGCCCACCTCGCGCACGGCCATGCTCCGTCCGGCCAGCAGGTTGAGCAGGCTGGTTTTGCCCACGCCGGAGTGGCCGGTCAGCACCGCGGTCTTTCCCCACAATTCGGCCGCCAGTGGTTCCAGGCTTTCCGGCCGGTGAATGTCGGTGCCGATAACCGTTATCCCGATGGACTGGTAGGTGTCCCGTAGCGGCGCGAAAACCTTCTCACTGTCCAGGTCCAGTTTGGTGATGCAGATCAAGGGGGAAATCCCGGCCAGGGTGGCTGCCGCCAGAAATCGGTCCAGCAACCCCGGGCGCAACGGAGGGCGCTTCACGGAAGCCACCGCCACCAGTAAATCCACATTGGCCGCCAATACTTGGGGAGCGTGGGAGCGGCCGGCCCGTTTGCGGTCGGCGTGACGGCGGGTCAATTCACTGGTGCGGGGATGAATTTCCGTCACGGTGCCCGTGCCATCGGAGTGGGAGATGATTTCTACCCGGTCTCCCACCACCGGTTTGGTGACCCCTTTGAACCGCCCCCGCAGGGAGCAGACGATTTCCTCTCCCTCCACCCAGATCAGGCAGCGGTCCGCGAAGACCGCCGCGATTCTGCCGGGACGGGAATCCTGGGATTCACTCGGGGATTCCTTATCGCCTGGAGGTTGACCGGAGCCGGATTTCATTCCGAAAGCCTATGCTCTCCACCCCATCGGCGCAAGACGCCACCGGATACCACCGCATGCGATCGGCTCTTCGCTGTGGATTTCGACGGGAGGTCCGGGTTTGCTTCTCCACTTCCTCCATGATGAAATCACATCGGTGAAATCACATCGGTGATATTACATCCGATCGCATCCTGGCCGATCCATCCTGGATAATACCAACCCCATCCGCCAACGGCGGTTCCCCCTTGACTGGGGGGGTGGGCCTGGGAATGCGGAATCAACCCCCTTACGTGTCATGGTTCCCTGTGCAGATGTCCATATGAACGAACACAAACCGAACGACCCAGAATTCCTTGCCTACCCTACCCTGGGGTTGGGGTTGGGGGTGGGTCTTCTTAACGGGTTGTTGGGAATTGGCGGTGGAATCCTCATCGTTCCCGGGTTGATCTTCCTCCGCAAGGCGACTCCCCGCGAAGCGGTATCCACTTCCCTGGCCGCCGTATTCTTCATCTCGGCGGCGGCATTGGTGGTGCACGTGGCGGTGTCGGGCCTCCATTTCAGCCTGCTGGAAGGGTTCACCCTTCTGCTGGCGGGGGGATGTGCCGCCCAAATTGGAGGCCTCCTTCTCAACCGCATTCCCCAGCACTGGATTCTGCTCATCTTTTCCGTATTCGCTCTAGCCAGTTCGGTGTACCTGTTCGCACAGGGGATGGACCCGGTGCTGGGGGAAGCCCGGGAAGGGACTCCCCTGTGGGGGTTTTTGCTGATCGGCATCCTCTCCGGATTCTTCTCCGGCATCCTCGGCATCGGTGGAGGAGGCATCACCACATTGGGATTATCCACCTTTTTCCATATTCCGATTCTCGCCGTCATCCCGCTGGCGCTCTGCATCAATGTCATCAATGCGTTGTCGGGAATCGCCGCGCAATGGAAAACCGGCAATATTCTCTGGAAAGATGCATTCCATCTGGTGCCCTCCTCGGCCGTGGGGATCGCCGCCGGGCTGGTGCTGGTTTTGGTCATCTCTCCCGGGTGGTTGAAAATCCTGTTCGCTGTGTTTTTCATGGTGATGGGAACCCGTCTCTTCCTCAATGGGTGGAAAGGGAGAACATGAAAATTTGCGGCATTTCGATGGAAAAAATTCGCGCCACATAAAAATTTATTTCCCCCCTCCTTCTTCGTCAGGCTTCCGAATATCAGGCTGCCTTATCCACATGACGTCTTGATTTTCCATTGTTGCAACCAGCAGGGAGAAGATCGCCACAGGAAACAACACATTGATATATCTTATCATATCAATGGTTTTGAATTAAACCATTGATATGAAAAGCCTGCGGTCATAAATTTTTGGGGTTAAGAAAATCAGCGTAAAATTTGTAAATCGAATTCTTCCCGTCAAATCAGCAGATAAGAAAATAACCTCTCATTTTGCGATCTTTTTTCATTGATTTATCGCCCAGATGTGAAATTGTACTGCGAAAGGAGGTTGCCGGTCACCCTGCTGCAATCATGGAAATAAGGTCGATGGAGTCAAGGGGTTTGGGGATTTCCGTCCAACTGGAATTCTTCAGTTCCTGCGATTTTTTCTGGCCGCGGGAGCGAAAAAGTGGCGGCAACTCAGCAGGTGGGAGAATAGGCCGTATTTCCTGGGACACCATGATTCGTTTGGTCATTTTGGACTCGTCATTTGCTTGCAATTAATGAAAGGGCGTGAACCACCCCTGCCGTAGCGGCGGCACATGAATACCCTGTGGTTAATATATTTTGGTCACCCTGGTGCTTGCGTCACCGGAATTCCGGGATCGGCCAGGAAATGGAGCGGGCGGGGGTACGAGTCCCAAGGCAAGCCGGCAATGCAGGTTCGTTTGAGCAGGTTCATTTGAGTAGATTCGTTTGATCCAAATCAGTACGGGTTAGGCCCGAAACGGGCCCAATTAGCGCTGCTTCAGCGTGAAGGGTTAGGTGCGTAAAATTCATGATCGAATGCACGGGATCGAAAAAATCGGCGGCTGAAAGCGGCCCGACGCATATCCGGCGAAGGAAGGTCACCATTTCGCTGGAGGACAGCCTGAATGCGTTGTTGGGGTACTACGCCAGGGAAGGCGCCGCCCCGGATCAGGCTGGCCCCTGGATCGAAGCCGAAATCGAACGCAGCTTCACCCATCCCGGTGTGGACAAATCCCGCCGCCATGCCCGGGTGGGGGCATTGCTGCGGGCGAGGGACCTCGACCGCTATGTCCTCTCCGAACCCGATCTGGCCGCCCTGAAAGTTTCCCTGTTCGAAACCCTGCTGTTTCACCGCTCCACCCCGGAAAGATGGGCGGCTGCGCGTTCGATGTTGCGGGTCAATGTGGACCGCATCTGCCAACTCTCCCTGCCCGGCTCTCTGCATGCGCTGGAGCAGGTGAAACGGATGGTGAGTGACCGCTCCAGCCGGATGGGGAAACTGCTGACGGCCATTGCGCTGTACAACTTCGACCGGGACGAGGAATCCCCGCCGCAAAACCTGATGCTCCATTTCCTGCCCGGCCGCTTCCCCGGTCATACCTGGGAGATCTGCGGGTCCAACGGGCGCGGCGTGATGATGGGTGGCGCCGATACCTGGAGTCCGGCCAACCCATTGTGCCGGTGGGAATACCTGGGCGCGGATCTCTTCCATCACTTGGTGCGGGATGCCAGCCGAGACAGGGAGGGTGTGGAATCCCCCGTGCCTCCCGCGGGCTTCGCCACCGGGTACGCCACCGGATACGCCACCGAGCTCACGGCTGTTCCGTCCCTGGCCTCCCCATCTCCGGCGGAGGGGAGCCATGAGGGAAAGCCCGCGCCCCAGGCGGTCTACTGCACGTTAACCGGGTTGCGGACAAGCCTGTCTGCAATCCCCATATCCGGGTTGCGGACAAGCCTGTCCGCAATCCCCATGGAGGGCGCCAGGGAGGGTGCCGCTGCCGGGGAGGCCGCTCAGATGGAACTATTCCCCCTTGAGCGGGGCGCCTTCCTGGCCGAATTGCTGTGCCTCGTCCAACGCAAACATGGCCCGGAGGGCACCCGGCTGCTGGCATTGCTCTTCGCTCATTTCGACCGCAGCCCGCCGGGACGCGAAGTGGAGGTGCGCCTGGAGGAAATGTCCATGGAGATCGCCTTTGGCGATCTGTCGGCCCGCGGCGCCGCTGCCCGGATGCAGCGGCTGGAGAAAGTGATCTCCCGGCTGGCCGGCGTGGAACTGACCCGCGTTTCCGGGCCTGCTCCGGGTCACTCGGAGGCGGCCGGCGGCCGTCCCATGGCGCCAGCCGGCGCCAAACCAATCGCCCGGGTCTCGCGGCTGTTGACGGTGATGAGCCGTAGCGCCGCCTTGAAACCCGGCAATCAGCCGGCAGGGAAGAACGCCCCGGACGGGGGCAAGAAAATTCCGGGCAAGGCCACCTCTACCGCCACCGACCGGCTGCAGATCAGGATCGACCCGGTGTTCCATGGGGACGGTGCTGGGGGTGGTGCGGGCAGCCTGGGGGCTCCCTTCCGCGATCTCCCGGAATTCCTGCTGGAAGCGCCGGCCAAGGATCATCCCCACGCCATCGCGCTCCTGGTGTATCTGCGCATCTCCTGGGGCGGGATTTCCGGGGGCGGCGGGGAGGATGCGATGCGCACCATCGATTGCAGCGCCGGACAACTGATACGCGATGCCGGGCTGTGGGTGAGCCCCAGCGGCCGGTACCGGGCCCTGGAGTCCCTCAAGCGCGACCTGGACCTGCTGCGGGAACACGGTTGCATCGGCTCCTGGCGGATGCAGCGCAGTCCCATCCGCGATGCCATGGAAGACCGGTACCGGATCGCTCCGCCGCTCCCCGGGCAGCGGCGGGTCCCCGGCCCGGATGCGGGGTGGCTGCTTCCGGCGCAATCGGGAGAAGGATCGTAGGCCGAGTGGTTCTGCCGGGGCCCCATCATCAGGATGAAGGGCCAGACTCAAGGAGGAGTTCCCCGGCAGAACCGCTCATTTATGAAATATTAAACGCATGCAGTCGCGCGATGGTTCCCGGGAGGAACCATCCCAATATTCCAATAGATTTGGCGTGGAGCCATGGCGTTCAACGCCACCACAAAAGAAGCCCACAAGGAAAAGGTGGCCCTCGTTACGGGAGGAGCCCGCGGGAATGGATTCGCGATCGCCAAGGGACTGGCGGAAACGGGGGCCACCCTCCTTGTGGGAGATATTGCCCGGAACCTGCCGGAAATTCCCTATCCCCTCGCCAGCCGGGAAGTCCTGGACGAAGCCGTGGCGGCGCTGCGGCGCATCCATCCCCGCATCCACCCCCTGGTCTTCGACGTGCGGGACCCGGCGGCCGTGGACCGCGCATTTTCCCAGGCGGAAGAAACCGCCGGCGGCGTGGACATTCTCATCAACAATGCCGGCGTGATCGTCCTCAACCCGCTGCCCTCGGTGACCGAATCGCAATGGGACGCGCAGATGGACGTCATCGCCAAGGGAGCCTTTCATTGTTGCAAACGCGCCCTGCCCGGTATGATCGAGCGGGGCTGGGGCCGCATCGTCAACATTGCCTCGGTGGCCGGACACCGCGGCATCGGCACCGGGGTGGCCTACACCGCCGCCAAGCACGCCTTGGTGGGGCTCACCCGCTCCCTGGCCATGGAGGTGGCCGATCACAACCTGACCGTCAACGCGGTCTGTCCCGGTACGGTGGCCACGGACCTGCTGCGCGGAATGGGGGCCGAACTCAACCTGAGCCACGCCGAAGCCTCCGAGAAGTTTTCCGCCCGCCATCTGCGCGGAACGCCCATCGCCGCGGAGGACGT
>CAZOXD010000090.1:9625-10935 GCA_964583525.1 uncultured Pseudomonadota bacterium
CCCCCGTCACCTGGCGGCGAATCGTTTGCGAGTCGCACGATTCTCCCCCTCTCCGCGGCTATTCAAACTGCCGGACCGAGGGGGAAACCGCCAACGGCAACGGCATGGGAAACCCTCCTCATTCCGGCAGCCCGGCCTTGCGCAGGGTGGCGATCCAATCTTCCACCATGCCGGGCTCCCTGAATAATTTATTTACGGCCTTGGCATGGGCTTTCAGCGAAAATTTGGGAACCAGAACCACGAGTTTTTGGGCATACTTTTTCGCCTCGTCCATATCGTTCAGCTTGACGTGGCTGGCAGTCAGCAAACGGAGCACACTTGGTTTCTCCTGAAGCCGCCCGGTGAGCAAACGGACGGCGTCGGCGTATTGCCCACCCCAGTAGTAGACCACCCCCAAGTTGCGGTAAAACCAGAAGGGGGGAATGGGATTGAGCCGCAGTGACTTTTCCGCCAAGGGCACGGCCTCCCTGGCTCGTCCCAGCAATGTCAAATAGACTGCATAGTGGTTGAGGATCCGTGAGGAGTTGGGGTTGAGTTCAAGGGCCCTGGCGAATTCGGCTCCTGCCCGTTCCAGTTGTCCCGTGCTGAAATAAATCGATGCCAGCAGCCAGCGAATGGAAGAATTGTTCGGGTCCAGTTCCCCGGCGAGTTTGGCATGCCGTAAGGCCTCCTTGAAGCGCTCCGGCTTTCTCCCCAGTTGCCCGACTTGCCAATTCGCCCAGCCCAGGAAGCGCACGGCACGCTCCATGCCTGGTTCAAGTTCAACCGCCTTCTCGAACCACGGAATTGAGGCCTGGGAGCTTTTTAGGGTGAACTTGTTCATATGGTAGAGTCCGCGCAGGACATAGTCCACGGCCTGCGGACTCTCCAAATCCGTCCTGATGGCTCTGTTCTGGGCGGCCTCCGACACCAATTCGGGCACGGCCCCGGCAATGGCCTGGGTGATCTCGTCCGTCACCGCGAACAATTCCCCGAACCTGCGGTCGTAACTCTGCGCCCAGAGATGCTTTCCGCTACGGGCGTCGATCAACTGCACGGTGATGCGGATGTTTTCCCCCGAGCGCTGCACGCTTCCTTCCACCACGTATTGGGCGCCCAACTCCCGGCCCACCTCCTTCACGTTCACCGCCTTTCCCTTATAGGCGAAGCTGGAATTGCGGGCGATCACCGGGAGAGACTTGAAACGGGCCAGGGAGGTGATGATGTTTTCCGTGATGCCGTCACTGATGTATTCCTGCTCCGGGTTCCCGCTCATATTGGCGAAGGGGAGCACGGCTGTGGTCATGCGGTCCGCTGGAGAGACCGTCCCG
>CAZOXD010000090.1:11035-14667 GCA_964583525.1 uncultured Pseudomonadota bacterium
TTGACCCCGTCCCCATACAGTTCGCCCCCCTTTTCCAGCACGTCCCCCAGATTGACCCCGATCCGGAAGCGCATGCGGCGGGATTCGGGCAATTCGGTGTTGCGCTCGTCCAGATCACGCTGGATTTCCACAGCGCAGTTGACGGCGTCCACCACGCTACCGAATTCAGCCAGGATGGAATCGCCGGGCGCGTTCACCACCCGGCCCTGCAACTGTTCGATGTGGGAGAAAAAGACTGCGCGGCAGGCTTCCAGGGATTGGAGGGTGGCGTGGTGATCGTCCCCCATCAGGCGGCTGTATTCCACCACGTCGGCGACGAATACCGCGGTCAGCTTCTGCTTGGTTTCCGGTGCAGACATGGCTGTCTCCCTACGGTCCGGGATATATTTGCAATGTTTTTCATCATGATGAACAGACGGGATGAAATCAAGGAGAAATCATCAAGAAGTGGGGGGGTAAGGTTGCGGTTCGCAGTTCAAATCCGCGTTTATCCTCGTTCATCGGCGGTTCCAATGTTGTTTGCAGTTGCAGTTGCTGTTCTCCTCCCTGCCCGTTAGTTTAGAAACAATGAATGCGGAGCAGAAGTGGATTGTATCCAACCATACTGCGAACGGTGCAATCATGGATTTATTAATAAGGGAAGCTCCAGCGCTCTCCTTGGTGGAGACGCCGGAATATTTTCATTTCATGTTAAGAAAGAGAATTGCCATGAGGAAATTGATCCAGGTATTCGCCTTGCAGGGGGCCGTGCTGATGCTTTCCTTCCTGGCCGCGCATGCCGCCGAAAATGCCGCCGAAAAAGTGGAACCCATGTTTGGGGGGGTACTCATCGACGGCTACAGCTTCGGCAAGGATATCGGTCCCAAAGGAACCATCATCTATAAAAAAAACGCAAACGAGTTCACCGGGACCTACAGTGGACTGAAAATGCCTGCTGGAAAACGGGCCATTTTCGCCTGGGTCCATGACACCGTGAATCAGAAATCCACCTATATCGGGCCGGTGGGTTGGCTGAAAAAAGGCACCGCCGGGAAGAACAAGGGAAAATTCCGGATAAAACTCCCCTCCAACTTCAGGGGCGGAAATTTCGGCTCCAATGAGATCATCGGATTTACCGCCGAAAAAACCAGCAGGCTCAAGGGCATGAAGGTCGTTTCAAGGCCCTCGGAACCTTCGGGAAGCAAGACCCTGCCTTCGCTGAAACCCGCCTTTTATCTGTTCGCCAAACTTCCCGGCGCGGATACGCAATTGCATTACTGCGGACATGGACAGGATTTCTTCTATGCAAAGGCGCTCGACAAGCAATTCTGCTATGACTGTATTTGCGGGCAGAAGTATTCCCAATGCAAAGCTGCCGGTCTGGCGGCTCATAAGTAAAGACTGTATCGGATGTTCGGGCACGCGGGGTTCCGATCGGAGGTTCCCCGCGCAGCCTGTGTACACCCGCGTTGTCTGCCTTCCCCCATCTTCATTTTCCGGATCGCCCCTCCCTTTCTCGCGGACAATCGTTCTTCTTGTTGCACGGCGATGATTTGAGGAAGCAGATTTGAGGAAGCACACACATTTTCCGCTGCCTGGTTGAACCCGGCAGTCCTTGGGGAGGATCAATAAGGAAAGGGATGATATGGAAACATTGAGGAGCCCATGAAAGCGAAAATTATTCCCATTGCGGCCATCCTCCTGCCGTTATTTTGGCAGGCGGCCTTGGCCCACGGCCCACAGGGGCACAAGATTCGGATGGTGGCGTTCAACCGGCCGCTGCCGGCCCCCGGCTTCACACTCCCCGATCCCGCCGGAAACCCGGTGGCGCTGGCCGATTTCCGCGGGCGCTATGTTCTGCTCAATTTCTGGGCTACCTGGTGCCCCCCCTGCCTCAGGGAAATGCCCAGCATGGAGCGCCTTTCCACCTCCATCAGCAAGCGCTCCTTCGTAGTGCTGGGAGTTTCGCTGGACAAGGAAGGCGCTGTGAAGGTAAACCCGTATTTAAAGCGGCTCGGGGTCACCTTCCCCATCGTCCTGGATACCGATTCCAAAATCGCCACTTTGTATGGGACCCGGGATCTGCCCTCAACCTTTTTGATCGATCCGCAAGGAAGAGTCATTCTGGCCGCCAAGGGAGAACGGGACTGGGCGGCAGCGGAGATGATCGAATATTTTCAGGAACTGACCGCCGGACTTAATGGGAAATTGCCAGCCGTGAAATCAGCCAAGCCGGGGAAGAACGGATGACCAAACCGATGGAAAGCAGGGTTTTTCCGTTGCGGAGAAAACGGACAGGAATTCCGCAATACTCGCTGGCGTTCGCCCTGTTCATCTCCGTGTGGCTGGCGGTCTCGGGAGTGTCCCTGGCCGAGAATCATCGGGCCGACCCCCTGGTGGCCAAGGTCAATGGCCGGGAAATCCGCCAATCCGACGTCTACCAATCCATAGAGTCGCTCTCCCTGGGCGATCAGATCGATGCCCGGGGGGATATGGAGGTGTACATCGAGGCGTTGATCAACGAGGAGGTGCTCTTCCAGTGGGTGCTGGGAAGCGGATTCGCGGGAGAGGAGCCATTGCGCAAGCAGGTAAAGGAGCTGGTCGTCCGGCATTTGATCGAAAAATTTGTCCGTTCCAGAATCAAAATCGACGAAGAGAAGATCCGCTCCTATTACGAAAAAAATCCCAGCCTCGTGCGGGGAGAGCATGTCCGGGTGCGGAGCATATTCCTGCGTGACAAGGCGCAGTGCAAGCGAATGCTGAAACAAATCGATTCGGAGAAAAAATTCGCGGAGCTTGCCAAGAACCATTCCCTGGATCGGAGTACCGCGAATCAAGGCGGAGACAGCGGGTTGATGATGCGTGCGGAGGGTGCGGAGCGGGGGTATCAACTGGAATTTTTCAAAATGAAGGTGGGGGAAATGCGGATTTTCGACGTCCCCGGGGGATGCCTGCTGGTACGCTCGATCTTCTATACTAAGCCTCCTCTCCCAGCCTATGGACTGATCAGAGGCAACCTCAAGCAATATCTGGAAAATCGCGAAGAGGTGATGCTGGTGGAAAATCTGATGCAGATGGCGGGAAAAGGGGTCGCCGTAAAACGGTATTACCGTAACTCCGCCGCTTCCGCTTCGTCTTCCGGCCCCCCCGCGGCGTCTGCGTCCAAGCTGCCAACCTCTTCCTCCGCGGCCGGGCGGGGCTCCTCTCCCGCGCAATCCCGGGGGCGCACCACCCAATAGAGCGCCAGCGCCACAACCAGCAGCACCACATAGCCCACGGTGAAAACCCAGGGGGGCAAATCATAATACAACAGGTTCCGGGCGATCCGCCCCATGAAGGTGGCCCCGGCGCGATCCGGGGCGAGCAGATTTTCCAGCCAGGTCAAGGGACAGACGACGCCCACCACCGCTTCCACAGCCACCAGGCCGATTGCGGCGAGATGCAGCCGCCGGAAGGTGCGGTTGCGAATCCAGAGCCACCCGAGGGGCCAGCCCACCAAAATGGCCACATATCCCAATGTGACGAACCAGACATAGGCCAAGTGCAGGATGACCACGATGTCCGCCAATAAAGCCGAATCCATACTCGTCCCCGATTTCCCTAATTGATCCCAGTCCGGCCGGTCACTGATTCCCGCTGCTTAATCCAGATCC
>CAZOXD010000090.1:14767-16585 GCA_964583525.1 uncultured Pseudomonadota bacterium
GCGATGCCCTCCGAGACGTTGGGATGAATGCGCAATACTTCCGAATCGTGCCCGGGAAAAATATAGGACTCGTTTTTCGCCAATTTCCGGACGGCCTCGTAGCCATCCAGGTACCCCGCCGCATTATAGATGATGGGCGTGGGGCGATCGTCCCGCAGGTTGTTGTAGGTATGCACCGCATCCGAGGCGATCACCGCCGTTCCGGATGCCGTCGGCACTTCCGTGACCTGCACCCCCTTGGTATGGCCGCTCATCTTGTGCACCTTGATTCCAGGCAGAATCTCCTCGCTGCCATTGGAGAAGCGCACCCGGCCATCGTAATTGAGCCGCACCAGTTCCACCACGTCGTCCACCTCCATGGGTGCGCGGAAATGCTCATAGCGGACATATTTCCCCGTCCAGAAGGCCATCTCGTCTTCCTGGAGGTAATAGGTGGCGTTGGGGAAGAGGCCGTAATTTCCCGCATGATCCCAGTGCATATGGCTGAGGATGACGTGTTCCACCTTGGCCGGATCGATTCCAACTGCTTCCAGTTGCTCGGTGGGATGCCGAAGCCATTGCCGGCCGCGCTTTTTGCACAATTCCTCGGTGAACCCGCAATCGACGATGGCGGTGGTCTCTCCGTTGGTGATGGCCCACAGGTAGTAGGACAAATCCAGCAGTGTGGTATCGTGGATATCCCCCAGCTTCAATTGCCCGTACACGGCATCCCTGCGCGCGTATTGCAAAGCATAGATCTTATAAGGATTCATTGCGTTCCCGTTGCGTTGGCAGGGTCTGCGGCCCTAGATGAGCACCGAAAATCCACCATCCAGGGGAATCGCGGTGCCGGTCAGGAAATCCGAGGCCGGGCTGGCCAGATACACCGCCAGGCCCTGGAAATCGTCAATATTCCCCCACCGTCCGGCGGGCGTGTCCTTGAGCACCTTGTCGTGCAATCCATCGATCTGGGTGCGGGCTTTTTGCGTTAGTTCCGTATCGATCCAGCCGGGAAGAAAACAGTTCACCTGAATATTGTCCGGCGCCCAGGCTGTGGCCAGCGCCTTGGTGAATTGCACCATCCCACCCTTGCTGGCGGCATACACCGGCGCCCAGGGCGCTGCGAAGATGGACATCATGGAACCGTTGTTGAGCACCTTGCCGCGGCCGGCCTTCTTCATTTCCGGGTAGCAGGCCTTGCTGCAGAGGAAGGCGCTGGTCAGGTTGACGTCCATCACCGTATGCCATTCCTCCAGGGATAAATCCTGGGGGAGCTTGCGGATATTTGTGCCCGCGTTGTTTACCAGAATGTCCACCCGGCCCAATTTGGCCGTCACGGTTTCCACCATCGTCTGGACGTCGCCTTCCTTGGATACGTCGGCTTCCACGGCCATGGCGCCCGCGCCGTATTGTTCCAGATCGGCCACGGCCCGGGCGGATTTTTCCGCATTGCGGCCAACCACGGCCACCGCCGCTCCGGCCTTGGCCAAGCCCCGGGCGCAGCCCAATCCGATCCCTCCATTTCCACCGGTGACGATGGCCACCTTGCCGGACAAGTCAAACATCTCCATGGTCGGTACTCCCCTTCTTGATAAAAATGCCGTGCAAAAAAATGCCGTGCTATGAATTCCGGGCAATGAATTTCAGTTAAATTTGACCCCCATTCCGGGGCTGACAAGCCTACCCATATGCCCTGCCCTTCTACTCCGGGGGGAAACGTGGGGCAAGGGGAATATGGGGGGACCGCTCTTCACTTATATTATATCCGGGAAAACACGACTGAGGAGAGATTTCCCCCCTTCCCGCCCCCGAATCCGGTCACGCCGAATACGCATCCAG
>CAZOXD010000090.1:16685-18593 GCA_964583525.1 uncultured Pseudomonadota bacterium
GAGAGATTTCCCCCCTTCCCGCCCCCGAATCCGGTCACGCCGAATACGCATCCAGGAAAGCGGTATCATGCTTCGCTCCGTCCTGGCGGTCGATCAATTCCAAAATTTGCTCATCGGTGTGATTGAGTTGGGGGGCCTCGACCATCGGATTGGGAAGCCGGGGGTCGATATAATACGAGTTGTGATATTCGGAGATATCGGAGAAGAAAGGCGTTGATTGATCACTCGGCATGAAGTCCGCCATCCCGTTGCAGAGACAGAAATATTCGCTAATCCCCCGCGGAATGATGACTCTTTCATTATTCTCGTCGAAGGCGATCCGTTCTCCGGGATGGTAAATCTGCTGGAAAAACACCGTGCCTTTGATACCGACGGTTGCGGTGGGCAGGTTGACAAGATACCGGTTTCCGGTGGGCATGACCGTCAAGAGGGAGCCCGCCAGCAAGCGGAAAAAACCCCTCCGGTTGGCATCGATTTCCAGGGTGACAGTGGTGTTGGCATTGATCCGCATGATCGTGTTGTCGGACAGCGAGAGGATCATCCAACCCCGTGGTTCCACCACGATCTGCTCCCCCGATTCCACCCGGTCCCCCACGCCCAGGGGGCGGCCTCCTGCCCGCGATCGCCCCCGCAGGTCCTTCACTTTTCCATGCCCGCCCTGGGGTTTGCTGCCAACCAGGGAAGCCCAATCCAGCCCAAAAGATGTCCCGGGAGAGGCCAGCGCCGCCGTGAGAGCGCCCAGGCTGCCCATGGCGAATAGCCGTGTGCCTTCCGCCAGAAAATACCGGCGTGACACCCTTTTATCGATCAATTTCAATATCCGATGCGATTCATAAATTTGGTTGAGAGACGCTGGGATTCAACAGGGTCCCGCAGGCCGCCTACTCCAGTTTTCGCGGCAGGGGATCTCCCGGGGTGATCTGCATTCCGTCCTCGCCCCAGATGATGTGGCCGGTGAATATTTCCCCGATTTCCCGGATCAGCCGCTCGGGCACGCCGGGGACGTCCATCTGCTCGGTGATGTGGCTGAGCACCAGGGTCTTCACTCCCGCATCCGCGGCCGTGCGGGCGGCTTCCAGGTGCCCGGTGGTGCCCTTGCTCAGGGCCGGACCAATTTCCGTGCCCGTGATGTAATGGCACATGTGCACCAGCACGTCGCAGCCCTGCGCCAGTTCCACCAGCCCCCGGTTGGGCGCGGTATCGCCGCTGTAAACGAAGGAGCCCGCCGGAGTCTCCAGGCGGTAGGCCAGGCAGGCCAGTTGGGGCTGGGCGTGGGGTACGCTGATCGCCCGCACCTTCCAATCCCCCGCGGCGACGGTGTCCCCGCTGCGCAACTCGGTCACTTCCGGCGCCGGCTTGGAACGGGGCGGAACGCCGCCCCTGGCCTCGTAGATCTCCTGGCTCATCGGGTGCTCGGTGCGGGCGGCGAGGTCCGGGCCGAAGGCGCCGTCGGGCGAAAACAACAACTCCGTCATGCGGGCCATGAATTCCGGGCCATGCACCCGCAATTCGGGAATCTTCCCCGCGCCCTGATCCCAGCGGGTGAGCAGCAGCCGGGCATAGTCCACGCAGTGGTCGTAATGGAGGTGGGAGAAGAAGACGTGGCTGATCCGGGTGGGCGGATAACCCGCCTCCAGCATGCGGTGATAGGCTCCCGAACCGAGGTCGAAAAGGATCACGTCCCCGCCGGTTTCCACCAGATACCCGGCTCCCATCCGCCGCAGGGAGGGGGTGGGCGTTCCCGTGCCCAGCAGTGTGATTTTCATGGATTCCTTCCCTGCTTGGATGCTCCCTGGCAGGATTTAGGACTGCCGAATGGGAAATGTCAGGAGAATTTCGCGTTGGAGGGGCGGTTCAAAACCGCCCGGCCCGGTAGGGCGTGACGTCGATGGTGGTCGGACGCCCCCC
>CAZOXD010000091.1:0-18518 GCA_964583525.1 uncultured Pseudomonadota bacterium
ACATCTGCGCCCTCCCCTATTCCAGCGGCACCACCGGGCTGCCCAAGGGGGTGATTGTGAATTTACCCCCCATTTGGCACACAAGATGTGGGAAGACCAGGGGCAATCCGGGGCATTGTGGAATGGGAACAGATGGGATATAAAGGGAACCCAATTCACACAGAGAGGAGACTGTCATGCCCCAAAGATCATTCTATTACGACCTCCCCTTGGAAACAAGGAAGGCACTTGATAGGAGGTTAATCAAAGCCGGATACGGGAAACTTCTTGAGAATGTGGCCTGGCTTGAAACAAAGGGCTATAAGGTCACAAAATCCGCGTTAGGCCGCTATTCGCTTGAATTAAAGGCGAGCCGTCAAGTCGCTGAAAAACTCGCCATAAGCCTTAATTCGCCGGTTTTGGAAAGCGGGCAGGGAGAGGCATACGATCTAATTATGGACCTTGGCGCTATGCGTGTGAGGGAGAAACGGGTTTTAGATCGGCTCGCAGAAATCGGGATGATATGAACCAGGAACCGTCCTGTAAAATCCCATATCAAAAATGCCGCAGTTTACAGAAAGTGCCAAATGGCGCTTTACAAAAGAAATGGTGTACATAAATAGCAAATTGTCACGCCATTTGGCACATAGAAATACAGTGAAATAAGGCGTATGACAATGAAATGAAAAGAGAAAAAGGGAAATACGAGGGTCCGATTTGAACGGCGGAATCGGACATTTGTCCAAGTTGCAAAAACGGTAAAAACACAAAAAATACAATCGGTTGGATAAGTTGCAAAATAATAACTTGAAACCAAGTAGGACGTTAACAAATGTAGAATATCAGGCCCCTTCCCCGTGCCTAACTGACAACCAAGCGGTTAAGTATCCGCCTCGAACCCCGCCGATGGAAAGGTGAATAGAAGTGGCGTAAAAGATTACACCGGGCGTGATACTATGAAGCACCTGTTAATTGGCCGTGTATAGGGAGGCTAATAATATTCATATACCATTGCAAAAATGATAATACCCGCCCCTAATAGTACCGCGCAGACATAGTTGTGATACATATGAAAATATATAACAATTGAAATAAAAGCATTATACAGGGTCGGTAGGCTAAGTATTCAGAGCCGCCTGGAGTTTTTTGAAGTCGTCCATTGTCGCTTCCATTCCCCCCGGTTGATTTCTCTTTGGGTCCTTCCAGTGAACTATGATGGCCTTTATTTCGGTGTCGTACGACACCGCGCTTACATCATCCAAGTCGATAGAGAATTTCCCGGGGATTTCAAATTTTCTGGTCATGATCTCTCCTTATCCGTGATGGGGTTTAGCTTTCAAATTTGAAAAAAGAGGCTATAGAACATGTCTGTCTCCATTAAAGTTGTGCTGATTTTTTTTGAATTAACACCCGAATTATCACATGAACACGTGAAATAATTCTAGCATCATCTTAAAAACGCGCTTTATTCAGCAGGTTTTGTACTCCATCCGGCTTTCGCAGCCTTCGCCGCGCTTTAGGAAAGCTCTCAAGGATTCAGACCAGACCACCACCCCCCAATTTCACGATTTGACAAAACTTGTGGAAAGGCGTACCGCTGGAAAACGGTGCTGTAAACACCTTCCACAGCGGACCCCGCGCCCGTCAGTTCGCGGTTTTTTTGCGCCTTCATGGCCGGGTGTTAGGGGAAATAGAATACCCGCGAGGGAAATACCTCTGGCCGCCCTGTGGACGGTTTACAGCACCCGGCCACCTCATCAGAGGTGGCCCATGTAAAAATCCACAGGAGGTCATCATGACCGAACAGCCGCTACACAACGGGCAATCCCCGCTCGGGGACGCCCTGACTCCCGCCGCAAATCCCAACCGTAAGAAACCGAGGTCCATCCAGGGCAAGAACGGAAGCCCCGGAAAGAACGGCATCCAGGAAGGGAACGGAAAACGGACGCCTCAAAACCGCGAGGGATCGCATTGGGAGTCAGCCATGAAAGGCAACGCCGAATTAATAGCCTTGTTGGACAAGGCCGCCGAAAACGATACGCCCCTTTGGGATGCTCTCGTGCGCGTCCGGGCACTGATAAAAAGCCTAAGGGCTTCAATCGACCAGAAGGACCGCACGGGAAGCGGGGGATTGCTGGACGTGAACGAAGAGGGCGCAATAGTGGACATCGCCCTGGAACAGGCGGCCCGCGCCGAAGATCATCGGGTGGAAATCGAGACCGCCGTAAGGGGGGCCTTTATTATGCTCAAATATCCCGAGGATGTAGGCGGCCCGCCCCTGGAGGTGCCGCATGGGTAGGCCAAAAGCCAGGGCCTCCCTGACGGGAAAACAGATCGCCCTCATTCACGTCGCCAAGCGCAAACTTGGCCTGGAAGATTCCGAGTACCGGGATTTCCTGGAAGCGGTGTGCGGGGCGCGGAGCGCTAGGGACGTGCCTCTCGCCGATTTTTCCTACCTGATGGAGCGGTTTGCGGAATTGGGGTTTGTCTCCGATTTCGCGGCCCGTTCCTTCGGGCATCGGGGGGATCACATGGCGACGCCCGCCCATGTCGCCAAAATCCGGCAGCTCTGGCGGGACGGTCATGGCGGGGAGCTGGACGATAAACACCTCGACAATTGGCTTTTCCGCCAGTTCAAGGTATCCGCCCTGCGCTTTGTCGATTTTGAGACGGCCAGGAAAGTCCTGACCGCCCTGAATGCCTGGAACCGGAAGCTGGAAAAGAAGGGCGGCAAAGCCGGATAGCCCCGCCTTCGCAGTTGCAATGTGGTTTCCGGGGGAAGGGTCTCTTCCCCCGGAAATTTCCCAAGTACCCGCATGGGGATACCGTTTCAATTTCCCGCTTCACCATTTCAATTCACTGATTCACTGGAGACCAAAATGTTTGAATCAAGCCTCGCCTTTGCGGAAGCTTCCCGCCTTCTGGGGGAAGACCCGCTCCCCCCGGATGCGGAGGAACGCCTGCAAGCTCTGGAAAAGAAAATCCGGCTCGATGAACTGGATCGGTTCGGCGATTTATGGGGGCGTTCTATGCCGCCACAATTTTCCTATCCGGCATGACCGAAGAGGAAGAACGAGCCGTCGAAGAATTCTTCGAGGAAAAACCCTAGCATTCCCCACATCAGGGGAGGCCGCTTCACCGCTTCAGATATCCAAATCACGGGAGACCAAATGTTTGATCCAAGCCCCGCCTTCGCCGAAGCAGTTCGCATCCTGGGGGAAGAGTCTCTTCCCCCGGAAATTTCCCTCCCGGCATCTCTTGGAAATTTCGGTAATTTCGGAAATTATTTCCCTTTCGACATCCCTTGCAAATTTCGGTAATTTCGGAAATTATTTCCCGATTCCCCGCACGGGGATACCGTTTTAATTTCCCGCTACGCCGTAGGATTGAATAAATTGGGAGAGCGAGATGAACGGCGGTACCGGTCAAAAGAAGGATCAAAATCCGGCGCAACAGGTCAGAATCGTTAAGGAACCGGTCGGCTGTTTCAGGGGCTGTTTCAATGTGATGGTATTTTTGATCGTGCTCTACTTGTTTGTTCGGTTTTTTATCACCGGGTGACTTTTCACCCAACGCGCCAGAAATTTCCCTCACGCCTCCTTGGGATATTATTGAATTTCCGGGAAATTTTTCCCCGACCCCCGCCAGAGGGAACCATTTCAATTTCCCGTTTCACCGTTTCAGAATTCCAAATCACGGGACACCAAAATGACTGAACATAGCCCCGCCTTTGAGGAAGCATTCCGCCTTTACGGGGATGATGACATTCCCCTGAATCCCGAGAGGAGCCGAGCCATCGAAAAACGCATGGAGGCCCTGGAAAAGAAAATCCGGCCCGATGAGCGGGAGATGTTCAAGGATTTATGGGAGGGACTCTATGCCGCTTCCGAATATCCCCTCGGTATGACCGATGAGGAAATACGGGAGTTTGATAAATTCAACAAGGAAAAGCCCTAGCATTCCCCACCCAATGGTCAGGAAGCCCAAAACGGAAATCCTGACCGCTTCAACCCCATCCCGCCCTACTCCCCTTGCCGCACCCCTCGCGGCCACTGACGGCAAAATTAAACGGCGTTTAAATGGTGTTTCGCGCCTGCCCCCGGCCCTTCAATTCCCCCTGGGAATTTCCCGAGTACCCGCATGGGGATACCGTTTCAAATTCCCGATTCACCGATTCATAAATGCCGTTTCATTTCACTGCTACGATGGGGCCGTTTCAACCGGGCATTTCAACAATTCCGAAACGGCGTTTCATCCAATATGACCGGAATTCACCTTATACACTACTGCAATCCCCCCCGTTAAAATATTCGCCAACCTCGCCCAGACTCGTCCCACATTGGAACTTGTTCTCGTTAAATTCAAGCCGGGCGGGTGGTAAGGATAGGAACAAGTTCCCGTACCCTCCGGGCCGGTTGAAACCAACAAGGCTTGCATGGATGCTTTACGCGAAGGAACGGATTGGAGGAAGCTCCCGGAGCAGGAACTGTTGTCCCTCATGCCCGAGGGCCTGCGGGAAATCGCGTCCGTCGTATCCCTGGAGGCCGCCATCAAGCTAGTGGACGCCTTCGGCGGAACCACCCTTCAACCGCCCACCACGGAGAAATTCAGGCGTGAATTGTACCGGGCCATCGGGCGCGAAAACGCGGACAAGCTGTGCGAGCGTTATGGGGGCGGGCAGCTTTACGTGGCGGGCGCGGGGGCGATGGAGCGGAGTCTGCGGAACCGGAATATTGTCGCCCTCTACGGCCAAGGGACCTCCCGGAAGGAGCTGGCCCGGGGCTACGGCCTTACCGAACGCGCCATTACCAAAATCCTCAACCGGTGCGATTAAGAATGACGAAATTAGAACAGCCTGAAAACGCGGCCCTCCGGGAGCTTTCCGGAATTCAAAAAGAGATCCGATCCACCCGGAAAAGGACCGATGCAATGGAAGCCGCCATTGAAAAAAGCAAGGGGGCCATTGCGCGATTGGAATCCGTTTGGGTCGAACAGGAAAATTACGAGGAGGAAAGGGAGAACATCCTGGCGAGAATCGTGCTCGGAGAAGCCACCTCCGCCCAACTGGATGAACTGGAAAAAATCGCCCTGGGAAACAAGGGGCGATGGGACAAGGCGGAAGCGGAGGGGGCCGAGGCGAGGGGAACCATTGCCGGTCTGGAGCGCTCCCTGCCCGAGGCGCAACGGGAACTCGCGTCCTTGATAAATAAATCGTCCGGCATGGTCGAATCTTTTCTGTTGGAAGAGGGGGAAAGGGCCTGCGCGGAATATCTGGAAGCGGCGGACGCCTTGTTTCCCAAGTACCTCCGTGTCCGCGCCATTGGGCGCCTGTATGAAAGGCGCTTCCCCGGAGGAAGACAGACGGGCGGGTTCCGCTCGAATTATGAGGATAATCTCCAATTGCCCGCGTTCACGTTGAAGGCTTGCAAGGGGAGAGAATTACCCAATAAGAAGGCGGGCCTGATCTACGAAGGCGCGCATGCCAGCCTTTCCGGCCCGATGGACAGGGCTACCGAAGAGGAAAAATCCCGCCTGGAAGCAATGGGAGTTCCCCTGTAAGGGCGGCCCTTCACGGAACCGTGAATCGAAACAAGCGAAAGGAGCGCCATGACCGGAACCAGCCGCAAGAATCCCGGGAAAGCCTATGGGACAATGGCCGATCCCATGGAAATCGCCAACCAAGCCGCCGCGTTGATGGGGGAGCGCCGGGCCATCGGAGTCAACATCACGGTAGCCCAGGCCGTGCGGGAAGTGACGGGTCAGCCCGGCCATGAGGACAAGGCGGATTCCCTTGCAAAAAGGGCTGCCGTCCTGATGGGAGAGCGGGCCGCTGTCGGAATCAATATGACAAGCGCCCAGGCCGTGCGGGAAGTGTCCAGGGGCTAGGACGCATCCGGGCCGGGACGATCTTTTTTCCACGACGGGAGCGTGAGGCCCGGATTGCGGAGTATACCAAGCTCAGCTTCGCAATCCGGCCTCCGCTTTTCACTGGCGGGCACTCAATGGAGAAAGATGGAAGCGGCGGGAATCGTTCACGCGGACAAACAGGCTCTTTGCGATAATTGCCCGTACCGGGCCGCGCCGCACTCGGATGAAAAAGGAATATGGGAGCCTGATTTGGGCCAGGTTCTAAGGAGCGACCTGAAAAAAGGCGCGGCGGAAATTGCCGACATAATTGGATTGAGGTCCGCGCTAAAACTCATGGAACGGTTCGGCGGGAGAAAGCTTTCCATTCCCAAAAGAATCAAGCCCGGTCATAGAATTTATTCGGCTATCGGTTCCAGGGCGTCCGCTGGCATGGAAAGGCATTATGGCTTGGAGAAAATTGACATTCCATTTCTTCGCGCCGTCATTATTCCGGCGCGGAATCGGGCCATTCGCAAAGAATACGATCAGGGCGCTTCCGTGAATGGCCTGGTTCCCCGCTACGGAATAAGCGAAAGAATGATTCGGGGGATACTGAACGCGCCTGATTGATTGGGGATTTGTCATGCCCTGAATTGGGGGCCGGGAATGCGCCTGAAAACCAAGATGGAGGAGTAAGCCGATGAACACCATAACCGTAAAACTCAAACAGGGCCTCTTGCTTGGCGGCAAGCCGCAATTGGAGGCCGTGATCCGCGAGTCCACTATGGGGGATTTGAGAGAAGCCCACGAAAATTTTAGTGACGACTCCAGCGCGGGAGCGGAAATGGTCAGATTGCAGATCGTTTCCATCGGGGGGATCGAGGGGCCGATCACTCAAGCGATGTTCGACAAAATCACCGTGACGGATTTCGACCGCCTGCAAAAAGCGGCGGATGAATTGGAGGCGCGGGGGCGTGAGGACGCGGAGGGTTGAGGGCCTGCTTTCCTCCGCATTGATTGTATCCAGGGCCACCTTAATCCCCATCGACCGGGTTTACCTCATGCCCCGCTCGGAATTCGATTCTTGGCTTTCCCTTATCGAAAAAGAAGATGGCTGACCTGAACACCAGCATTATCCTCCGCCTGAAAAGCGACCTGGCCCGCAAAGCCCGCAGGGACGGGGACGCCCTGGAAAAGATGGGGCGGCGGGGCAAGAGGGCAATGCGGGGCATTGGCGCGGCGGCCGGCGCGGTGGGGAAACGCCTCAAGGGAATGGCGAACCGGTACACCGCGCTGTTTTCGCTGGCGGGCCTCGCCGTGGCGGCCCGGCAAATGGCGGGTATCGAGGTGCGGTTCGAGCGGCTCGGAGTGCAGGCCAGGCGTAGCAAAGAGGAAATGAAGTCGCTCCATCAGAAAATACTCAACATATCCAAGGAAGAAGGCATCCGGGTCGACCCCGGCGAACTGACCGCAGGGGTGGAAAAGATCGTGGAAAAAACGGGCGATCTGGGCCTCGCCGAAGAAAACTTGCGCAACATGGCTGTTGCAATCCAGGCCACCGGGGCCTCCGGGGCGGATATCGGGGCGCTGATCGCGGACATGCAGCAGAAATTTGGATTGTCGGGCAAGGACGCCTTTCTTGCGGCTCTGGACATGCTGGTCAAACAAGGGAAGCTGGGGGCCTTTACTTTGCAGGCCATGTCCACCCAGGCCGAGCGCCTCACTGCCGCCTACGCCGCAACGGGGAGACGCGGCCCCGAGGCCGTGCGGGAAATGGGGGCGATGATTCAGATGGCGAAGCAGGGCACGGGGTCTTATGAAGAGGCCGCCACCGCGTACGAGCGCCTGCTGGCCACCATCACCCAGGAAAAAACGGGAGAACTGCAAAAGGCGGGCATCCAGCTGTTCGACCCCGAGAAGCTGAAGAAAGGCGTCAAGGAGTTCCGCTCCATTCCCGAGATCACAAAAGATATCATCCGCGCCACCGGGGGGGACGTGCAGAAGTTGTCCCAGGTTTTCGATATCCGCGCCTTGCGGGCGCTGATTCCCTGGGCCATCGAATACAAGGCGGCGGTGAAGGGAATCTCGGGCGAAGAGGCCGCCGTGGGAATCTTCAAGCAAATGAAAGACCTGACCGGAGACCCAAGGGACGCCCAAGTATATGCCCGGGTCCTGCGGGAAGGATTCAAATCCGTGAGCACCTTTCTCAATGTTCAGGGGGACGGCAATGAAATGCTCCGGGATTCCGCCCGGCTGGCCGACACAGCCTCGGCTAAAATGACGCGCCTTAAAACCGCCTGGGAGGATTTCGCCACCGCGTATGTCATGCCTGCGGTCAAGGCCGGTGCCGAGGCCACGATGGGAGCGGGTGGGCGCGCAAGTACATACGAAGGGGTGGTGCGTCAGATAAGAATCGAGGCGGCCATTGACAAAAGATTACGGGAGAGGAGGGCGCAAGCCGCTGGAAGGGCGCCCCTTCCCGCGCCCCAAGGGAATATCCATGTCTATATCGAAGCCGCGCCCGGCCTCAATGCGACCGTCAAAAGCGTCAGGGAGAAAGACCTCAATATCGAAGTGAACACGGGCCGGGCGATGGAAGGCCCGTAACAACGCGGGAGCGTGAGGCACTGGCGACTACAGGTCCAGGCCGCCCATGCCATCACGCCAAGCCGCAAGGTTTTGTTGGGCCTTGCGGCGCGTGAGGCGGGGGCGGCTTTTCCCTCTGATTGAGCCGCCCATGCCATCACGCAAAGCCGCATGGTTCGTTGACCGCCGTGCGGCGCTGGGGAAGCCGGGCGGAGTTTTAATCCATATCGCTCCGCCCGGCTTTTCTTCCAGGGGAAAGCACCTCCAATCAGGAATTTTACAGTCTTCAAGGCCCCGGATGGCGCAACTATTAGATTCCTTCGGAAACCCCGTATCCCCGGCCAATCTGCGCCGGGAATACGCCGCCCCTCGGGTTTCGGGAATACGCCAAATATGGGGCCACTCCGTTGCATCCGGGCTGACGCCCGCCGCCCTCGCAAACATCGTCAAAGGCGCGGATGGCGGCAATCACAATTCCTATCTCACTCTGGCGGAGGAAATCGAAGAGCGCGACGCCCATTACCGCTCCGTATTGAGTACCCGCAAACTGGCAGTGTCCGGCCTGAATATCACCGTGGAAGCCGCCAGTGGGGAGAAGGGCGATGTGGAGCTCGCGGGCGCGATCCGCGCCCTGACCAAAGCGCCGGAATTCGGCGCGATGATGGATGACCTAATGGACGCCCTTGGGAAGGGCTATTCGGCTGTTGAAATCAATTGGAGGACCAAGGGAACGCGCTGGGTTCCCGCCTACGTCCACCGTGATCCACGGCTCTTCCAATTCGACAGGGCCACCCGCCGCGAGTTGCGCATCCGCGATGAAAGCGATTACGCCAACGGATTGGCCCTTCCCCCGTACAAGTTCATCGTGCATGTGCCCCGCCTCAAGACCGGCCTGCCGATCCGGGGCGGCCTGGCCCGCCTGGGCGTGTGGGCCTACCTGTTCAAAGCCTTCGCGGTGAAGGATTGGGCGGCATTCATGGAAGTGTACGGGATTCCCATGCGGATCGGGCGGTACGGCTCCAACGCCACCGATGACGATATCAGGAAACTGGTTTCCGCCGTGGTCAACATGGGTTCCGATGCCGCCGCCGTTATTCACGAGTCCATGCAGATCGAATTTCAAAATGCCGTGGGAGGCGGGAAGGGCGGCAATCCCCAGTTGTTCGAGAACGCGGCGGACTGGTGGGACCGGCAAACCTCCAAGGCTGTGTTGGGTCAAACCGCCAGCACGGAAGGAACACCGGGAAAGCTTGGCAATGAACAGGCCCAAGCCGATGTCCGCCGCGATATCCTGAAGGCTGACGCCCGCCAACTCTCCAATACCCTCAACCGGGACTTGACCCGCCCTTATATCGACCTCAACCACGGCCCGCAAAGGGGATACCCCCAGATCAAGCTCTACGAGCCCGAGCCGGAAGATATCAGGGGCCTTACGGATACCCTGGCAAAACTGGTCCCCCTCGGGTTCCGGGCGGGGCAAAAGACCGTGCGGGAAAGGCTGGGTCTGCCGGAGCCAAAGGAAGGGGAGGAATTGTTTATTCCACCCTCGGCAGCCGGTCCCGGCCTGGACATTACTCAAAATACGGCTAGGGGGGTCTCTGTCGGCCTCAATGCCCCCGCCGAATGGGAAGACAAGCTTGGCCCTATCGCGGGACAGGTGCGGGAACTGATGAATAACGCGAGAACCGCCGATGAACTTATGGACGGGCTGGTAGGGCTGATGGGGACAAACGAGGCCCGCCGCCTGTACAGCACACTGGCCGGAGGGCGGCACGGGTATTATTTCAGGAGTTAACTCTGCGAGGAATAAAATGGCATCCCCGGAAGAAATGATATTGAAGGTCGGAGGGTTGAAATTCGAGAAATGGAAGGAGGTAAGCGTTACCCGCCAATTGGATGCCATAGCCGGGAGCTTTGAATTTACAGCGTCCGTAGCCGATAAGAGCGCCATTCATAATGACATATTTCCGGGTGCGGAATGCGCAATAGTGCTAGGGGATGACATAATTATCACCGGAATTATTGATGATGTGGAAGTGTCTTATGACGTCAGCGGCCTTACATTTGTTACCCGAGGGCGTGATAAAACAGGGCAATTGGTAGATTGTTCCGCCGACCCTGAAAGCTATAATAATATCAATATCTCTGAACTGGCCGAGAAATTATGCAAGCCATTTGGAATTGAGGTGTTTGTAAATGCCCCCCTAGGAAAAGCCTTCCCCAAATATTCGGTAGAGCCCGGCGCGACAGCGTTTGAAGCGTTGGAGACAGCGGCGCGAATGAGGGCGGTGCTGCTTACAAGTGACGGGGATGGGTCTCTGATAATTACTCGCGCGGGCGGGGAGAGAATCGGGGCGGTACTAAAGCGAGGGGTGAATATTTTAAATGCCGGAAGGCAAACGAGTCAAATTGACCGATACGGTCATTACACTGTGTTAGGGAAGGATTTAGTGAATGACAATAATTGGCGCGTTGCACACAAGCAAAAAGGCGTTGCGGATGATCCCGGCATAAACCCTAGGCGGAAATTGATTATAATAGCCGAGGATAATGGGAGTGCGGAATCATTCAAAGAAAGGGCCGTTTGGGAGAGCGTGGTCAGATATGGCCGGTCCCATCAGATACTGATTACTACATACGGGTGGAGGCACCACAAGGGAATATGGAAGCCGAATCAAATTTTGAAAGTTCAAGATGACTGGCTGGGCGTCGATGGGGAATTTTTAATATCGGAAGTTGTGTTTCAAAAAAGCGAACAAGGCACTCTCACCAATTTAACCCTTGTGCCCCCGGAAGTATTCGACCTCATTCCATTAAGTGAGGCGGAAAATATAGGGATTTGGGATGAGCCGATTGAGCTCTAACCGCCGTGGGCAGGAAGGACTCGATGTCATCTAACAGCGCCATTATTTTATTTCGCATGGGGCGGCCTTTCATGTGAATTAGCAAGGAAAGGAGCGCAAGGTTCGGGGTGTCTCACCACCCCAAACGACCGGAGGTTACCCGGCCACGGCTACAAACCATCTTACGCTCCCGTCCGTGGAACAGCATCGATGCGGCCAATGCCGCGCATTATTATTTAAGGCGAGAGCCGACGCAGTGCAAGGTCCTCTGGAAATCAAGTGCCGGAGGTGCGGCACATTGAATCAATTGAGACCTTCGAGGCCCGCAACCGAGCGCTCCAAAGGGCTTGGTAAGGGTACGTATGAAGATGAAAATACCGATGATGAATAGTCGCTTATGCCTCTGGATGCACCGGGGCGGTCTAGGGAGGAAATCTAAAAGGAGCAATACTAGGGATTTTCCAAGCAGTGCTGGGATTCCAACACATTAGAGTTTTTGGCTGGCCCATCCGTGCCAATACAACCGACAATCCGTGCCAAATGAACTGTTAACTTGTGCCAAATGGCGCATAAATTTACAGTGATGCTCACGCACCGCAATATCATCTCCAACATCGTCCACAACGACGCGGCCGGGGGTTTTACGCTGATCCGGGAGGACAGCACCTGCGTGGCCGTGCTGCCCTTCTTTCATATTTACGGCTTGGTAATGCTGCTCAGCTTCACCCTCTACCGGGGCGCCACATTGGTTGCCCTGCCCCGCTTTGAAATGGGGACGTTCCTGGGGGCGCTCCAGAAACACCGGGTGGAGTTCGCACAACTGGTACCGCCCCTGGTTTTGGCGCTGGCGCGTTATTCCTCCGTGGAGCAATACGATCTGTCCAGGTTGAAGGGCGCCATCTCCGCTGCGGCGCCCCTGGGCGCGGAGCTGGTGGAAGACGTCTACCGCCGCCTGGGGTGCCGGGTCATTCAGGGATACGGGCTGACCGAGGCCAGTCCGGGTACCCATCTCATGCCCTTCCCACCCACCCCCGGTAAATCCGGATCGGTGGGGCCGCTGGTACCGGGCATGGAGGCGCGCATCATGGATGTGGAGACGGGGGAATTCCTCGCTTTCGGCAAGGAAGGGGAAATTCACGTGCGCGGCCCACAGGTGATGAAGGGGTACCTCAACAATCCCCAGGCCACGGCCGAAAACCTGGATGACGATGGCTGGCTGCGCACCGGCGATATCGGTTACGCGGACGAGGATGGGTATTTCTACATCGTGGACCGGCTCAAGGAATTGATCAAATACAAGGGGCATCAGGTGGCCCCGGCGGAGTTGGAATCCCTCCTGCTTACCCATCCCGCCGTGCTCGATGCGGCCGTGATCGGCAGCCCGGACGAACAAGCGGGGGAAATACCCAAGGCTTTTGTGGTACTGCGGGATGGATTCCCCGCCACGGAAAACCTGATGGGCGAAATCCAGAGCTATATATCCGCCCGGGTTTCTCCCATCGCCCGGGTGCGGCGAATGGAATTCATCGAGAAAATTCCGAAATCCCCCTCGGGGAAAATCCTGCGCCGAATACTGAAGGAACGCGAACGCACTGCCCCCAATTCCTGACCCCCACGGATCAAATTTGGAAAATGTTCGTTTCATTGGGTACGAAAGCCAAAATCCCCAATGAACGGCAAATCGAATTCTCGTTGACCCCATCTGTTCGGCCCGGGGTCCCGGGAGGCCTTCAGCAAGATGGGAGAATTGAAAAAATTTCTCCTTTCGACCCGCAATCAAGTGAGACAGAGGAATGGCATTGAAAAACCAACTCATTTCAAACCGCCGGCCACTGAAGGCAGAGCGTGGAATCCCGGACACCCGTGCCGTAGGTCACAGTTACAAGCTGGCAATCACGATATTCCTCTCTTTGATCCTGTCGATATCCTTCTCGGCGTGTGTGGTGGTGATCAAGGAAAAGCCTCGCGAAGAGAGGGGCCAACAAACCCAGCCCATCATTCAGAAAAAAAGGGTGCCGCCACCCCCCCCCAAAGAGACGAAGCAGCCTGCGATCCAGGAAGCCCCCAAGGAATCAACACAACCATCAACACAGCCAACGACTCAGGAAAACCTCCAGAAAGATTCTGCGACTGTTACGGAACCCGAGAAAAAGAAGAAAAAAAATGGTAAGCGCTCCTTTAAGGAGATCCTCAAGCGCGCCAAGGAGAAAAGGGACCTGAAGCGCCGGAAGAAAGAGCAGGCCAAACGGGACAAGGATCGCCGGAAGAAAGAGCAGGCCAAGCGGGACAAGAAAGACCGTGGAAAAGGCAAGGCTCTAGGTCGGGGCAAGGAAAAAGGCAAGGGGGAAGGCCTGGCCATAGGCAAGGAAAAGGGACGGGGTAAGGGAAAATCAACTTCTCCCGGGAAGGTAAGAGTCGAGAAAAAACCCAAGGCCAAGGGAAAAGCCAAGATAGAAAAGAAACCCAAGGCCAGTGGAAAGGCCAAGATAGAAAAGAAACCCAAGGCCAAAGAGAAACCGAAAGCAAAAGGAAAGGCCAAGGCTAAGGAGAAACCCAAAGCCAAGGTCGAGAAAAAACCCGAAGCAAAGGTGAAAGCAAAGGAGACCCCCAAGAAAAAACCTAAGGCAAAAGAGAAGCCCAAGGCAAAAACCAAGTCCAAGGACAAGGAGAAGGAAAAAGGGGAGAAAAAGAAATCCGGGGAAAAACCAAATAGCGAAGACAAATCCAAGGACGAGGGAGATGAGAGCGAGAATTCCGACACGGCCCGAAAGAAGGGAGGAAAGGAGAAATAACCATCCGGGGGGATGCACGGCTTCGAGGCGCCAGATATTGTCAGCATCCCAGCGGAATTCCCACAATCACGGACAGGCATAAATTCAGCAATTCTGTTATGCTACTGACCAGCCTTGAATCCAGGCGGATCGGACGAAGCATCCGATCCGTTATTGCATTGGAATGATCCCCGGGCCAACACACGAGGCGCTTGATGAACGAGATGCTCGACGGGAAAAAGAGTGCGGACGAGGGAGTCCAGGCGGAATCGCCGCTGCTGAATTCATCGGGCGCCGGGGTGACCCAGCTCACTCATTTCCACCCGTTGCTGCGAATTCTCAGCGAAGATTTCGATCTTCCAGCGGAAAGCCTGGAGGAAATCAATCAGACCCTGCCCTCCGGGCCGGACGCCTTGCGGGTGCTTCGCTCCAGCCTGGTTTCCCAGAAATTCGTCACCCCGGAGGTATACCAGGAAGCCCTGGCCCGGCTGTTCGGTCTGGAATTCTCCCCCTCTCTGGAGGATGCGGTAATCCTCAATGAATTCACGAAGGATATCCCGATCCGTTACGTGAAGAAGTTCGGCTTTTTCCCTATTCAAATGGATGAGGAATATCTGCACGTGGCGCTGGAGGATCCCCAGAACCTCTCCCCGGTGGAGGATGTGGGCCAACGCTTCGGGCGGAGTATCAAACCTGTGGTTTCCACCCATCAGGCCATCCTCACCCTCATCAATCGCGCCTACGACCGCAACCAGGGTTCCACCGATCAGGTGATCGAGGACTTCGACGAGGGGGACGTGGAAGGGGGAGCCTACGATTGGGGCATCGAGGAACCCGAAGACCTGATCGACGCCCGGGACGAGGAGCCCATCAAGCGCCTGCTGAACAACGTCCTCTATCAGGCCGCCAAGAAAAACGCCTCGGACGTACATATCGATGGCGGGCCCTCGGAGGTATCGGTGCGTTTCCGGGTGGACGGGGTGTTGTTGACGGCCACCACCCTGCCCAAGCCGGTGCAGCGCCCCCTCATCAATCGCATCAAGATAATGTCCCGGCTGGACATCGCCCAACATGGGTTGCCTCAGGACGGGCGCACCCTGATCCTCATCGCAGGGCGGCGCATCGATATCCGTGTCTCCACCATGCCCACCGTGCATGGGGAAAAAGCGGTGATGCGGCTGCTCTACCAGGACAAGGACCTCTTCGACCTGCGCAAGCTGGGTATGCCCGAAGATGTGTATGCGGGCCTGCGCTCCCTGATTGGCGCATCCGGGGGGATCATCCTGGTCAGCGGACCCACCGGCTCCGGGAAGACCACCACCCTCTATGCCGCACTCAGTGAAATCGACCGCCAGAAGCGCAACATCATGACCATCGAGGATCCGGTGGAATACAAGCTTTCCGGCTACGTGCAGACGGAGGTCAACCCAAAGCTGGGCCTCACCTTCGCCAATGCCCTGCGGTCGGTGTTGCGGCAGGACCCGGACGTGATCATGGTGGGGGAGATGCGGGACCGCGAGACGGCCCTGATCGCCATCCAGGCCGCCCTCACCGGGCATCTGGTGTTTTCCACCGTACACACCAACGACGCGGCCTCCACCATCACCCGGCTGGTGGACATGGGCATCGAGCCCTACCTGGTCTCCTCCACCGTCGTGGGCGTGCTGGCGCAACGCCTGGTGCGGCGCATCTGCACTCAATGCCGCTACTCCCAGCCCGCGGACCCCGGGTTGCTGAAGGACTTGGGCCTGCGTGGAAAAGGGAAGGGAGCGGTCAAGATCAAGGAATTCTTTTCCGGCGCCGGATGCCCTGCCTGCAGCGGGACGGGGTTCCGCGGCCGCATCGGATTGTTCGAGCTGCTGCAGATCAGCGATGGCGTGAAAAAGGCGCTTCGGAAAAGCAGCGAGGCCAACATCATCCGCGACCAGGCCATCTCGGAGGGAATGCTCCCCATGCGCTCCTACGGGATTTCGCTGATCAGGGAGGGCCTCACCTCCGTGGAGGAAGTGCTCCAGACCACCCGCGACGAGTGAGGCAGGGGCTATTCTCAATCATTCCGCCGCTGGACTCGTCCTCCCGGGAAGTGCAAGCCATTCCCTGTTTTACATAGGGTTCCGCACGTGGGGATTCGCGGGGAATGCCCTCCCCATCCATCGCTTTTCATACCCCTCATTCTTGGCATCTTCGCATCGTCTGCTATGCTGAACCCTTGCGATGATGAACAATTAATTGTGGACAACGCTCCTTCTCTCCCCATTCTCCTGCGATGACGATCCAGCCATGAGCGAAACCCATTCCACCCTTATCGATCCCAACAACCTGGAACTCCGCCTGTCCGACCCGGGATGGGTGGTTTTCGATTGCCGCTATCAACTGACCGACCATGCCTACGGGCCCAAGGCATACGCGCAAACGCACATCCCCGGCGCCCGCTTCGCGGATATGGAGCGCGATCTTTCCGGCCCCAAGACGCCGGCCACGGGCCGCCATCCCTTGCCGGAATGGAGCAAATTTCGGGATTGGCTGGGCAGCCAGGGCGTGAGCGGAGAGTCCCAGGTGGTGGCCTACGACGATAATTCCGGCGTCTACGCGAGCCGGCTGTGGTTCATGCTCCGGCTCTTGGGGCACGATCGCGTGGCCGTCCTCAATGGCGGGCTGGACCGTTGGAAGGGGGAGGGGAAAAACCTGGATTACGAACTTCCCCAACCAGTAGCGGCCACCTTCTCCGGAGAACCCGATCCCGCGCTGCAATTCACCCTGGAGGAGGTGACCGGGAATCTTAGCAGCGGGGAAATGCTGCTGGTGGATGCCCGGAGCCCGGGCCGCTACCGGGGCGAGGAGGAGCCCATGGACCCCAAGGCCGGACATATTCCCGGCGCGCTGAACCTGCCTTTCCCCGGCAATGTGAACGAGGACGGCACGTTCAAATCGCCCGATCGACTCAAGGCGCGGCTGCTGGATTCTTTCGGGGCCATGCCTCCGGAACGGGTGGTTCACTATTGCGGTTCAGGGGTTTCCGCCGCCCACAACCTGCTGGCCCAGGCCGTGGCCGGGCTGCCCCTGGGGAAGATATACACCGGCTCCTGGAGCCAATGGTGCTCCGGCGGCGGACGGCCCATCGCCACCGGCCCCAACCCGTAGGTTCTGATCGAATAGTGTTTTTGGCTGCCTCCTTCGAGACGCCCCGCTTGACGGGGCTCTTCAGGAAGGCGGGATAAACTGGACAACTTCATCAATCCGCGTCACTGAGGAGAGCCCGTTAGGGCTCGTCTCGAAGTGCGCTTTTTAAATTTGCGAACAGAGCCTGTTGGGCAGCGCACCTGCGCCCCGATTCCCGCACCCCGCACAGAAATCCACAGAAATCCTATGCCCATCGCCATCGGTGATATCCACGGTTGCCTGAAGGAGTTGCGCAAACTCCTGGCCCGGCTGCCGGGGGACGAGGAATTGGTGTTTCTGGGGGATTACGTGGACCGCGGCCCGCATTCCAGGGAAGTGATCGCCTTCGTGCGAGAGCTCGCCTCCAGGCGTCCCTGCCGGCTGCTGATGGGCAACCATGAGGACCTGATGGCCAACGCCATCGCCGATGCCCTGGAAATCGGGTTCTGGTTGAACAACGGCGGCACTCCCACCCTGGAAAGCTATGGTCTAGACCCCCGTCAATGGACCCGCCTGGAAACTCCGGAAGAGCGGGAGGCGGCCCTGCCCGGATTCATGGACTTCCATCGTTCCCTGACGCACTACCATGAAGACGAGCACGCCATCTGCGTCCATGCGGGCGTGGATGTGTCGATTCCCCGCATGGAAGACCAGGATCCCAACGTCCTGATCTGGATCCGGGAGGCATTTTTCCGCAACGCCCAAAAATGGGGGGGTAAGCCCATCTTCTTCGGGCACACCCCCACCCGCGGCATGGGGCTGGGTCACAGCGAGGTCTTCCATTCCCATAATATCCACGGCATCGACACCGGGTGCGTCTACGGGGGCCGCCTCACAGCTATTCACACCGTAACGCTGGAAACCTGGCAGGTGGAGCTGCTGTAGCAACGCCGATTGGGTTCGTTTCGCAATCCGCGCCCTGCCCGCCAAATGGGGTTCGTTTGGTAGTCCGGGCAGAGCCTCACCCTCTCGCCCGATGTTCCAATGTACTATCGCGGGGCAGAATCCCTCTCCACAAGGCGTGGAGAGGGATTCTGCAACTGCCGCTTCCGGGGAAATCGGGTTCGTTTCGCAATCTTTTTATCGATGTATAATACTTTATTATATCAATCTATTATGGCATGAATAGATACATTTGTCCACCTAAATTCATCATCATGACTCCGGTCCCCGGAATGCTCCGCTGCCGCCATTGCCATTTGCCCCGCCTTGCCAGATAATTCAACCAGTGCAGCACCATCGGTTTTGGTGCCACAAGCATCGGATTCACAATCGTAGTGACCGGCGGCCCACACCCGGGGACGTAGCTCAGCTGGGAGAGCGCGGCGTTCGC
>CAZOXD010000092.1:0-6458 GCA_964583525.1 uncultured Pseudomonadota bacterium
GAATCCGGCAAGATTCCACCAGTGAATCCGGCCCGTTTAGGCAGGTTTCCGGGTGCCCGTACCGGCAGGCTGGCCGGCCACCGGGAAGAAAGGCGACAGTGCGCGCCCGGTGTGGCCATGGGGATTGTTGACGCTATCGCGGGCCAACTCGGCCGGTGTTCCTTCCGCCACGATCCGCCCGCCCGCCGTGCCTCCTTCCGGCCCCAGGTCGATCACGTGGTCGGCGGTCTTGATCACGTCCAGGTTGTGCTCGATCAGAATCACGGTGTTGCCGGCGTCCACCAGTTGGTGGAGCACCCGCAGCAGCTTGGCGATGTCGTCGCTATGCAGCCCGGTGGTGGGCTCGTCGAGGATATACACCGTGCGGCCCGTGGTGGGGCGTGCCAGTTCGGCGGACAGCTTGACCCGTTGCGCCTCCCCGCCCGACAGGGTGTTCCCGGCCTGTCCCAGCTTCATGTACCCCAGCCCCACGTCCACCAGGGTTTGCAGGATGCGCCGGATGCCCCGCTGGTTGGCGAATAGTTCCAGGGCAGCGGAGATTTCCATATCCAGGATTTCCGCGATGTTCCGGCCCCGGAAGCGCACCAGCAGGGTTTCCCGGTTATAGCGCTTTCCGCCACACTGATCGCAGGGCACCCACACATCGGCCAGGAAGTGCATTTCGATGTGGTTGTATCCTCGCCCCTCGCAGGCATCGCAGCGCCCGCCCGCCACGTTGAAGGAAAAACGCCCGGGCGCATAGCCGCGCATCTTGGCCTCGCTGGTGGTGGCCATCAGGGCGCGAATTTTGTCCATGGCCCCGGTATAGGTGGCGGGATTGCTCTTGGGGGTTTTGCCGATGGGCGATTGGTCGATCACCACCAGCTTGTCCACCTGTTCCAGGCCCTCGATGCCGCCGTGGGCGCCGGGCACCACCCGCGCGCCGGACAGGCGCCGGGCCAGGGCGTTGCGCAGCACCGACACCACCAGGGAGGATTTCCCCGATCCCGAAACGCCCGTCACCGCCGTGAAGGCGCCCAGCGGAAAACGGGCCGTGATGTTGCGCAGATTGTTGGCCCGGACTCCCCGCACGATGAGGGTATTCTCGCGGCCCCGCCTGCGCACCGGCCGCGTCTTTTCCGGGATGGGAATTCCCATCCGCCCGGAAAGATAGGCCCCGGTGAGGGAGTCCGGGTGTTTTTTCAGATCCTGCGGCGGGCAGGAGGCCACCACCTCGCCCCCCAGGTGTCCCGCACCGGGGCCGATGTCGATCACATGGTCCGCGGCGGCGATGGTTTCCGGGTCGTGCTCCACCACCACCACCTTGTTTCCCAGGTCCCGCAGCCTTTTCAGGGTGCGCAGCAGGCGCCGGGTGTCCCGCGAATGCAGCCCGATGGTGGGCTCATCCAGCACGTAAAGCACTCCCACCAGGTGCGACCCCAATTGCGAAGCCAGCCGGATCCGCTGCGCTTCCCCGCCCGACAGGGTCATTCCCTCGCGATCCAGGGTGAGATACCCCAAACCCACGTCCCGCAGAAATCCCAGCCGGGAGGCGATTTCCTGGATGGGCTGTTCGGCCACCTGTTTTTCCGTGCGCCCCAGGGACCAGGCCGCCATTTCTTCCTGGGCCGCCTCCACGGTCAGTTCGCAAAACTGGCTGATGTTCCGGTCCCCCAGAGTGACGGCCCGGTAGGCCGGCTTGAGGCGCATTCCCTCGCAGGCCTGACAAGCCACGTCCGCCATCACCGGCTCGATCAGGGGCGCCCATTTGGCGCGGTTCTCCCCGCGGTACCAGTCCATCACGATCCCGGAGAGGCCCCGGAAAGTGGTGTTGTAGGGCCGCATCCGCCCGGACCAGGCGCCCCGCTTGCTGTAGGAGAGCCGTTGCCCATCGCCATGAATGAGTAGCTTGCGCTGCTTGGGTGTCAGTTCCCCGAAGGGATTTTCGATGGCGATTCCCTCCCGGGCGGCGAAGGCCCGCAGGGACGCCCAGGGCTTGCCGTTCTTGCGGGCCAGGGTCTGCCCAAGCTTCCCGGGCGCCAGGGCCCCCTCGTGCAGTGGTAATTCCGGGAAGGGAACCAACAGATCCGGGTCCACCTGAAGCGTTTTTCCCAGCCCGGAACAGGTGACGCACGCACCCACGTGGGAATTGAAGGAGAACATGCGGGGCGTGAGGGGTTCGTCCTGAAAGTAATCGCAATCCACGCAGCCCACCGGCTCGCTGACCAGACGCTCCGGGAAATTTACGCGGGCAGGGACGCCCGCGCCACTGTCTCTGCGCTGCTCCGGCAGGTTCCCGCGGGCAGGGACGCCCGGACCACCCTCGCAACTGTCCTTGCCTCCCTCGCCATCCGGAAACACCAGGCGCACCAGGCCGTGCCCTTTTTCAAATGCCGTCTCCAGCGCTTCGGCCAGCCGTTTGCGGCTCCGGGCGCGGATCACGATGCGGTCGATCACCAGGTCCACTTCGGTATCCGGGGCGATCTTCCGTTTTTTGCTGGGGAGGGCCAGCCATTCCGGCAATTCCACTGGTGTTCCGTCCAGCCGGATGCGGGTAAAGCCCTCCGCCAGGAGGAATTTTCCCGACTCGGGCAGATGGGCGGGATCGTCCAGCATCGCCGGGTGGGAGGAGCCGGGCCGGTACAGAGGCGCCGTGACGATCAGCCGGGTTTCCGGGTGGGTTTCCGTCAATTCGCGGGCCAGCCGGGTCGGGCTGTACCCCGCAAGCATCTTCCCGCAATGGGGACAATGGGGCACCCCCACCCGGGCATAGAGCAGGCGCAGATAGTCGTATATTTCCGTGGTGGTGGCCACAGTGGAGCGGGGGGAGCGGCTGCCGTTCTTCTGGTCGATGGCGATGGCGGGGGCCAGGCCCTCGATGCTGTCCACCCGCGCCTTGTCCATCCGCCCCAGGAAGCGCCGTGCGTAGGTGGAAAGGGATTCCACGTAGCGGGCCTGACCCTCCGCGAAGATGGTGTCGAAGGCCAGGGAGGTCTTGCCGGAGCCGGAAACCCCCGTGATCACGCACAGGGAGTTCTTGGGAATGGTCACATCCATCTGCTTGAGGTTGTTCTTCCCCGCGCCCCGCACCACTAGATCGCCCACCCCGGGGCTGGGCTTGGGCCGCCTGCCATTGCCGGCGTGGGGCCGGGGTTGCAGCACTCCGGCCAGCACCCGTCCGGTGAGGGAGCGGGCCTCGCGGGCCAACTGCTCGGGGGTGCCGCTGGCCACCAGTTCGCCGCCGTACTTGCCGCCTCCCGGCCCCAGGTCGATCACCCAGTCCGCCACCTTGACCACGTCCAGGTTGTGCTCGATCACCAGCACCGTGTTCCCCTGCTCCACCAGGGAGTTCAGGCAGTCCAGCAGGGTGCGGATGTCGTGGAAGTGCAGCCCGGTGGTGGGCTCGTCCAGCAGGTAGAGCGTCTGGCCGGTGCCCTGCTTGCGCAGTTCGGAGGCCAGCTTGACCCGCTGCGCCTCGCCCCCGGAAAGCGTGGTGGAGGGTTGACCCAGCCGGATGTAGCCCAGCCCCACCTGGCGCAGGGTTTCCAGAATGCGGGAGGCTTTGGGAATGTTGGCGAAGAACCGAGCCGCCTCGTCCACGCTCATTTCCAACACGTCGCAGATGGATTTTCCCTTATAGTGAATCTGCAGAGTCTCGTCGTTGAAGCGCCGCCCCCCGCACTCTTCGCAGACCACCTCCACGTTGCTGAGGAACTGCATTTCGATGGTGCGCACCCCCGCCCCTTCGCAGACCGCACAGCGCCCGCCCCGCACGTTGAAGGAGAAACGTCCGGGCTTGTAGCCGCGGATTTTGGCTTCGGACACGGAGGCGAACAGCCCGCGGATCTGGTCCAGCACCTTGGTATAGGTGGCCGGATTGCTGCGCGGGGTGCGCCCGATGGGGGATTGATCGATCTCGATCACCTTGTCCACCCGCTCCATCCCGGTGAGCCGGGTGAAAGGCTTGTCCTTGGCGCGCCCGCCCCCGATGGGTTCTCTGCGCAGGTGGGCGCTGAGGGACGGCTTGAGGATGTCGTGCACCAGGGTGGACTTGCCCGAACCGGAAACCCCGGTGACAGCCACGAACACGCCCAGGGGAATGGACACGGTGAGATCGCGGAGGTTGTGCTTTCTGGCACCGTGGATGGTGATTCCCTTTTTCAATGCCACCTTGCGCCGTTTTTCGGGAATGGGAATCAGCAACTGGCCGCTCAGGTAACGTCCGGAGAGGGATTCGGCGGTCTTCATCAGGTCCGCCACGCTGCCCTGGGCCAGCACCCGGCCTCCTTCTTCTCCTGCGCCGGGGCCGAGGTCCACCACGTGGTCCGCTGCCCGGATGGTTTCCTCGTCGTGCTCCACCACATAGACGGTATTGCCCGCGTCCCGCAGGTGCTTGAGGGTATCCAGCAGCTTGCGGTTGTCGGTCTGGTGCAGCCCGATGGAAGGCTCGTCCAGCACGTAGAGCACACCCTGCAGCCCCGAGCCCACCTGGGCGGCCAGCCGGATGCGCTGGGCCTCGCCCCCGGAGAGGGTGGTCGCTCGCCGCTCCAGGGTCAGGTACCCCACCCCCACGTCGTTCAGGAAGGCCATCCGGGAGCGGATTTCCCGGAAGACGTCCTTGCCGATCAGGGTTTCGGTGGGGGTCAGTTCCAGGCCGTTGAAGAACTCCACCGCTTCCTCGACGGTCATGGCGCTCAGGGTATTGATGGAGTGTTCCCGGAAGCGCACGGCCAGGGCCACCGGATTGAGGCGGCGACCAGCGCAGTCCGGGCAGGGGCTGATGGACTGGTAGCGTTCCAAGGCCGAGCCCACGAACCGGTCGATGAAGGTCAGCACGGCGTAGAGTCCCGGCCAGCGCCCGCTTTCCCGGGCCTGATCCAACAGCAATCCCGGATTGCGGAAGACGTTGCGCACGCGGAGACGCTGCTCGTGGTTGCCTTCCAACAGCAGCTTGCGGTGCGCCGCCGGGAGCTTGCCCCAGGACGTGTCGGGATCGATGCCCAGGATGCCGGCCAACTTGGCGATATATTCCAGGTCGATGTCCGTGAAGACCAGATTGCCCTTGCCGGTGAAGCAGGTCAGCGCGCCATCGTTGAGGGAGCGGTCGGGAAAGGCCAGCCGATCCTCGGAAAAGAGCCGCAGGTTGCCCAGCCCCAGACAGGTGGGGCAGGCGCCCTGGGGATCGTTGAAGGAGAACAGGCGCGGCTCCAGTTCCGGGATGGGCATCTGGCAGCGCGGGCAGGCCATGTGGCTGCTGTAGAGTTTGCTCTCCTCTCCTACTTCCACGGAGACCAGTCCGCCGGCCATGGCCACCGCCCGCTCCACCGCCTCGGCCAGGCGGGAGCGGTTGCGGGGTTCCAGCGGAAAGCGGTCCAGCACCACTTCCAGGGTGTGCTTCTCGTAGCGCCCCAGCACCACCTCCTCGTCGAGGCGGCGAATTTCCCCGTCGATGCGGGCCCGCAGGTAGCCCTCTTCCAGCCACTGGGCCAACTCGCGGCGGTATTCCCCCTTGCGCTCCCGCACCATGGGGGCCAGCACCATGCAGGGAGGGGCCTTGGGTGCGGTTCCGTTTCCGGTGCCGTTGCCGTTCCCCGCAGCGCCTTTTTCCGCGGTGCTGGTGGAAATATTTGCTGTGGCGAATACCCGCTCGGTGATCTGCTCCGGGGTGAGGGTGGAGATGGGCACCTTGCAGTCGGGGCAATGGGGCTGCCCCAGCCGCGCCATCAACAGCCGGTAGTGGTCGTACAGTTCGGTGATGGTGCCCACGGTGGAGCGGGGATTGCGGTTGACTGTTTTCTGGTCGATGGAAATGGTCGGGCTGAGTCCCTCCACGTGCTCCACGCGGGGCTTTTCCATCTGCCCCAGAAACTGGCGGGCGTAGGGGGAGAGAGATTCCAGGAAGCGCCGCTGGCCCTCCTTGAACAGGGTGTCGAAGGCCAGGGAGGATTTGCCCGATCCGCTGATCCCCGTGAAAACGGTCAGGGAATCGCGGGGCAGGGTGATGTTCACCCCTTTCAGGTTGTGCTCCGTGGCGCCGACGACGACGATGTTGTTCGTGCTGCTCGTCCCGGTGCTGTCTTTAACGGATGTGCGGGTTTCCCGGCTGCGGGTCATCGTGGCGGATTTGCTCCAACGCTGAGGGTTTCAGGCCCATCCGGAGGGGAGATTTCCGGCTGGGAGCCTTCCATGGCGAGGGGAATTCCCCAATCCAGTCATGTACCACGAAAGGGGGCGGGGCGGGAAGTAGCCGGGCGCACCAAAATGGGCGAGAACAAGAAAAAAAATCCAAATATGCCCCTGGCGGGGAAGGGGCGTCGCCTCTTGCATCCCGGCAGGAAGCGAGGCCTTCTACATCCCATATTTAGATGAATTGAAAATATCTGGTGAAATTACAAAATATTAGGGATTTTTAATCATGGATCAGGGGGGAATAATATCCATGATTATGGTTTTTGCAAAACTGTTGATTCCCGCCTTTT
>CAZOXD010000092.1:6558-9137 GCA_964583525.1 uncultured Pseudomonadota bacterium
GGGGGAATAATATCCATGATTATGGTTTTTGCAAAACTGTTGATTCCCGCCTTTTGATCGATCCCGCACTTGCTCCGTGAGCCGCTACCCCTACCTTGTATTTGTCCTTTGATTCCCTTATCCTGTTTCCAATTCCACACGATATCTCTTCAACAAGGAGAACGTCGCTATGGCTTCGTCACAGGCGACACAGAAGCTGCGCGCCGTGTTCGTCACGGACGTGGTGGGGTACAGCCGCCTGATGGCGGAGGACCACCACGGCACCGTTGAGACCCTGGCCGCATGCCGGGAAATCTTCGCCTCGCGCATCGCCGAATTCCAGGGCCGCGTCGTCAATGCGCCGGGGGACTCCATCCTGGCGGAATTCGAGAGCGTGGTGGATTCGGTCAACTGCGCGGTGGCCGTGCAGCGCGAACTGCAAGCCCGCAACAATGGATTGACGGAAGACCGCCGCATGGACTTCCGCATCGGGGTTAACCTGGGGGACGTGCTGGTGCGCGACGGGGAACTCTTCGGCGACGGCGTCAACATCGCGGCGCGGCTGGAGGCCCTGGCGGAACCGGGGGGTATCTGCATCTCCCGCATCGTGTACGACCAGGTGAAATCCCGGTTGGAACTGAAGTACGAATACATGGGCGAACAGGCGGTGAAGAACATTTCCGAGCCCGTGCGGGCCTACCGGGTGCTGGATGGGGAAGGGGAGGAACCCCCCACCCAGTCAGAGAGTGGCTTTTCACAGGAATCCAGGCCGAAGAGCAATGACGCGGATGCATTTCTGCGGGCGATCCTGAACGGAAAACCGATTCCCCTGCCCAAGGAGCCGTCCCTCGCCGTATTGGCCTTCGAAAACCTGAGCAGCGACCCGGAGCAGTCCTATTTCGGGGATGGCATCTCCGAGGACATCATGACCGACCTGTCGAAAATCCCCGGGATGGTCGTGATGGCGCGTACCTCCTCCTTCGCCTATAAGGGAAAAAAAGTGGACCTGCGCCAGATCGGGCGGGAACTGGGTGTGCGTTACGTGCTGGAAGGCAGCGTACGTAAGCTGGGACAACAGGTGCGGGTGAGCGCCCAGTTGATCGAAGCGGAAACGGGCCATCACGTCTGGGCCGAGCGTTTTGACCGCAATGCGGAAGACTTGTTCTTGGTCGGCGATGAGATCACAAATGCAGTTGTGACGGAACTGGATGCCAAACTGGTTTCCGGTATAGGGATAAGGTTTGCCCGGAAAGCCTTGAAAAAACCGCAAAGCCGGGAAAATTTTTCCTTGGGTATGCATAATATGAGGCACGGATATACAAAAGAGACTACCAAAAAAGCCCGGGAGTATTTTGAGTCCGTCATCGCCGAAGAGCCCGATTCGGGGTGGGGGTATTCCTATGTGGCCTATACCCACTCCAGGGATTTATTGAACGGATGGAGCGAGGATCCCGAGGCGTCGTTGAAGTCGGCGGAAGCAATGGCCGAAAAAGGGTTGGAATTGGATCCTATAAGTGCCGGGGCGCTTGCCACGAAAGCTGAACTCAGCCTCTATCGCGGAGATTTTGAAAACGCGATTCAATTCGGAGAAGCGTGCGAAAAAGCCAGACCGACCTGAACGACTCCCAAATTGATCCTGGCAGGGTTGAAAACATTCCTTGGAGATCCGGAAAGCGCGATCGCACTGACCAAGGAAGCGATTCGAATGACGCCCCTTTTCCCGGATAACTCCCTGCACTTATTGGGAGTCGCCCAATTTTTGTTGGGAAATCATGAAGAGGCCAAGAGACTGGGGGCATTTATTATGAGGCGAACCCCCGAACATCTCGGCGCAATCCTCCTCCTGATTATGGTGAATGGAACACAAGGCAATCAGGGAGAGACCGCTTTATTGGCCGGGAAAATCAAACAGAATTTTCCCGCTTTCCGTATTTCCGAATATTAGACTCGCCAGCGCTTTAAGGACCCAGCGACCGTGGAAAAGCTGATCGAACCCCTGCGCCAGGCCGGGCTGCCGGAGTGAGACGGCGTGGCCCGCACTCTAATTGAAACAAAATCTCATGGTAGCCGCCGCCTCAACCTCCCCGCCAGGGAAATGAGGCCCCTTGCATTCCGTTTTAATGGAAATTCAGAATATCACGTGCTAAAACAGCCTATTAGTGAATTTCCTGAAGGATGCAGAGAGGCGGGGAAAGGAAGAAGCGCGAATGGCGCCGGGAAGTAAGGATCCCCCCTCAATACACCCCGCAGATGCCGTCGATGGTAAATTCCTCCAGCCGGACTTCCTCCAGGTTTTCGGGGGGTGACATCCGCGAGAGGTCCAGCTTTTTGGGTGGTGTGTTTTTAGGTGATGTAGTGCTCATGCCGGGCTTCGCCGTGCCAGCCTTTTCCCTGCCGGGCTTTGCTGTGTTGCTGCCTTCCGGGTTGGCGGATTGGTTTTCGGCCGGTTGTTCCATGTGAAATTTCTCCATGCTGGCCCATTCTCCACGGGGAGCGAGCCGGTTGAACGAGACAACCCCTGACAATGGCATTCTTATCGCTATGACATTCTTATCGCTATGGCATTCTTATCGCATGATCGTGGAGAGAACAAACCAAAT
>CAZOXD010000092.1:9237-12342 GCA_964583525.1 uncultured Pseudomonadota bacterium
CATTCTTATCGCTATGGCATTCTTATCGCATGATCGTGGAGAGAACAAACCAAATGCGCAATTTTGCCGCAAAAGTATGATTGGATTCCCTTTTTCACGGATGAGAAAGGCATGGAAATTACAATTTACGGTCTCCTCGGTCACGCCCACAAACTGGACCTGCCCCTGGAAAGCCTGGAGGTAGAGGAGTTGGCGGCGGGAGAGGAATTCGCCTTCAATGGACGGATCTATGAGATTCGCTCCGTGACTCCGTTGGAAAGCGGCTATGCCATCAACGTCAGTCTGGTCATGAACGAAGCCACAGGGTAGAATCGGTAAAATCGATGGCACCCGGCATTTCAACCTCCGTGCTCCCATTCCGCCCGAATTGCCAAGGCGATATTCGAATTCATGACCGGCCGATCTCCCCAACCTTCCTCCACGCCCATCCGGCCATGGTTGAACGTCGTGTTGGTAGAGCCGCAGATTCCTCCCAATACGGGAAACATCGCCCGGCTTTGCGCCGCCAGCGGTTGCCATCTGATATTGGTGGGGGAATTGGGATTTTCTCTGGACGATGCCGCGCTAAAAAGGGCGGGGCTGGATTATTGGGAGTACGTCAGTTGGGAGCATATCCCACACCGGGAGGGGTTTTTCGGGACGGTCCCGGCGCATTCCATGCGTTTTTTATCCACCCATGCCCGGGCGCCCTACACCGAAATGCAGGTGACCCGTGGAGATTTTCTGATATTCGGGAAGGAGACCGCCGGATTGCCCAAATCTCTTTTGGAACGTTATCCAGGGCAGTGCTATACTATCCCGATGGCGGAGCCCCGGGTGCGGTCGCTGAATCTATCGTCCGCGGCCGCGATCGTGTTGTACGATGCGCTCCACAAGCTCAATCCGTCCTGGAGCTATGGGGAAAATCCTCCCCCGCCTGGAACGGAACAGGAGTAACCGATTGAATCTGAATTTGTTCGACATCGTATTCACGATCATCCTGCTGGCCTTCAGCCTGTTCAGCTACCTGCGTGGCGCATTGCGGGAAATGCTGAGCCTGTTGGGATTGGCCGGCGGATTTTTGGCCGCCACCTGGTATGCGGGTTCCCTGGCGGATAAGCTCTCGCCATTTCTTCCCAGCCAGGACGCTTCCGAATTACTTTCCTTCGTCTTGATCATCGTCGCCGGATATTTTCTGGGATTGTTCCTGGGAGGTTTCAGCGATTACTTCCGCCGGGCCCCGGAGAGCGACCTGAGCCGATTATTGGGGGGATTGATCGGATTTGCCAAGGGAACCACCATCTCCCTGGCTCTGTTTTGGGCGGTGCAAACCTATCTCACCACCTTTCAGGACGAAATGACCGGATCGATCATCGGGGGAATGCTGGCCGGTATGCTGGACTTTCTGCAGGGGACCGGCCTTATTTAGTGGGAAATGCGGTTCCGGGATGAACCGCGCTCCGTTGGAGACACCTGACAATCCGGATCGGGAGGCATGGATCGCCCCACGATTCGCCTGGCGAAGAAGGACCGATTCCATGGCGAACCCAAGGGGAACACGGTCTGCCGCGCTTTGCCTCCATGGGCTTCGTGGGCCATGGATGTTGGCGGGGATGCTGCTCCTTCTGAGCGCTCTAGGGGGGTGCGGGTTCCTGTCCTTCGAGGTTCCCCGGGACCCCCCGCTGATTCCCGAAGAGGTGGACTCCCTGGTCTTGCCGCCATTCGCCACCGCCGCGAACGTGGAAATCAACCCGGTGGACCTGGCGAAACTCGACCAACGGGTGCGGGAGTTGCTCTCCACCCGGGACCGGTTTCGCCTCTTCGAAACACCCCCCATCCGTCTTCCCAATACGGCAGTGGTCAAGGGGATTCTGGAGGAGTTTTCCCTCCGGGAAAAACCCGGCAAAGGGGTGTATCTGCGCACGATCGACCTGGAGGCCGAATTGAGTGTGTACCTCCTCGATGAGGAGGAGCCCCTGGCCCGGTTGAGGCGGCGCATCTCCTATCAGAAAGCCTATCCTGGAACCGATGGCGTGAGCGCGCCGGGATTCGACCTGGAGAGCGCCTTCCGCGAACTGGCCCAACTCCTCGTGGAAGGACTGGACCCGCTCCAGCCGGGCGGGGAGGTGGGGCTGCAGGATGCCAGGGACCCCAACAGCGGCGCCGACTTGACGCACCCGGCGTTGCACAAGGGCAACCGCTACGCCATGGAGGGCCAGATCGGCCTGGCCATCCAAATGTGGCAGCGGGTGTTGTTCGACCCCACGGAGGAGGTGGGGGAGCAGCGCACCTACCGCATCACCACCCGCACCCTCAACCAGATGCGCAGGGTGGGCGTGGAGGAGGATTTGCTGGAACGGTTGCAGCCGCTGATGGGGGAGTCCCCCCTGACGCTGGTTCCCTTCCGCAAGGTGCTGCGGGCCGGATTGAACGGCACTCACGAGCGCGAGGGGTTGATCCTCACCATGGCGGATCTCAATGCGGCCTCCCTGCATTCCAACGTGGCGGCGGCCCACGCCAATCTGGGGAGCTACTACCGTGCCCGCAAACGCCATGATCTGGCCTCCTTTCATCTGGCGCGGGCGTACGCCCATAATCCGGATCCGGCCCTGCTGGAACGGTGGACAGGCCTGCAAAGGGAGCGCAACCTCAATCCTGGAGGGATGGCAGACGTTCCCCTGATGGAACAATTCCTCAGCCTGCCGCCCCCCAAAACATCGCTTTTCATTCCGGGGGTCTTCGATCTGGCCGTGGTTCCGCCCCCGGCGTTCGGCCCAGCCCCCGGAATATCTGGCCCCGCTGGATCCACCCCCGCTGGATCCACTCCACCGCCTGCGGATGGGGGGAACGGAGCGGGAGCACGGGCCCGGGGAGGTCCCGGGCAGCCCTCCGGCATCCAGGGCGCGGCCTCGGCGGCTTCCGAGGCAGGCCCGGGTATGGGGGAACCCGTCCAGGGAGGGAATGAAGGTGGTGCGGCGGGCGCGGATGAAGGAGGGGAAACGGCGGAATTGAAGTAAAGGGAACAGGCTGACAATATGGCAACGCCCTATCCTTCATGGGGCCGGGCCATCCCCAATGGGGTGTGCCGTTCACAAAGGGGCGGTACTATCCCCAAAGGGAACAACT
>CAZOXD010000092.1:12442-18362 GCA_964583525.1 uncultured Pseudomonadota bacterium
CAGGCCCCAAGGGGAACAACATCAAGCAAGGAAGGAACGATGAACATGATGCGAGCGGCATTCCTGACACTGGCCACCCTCGCCGTGCTTGCGGCGCCATTGCTGATCCAGCCAGCGCCGGGGCATGCCCAGGAAATTACGGCGGAAGGCCGTGCGGCCATCCTCAACAACAACATGGCCGGCGCACGCAAGCAGGCTTTGCGCAACGCGCAACGCAACGCCGTGGAACAGGGCGTGGGGGTGCTGCTGGATTCCAAGTCCATCAGCCAGAATTTCCAGATCATTTCGGACAAGGTGCTCAGTTCCAGCCAGGGTTTCGTCAGCAAGTACGAAATTATATCTGAGGGGAAGACCTCCGACCTGCAAAGCTACCGCGTGAAGATCAAGGCCACGGTGTCCAAGTCCCTCCTCAAGGACCGCCTGGCGGCCCTGCGGCTGCTCCACAAGGCCATGGGCCAGAAGCGGGTGATGGTGATCTACCATTCGGAAAACCCCAATGCACTCAAGCGCACACATGGGGCCAGCCGTTCCTCCCTCCAGACGATCCGGGACGAGTTGAACCGCTCCGGTTTCCGGATGTTCAACGAGAACGCCACCAACAAGGTATACAAGCAGATCGCCCGGGCCTTGGGGAGCGGGGGCGAAGTGGACGATTTGATCGCCCTGGCGCTGGACCAAAAAGCCGATCTGCTGGTGCGCTTCGAGAACGTCGCCGGAAAACGCGGCTCCAAGGGCGCCATGTTTTCCGCCGCTTTTTCCACCATCCGCATCAGCGTCCATGAGACCACCACCGGACGGCAGGTGGCGGACTCCATCGCCGAAGGCAAGCAACTGCTCCGGGCCAAGGCCGGGCCTTACGATTGGGAGAAGGGATTGGCCGATGCCTCCGTGAAGGCCTCGCGGGAGGCGATCAAGGAAACCATCGGGAAAATCGCCGGGTACTACCGCAATATCGGGGACGAAGGGTTGAACTATCTGGTCGTTTTCCAGGGATACGACGACGATCAAAAGGACCTGATCCTCGATTATCTGGAAAATACGGCCGGATTCTCCAATCTCTCGGAATTGAAGAATACCCGGGACTACATGGAAGTGGAACTGTTCACCAGCCAGAGCGCCTCCCGACTGCGGCGGATGATCCGCTCGGGATTGAAGGAGAAAGGCATCCAGCTGCAAACCCAATCCACCGCCCGCAACCGGCTGGTGTTTTCCAATCCCGCTAAAAAATAGGTGCGGCGCCTCTGTAGATTCTGTGCGGGGAGGCGCCTCGCTGATTTACCCGAGGCTTTTTTCGACGGCATCGATGGCGTCGATGGCGGCCTGCATATCCCCGGGGATGGGAGCGGTGAATCGCAATTCCTTCCCCGTGTCCGGGTGAACGAATCCCAATTCGAAGGCGTGCAGAGCCTGGCGTTTCATGACATCCAGCGCGGTGGCCAGGGCGGGCGGCAGGGAGAGCCCCCGGTGCCTCCCCTTGCCATAAAGCGGATCGCCCAGCACGGGGCAGTCCAGGTGGGCCAAATGCACACGAATCTGGTGGGTGCGTCCCGTTTCCAGCCGCAGCCTCAGCAGGGCAAAGCGGCCCAGGCCGCGCGCCAATTCCCAGTGGGTGACGGCGCGCTTGCCGGAATCCCGCACCGCCCGCTTGAGGCGATGCCCGGGATCGCGCTCCAGCAGGGTCTCGATTTTTCCCCGGTTTCCCTTGGGCTTGCCCACGGTCAGCGCGAGGTAGATTCTGTGCGCGGAGTGGGCCTTGAATTGCGCGGCCAGATGCTGGTGCGCCGCATCGTGCTTGGCGGCGACCACCACGCCGGAGGTGTCCATGTCCAGCCGGTGCACGATGCCGGGCCGCAGGCTTCCTCCAATTCCGGAAAGGTCGCTGCAATGCCCTAGCAGCAGGTTGACCAGGGTGCCCCGGCGATGCCCCGGCCCGGGATGCATGGAGAGCCCCGGCGGTTTGTTGATCACCACCAGCGAGCGATCCTCGTGGAGAATATCCAGGGGGCCTTTCTCCGCGGAAATGGCGGAGGTTTGTGGAGGGGGGAGGCGGTAGGAGACGATATCCCCCTGCTTGACCCGTTTGGAGGGCTCGCAGGATTTCCCGTTCAGGAAAACCGCTCCTTCCAGTATCAACCGCCGGGCCATCTCCCGGGAGACGATCCCGGGCATGCCGCCGAGGGTCTGATCGAGCCGGAATCCGGCCCCCTCGGGAGAGACGGTTTGATCGAATTGATCCGCCCCACGGCTAGAACTCGTAGACTTCAAACTGCTCATGATGGAAGGAATCGATCGAGCGGAGCGTGAATTGCTGCCCGATTTTTTCCTGAATCTGGTCCAGATAAGCCGATTCCTCGGTGAGGATGTAATCGGCCACATCGGGATGAATATTGATGGTCAACGGCCCCAGCTTGCGGGATGAAAGGCGCATTCTCTCCAACTCCCGGAACATCTCGAAGGTCACGGAACTGAGGGATTTGATGCGCCCGGTGCCGTCGCAATAGGGGCAGGTGGAAGAGAGAAGCCAACCCAGATTATCCCGGTCCCGCTTGCGGGTCATTTCCACCAGGCCGATCTCGCTGATCTGGAGGATCTTGCTGCGGGCCTTGTCGTTGCGCAACTCTTCCTTGAGCGATTGATAGACGGCTGAACGGTTCTGCGAGGTTTCCATGTCGATCAGATCGATGATGATGATCCCGCCGATATTGCGCAACTTGAGCTGATAAACGATTTCCTTGACCGCTTCCAGGTTGGTTTTGAGGATCGTCTCCTCGTGACTGGCCTTGCCGACGAACCGTCCCGTGTTGACGTCGATGGCGGTGAGCGCCTCGGTCTGGTCGATCACAATGTATCCGCCCGATTTCAGCCACACCTTGTGGCTCATGGCCCGGTCGATTTCCTCCTCGATTCCGAAATGATCGAAGATGGGCTGACGGCGGGAGAAATGGGTGGTGATGGAGGCATACCGGGGCAGGTATTCCTTTAGAAATGCCTTCACCTTCCGGTATTCCTCATCGTTGTCGATCAGCAGGCGCCGGACGTCGTTGGAGAGCAGGTCCCGGATCACGCGAAAGGTGATGCTCAGATCCTGGTGCACCAGGGCCGGGGCCTTGTTGTCGTTGTACCGCTGCTTGATCTTGTCCCACAGGGATACCAGGAAGTTGATGTCCGAGCGGAATTCGTCTTCGGACCGGCCCTCGGCGACAGTGCGGATGATGAACCCGGAATCTTTGGGCTTGAGCCGGTTGACGAGCTCCTTGAGGCGCTGCCGTTCGGAGTCCTCGGAAATTTGGCGCGATACGCCCACGCTGTCCATGGTGGGCATGTACACCAGGTTGCGCCCTGGAATGGAGAGATGCCCGGTGATGCGGGCGCCCTTGGTGCCGATGGGCCCTTTGGATACCTGCACCAGGATTTCCTGGCCCTCCTTGAGCAACTGATCGATGGGAGGGCGTTTTTCCTTGGAACGATTGTCGTTGCGCCCATTGGAAGAGGGCCCGTCATTGGCCTCGTCGTAGTCGTCGTAGATGGAAAAGTCGGGCAGTACATCGTCCACGTATAAAAAGGAGGCTTTTTCCAGGCCGATGTTCACGAATGCCGATTCCATCCCGGGGAGCACCTTGAGCACCTTGCCCTTGTAAATGTTGCCGACGACCCCCCGCTCTTTTTCCCGCTCATGATAGAGCTCGGTGACCATGGAATTTTCCATCACGGCCACCCGGGTTTCCAGATCGGTGTGATTGATTAAGATTTCCCTTGTCATGAAATTCCTTCCCGGTAATTGCGAGCGTTGACTCGGTTTTCTCTTGTTATCCGGAACGGAACGGGGGCCCCTCCACGCCAATTCATGAGAGGCTTCGCTCTTCCGGGTATTACATTTGCTCTTTTACAAACCGCGCAATTATTCTCGCAATAGTTGTTTTCACACATTTATTATTGTTAACGGCCTATTCCCGGCCGAATCTGGCCGAATCTGACCGTCATGATTTCTTGGCGCGCCGTTTGATGACAAACAGGTCGATGATCGGCCATTGTTCCAATACCTTCACCGTTTCGGGAACCACGATCTTCGGCGATTGGCCGCGATAGTCCCCGGGAGGATAGTCCGAGAGGTCCATCACGGCATGCACGTTGTCCTTGGTAAGGGAATTCATGACCTGCTCCGGCCCTTCCAGAAAGACGTTGAGCTTGGAAGTACTGGTTTTGAAGATGTGCCTTTTGTTTTTGAAGATCACCGGGATATCCCGCAGCACCAGCCGCGAGGCGTTTTCCGAAACACGGATGAAGGCCTGGAAAAACCTCTCTTGCTTGGGGGAAAGCCGGATATTGGCGGACAAATCCAGGTTTACCAGCATTTCCACATCGGAACGCAGATTCTGCACATCCAGGGGCCGTGTGTAGATTTGCTCCAATCCCTCCAGAATGGAGCGGGCTCCCTGAATCTTGGTGGTCGGGGGCTCGATCCGGATTGAATCGATGGTGAATCCCTTGGCCAGGTTGCCAAAGAAGCGCGGTTTGATGGGAATTTCCAACTCCAGCGCTTCCTCCGTGACCAAAGGCACGATGGAGGGGTCGATCTGCAGGATGGTGATTCCAGGAGGGGGAGGCTGGTTGTTGTACGAGATGTTTTTTTCGCTGATGGAATAATTGATGGGTCCAGGAGATTGCTGGGTTAAATCCACCGCCACCTGGAACAGGTTGGGATTGACGGTGCGTCCCATTGCGCGTTCCACGCTTACCAGCAGGGTCACCGAATCCACGGGCGCGGAAACCACTTCCAGATTGGCGGGAATATTTTTGAATACAATGGGTGTGGTGAACTTGAATTCGGTGGATTCCCCCCGCCTCTCCGAGGCGACAAACCCCCACATCAACACTGCCATGCCGAGTGAGAAGAGCTTGAGGGAAATATTTTCGGTGAAAATCCGGCGCAATTGCGCCCGGGTCTGGCCGCTGCTACCCCTCTGCTGGTTGAGTTTCCGGATGAGTCTCGGAGACCGCATCGATAGATTCGTCCCCTCTCAATATTTTTGTGATTTGATGGCGTAGTTCGCGTTCTTCAAGGTCCTGCTGCAAAAGTCCATGGTGGGCCAGGGAAACCTTTCCCCGTTCCTCCGAAACCACGATCACCACGGCATCGGTTTCCTCCGACATGCCCAATGCGGAGCGGTGCCTCGTGCCCAGGGAGGAGGAGCCCACCAGGCTGCTGGATAGGGGCAGGATGCAGCGCGCCGCCGCCATCACGCCCTTGTTGGTGATGATCACGGCTCCATCATGAAGGGGGGAAGAAATGTGAAAGATCGAAACCATCAGTTCCTGGCTGGGGATCGCACCCAGCATTTTCCCCCGTTCGATGTAATTGCGCAGCCCGGTCTCGTTTTCCATGACGATGGTGGCTCCAATCCTCCGTTCCGCCATGTACATCGCTGTATCCACCACCTCTTCGATCAGGTTGAGTTGGGCATGGGGGGTCAATTCCCGGAACATGGTGGTCATTCCCAGCCGAGCCAGGGCGTTGCGGATATCCCCCTGGAAGAGCACCACCATAATCACCACCGTGGAGCTGAGGAGATTGTCCAGCAGCCATCCCGTAACGTCCAGGCTCAGGAAGGTGGCAAGCCCGTAAATGGCCAGCAATACGGTTAATCCCACCAAAATGGGAATGGTGCGGGTGCCCTTGATCAGGTTGAGGGACCAATAAATCACCGCGCTGAGTAGAAAAATGTCGATCAGGTCCTGGGGACGGACGTTGCGGAAGAGTTCTATAATCTGGTTCAGCATCGCATCATGAGGCTGGACGGCAGGTCCGAGGCCTGGTGCAGGGTGGCGGAACACCGCGTTGGAAATATTCGGGCGGTCCCAGGGGTAATCGTCATGAGTGCAGTCAATTCAACCCACGCGGACTTCTGCCACGATAAACTAG
>CAZOXD010000093.1:0-18341 GCA_964583525.1 uncultured Pseudomonadota bacterium
CGGTGATCGATTGTTCGGGGGTGGCTGATTCCCGCCCGCTGGTTCCCGCGGATTTCTTGCCGGACTTCATGTTGGGATCCGTTCCATCGGTTTTCAATGCGGATGCGTTCGCAACCGGGTGTCAACTGCTGGAATATCCACCCTCGTCATACCCCTCCTCGCTGGTATTGTCAGGGCCGTTGGCGCCACCCTCTCCGCTGGAGGCGAGGGAGGATTCATGGCCGGATTCCTGGGGGGCCGTCTCTTCCTTCCGTGGCTGGGAAGCAGGGTATTCATTGGGTTTTTCCCGTTGGGTGCGTGTTACAAGTTGAAACTTGAAACGGTTGGTTTCGATGGAAATCTCATCTCCATCCCGCAGATAGCGTTGTTCCACCCTGCGGTTGTTGACAAATGTGTTCCCCAGAACGCTCAGGTCCTGGAGTTTGTAGCGGCCGCCGACCCGTTCGATTTTGGCATGTTGATAGTAGACCGCCCGGGATTTGATAACGAGATCGTTGTTTTCCGAGCGCCCGATGAAGATCAGGTTCTTGGTCATGTAATAGGTGCGGTTGGGCATCTGCTCGGAGGTCAGCATGGGCATGCCCCTGCGGACGGGACCCTTGACCCGTTCGAACTTGATTTGGGTTTTTCCTTCCCAGGGAGTGATCGAGGAATACCGGACAATCTTGATCTGGCGGTGGTCGCGGTAGAGCAGGGTTAAATCTCCCAGGTCCAACACATCGCCGTCCCGTAACAGTGTGCGCCGCATGCGGCGCCGGTTCACCAAAAGGGCATTGCGGAAGTTCTTGTCCTCCATCAGGTATCCGAACTTGCGGATAGAAAGCGAGACCTTGTTGAGATTGGCCGATACCCGCAGCACGCCCTGCGTTTTGATTTTCCCGGCAAAGTCCATGGACTGCACACGGTCTTCCAGGGGAATGAATGTGCGGCGTTCACTGAGAGAGATTACCTCGAATCCGGGGGACTTGATCTGATTGACGATCCGGTTTCGCCGGTAGAAGAAGGCCACCATGGGCAGCACGGCCAGAGCAATGACGGCCCGGATTCCCGTTTCGAGCCCTCCGCCTCCGCCCGGGAATGGCAGGATCCAATCCGTCATCCCCGCCGCAACAGCGCTGTTGGGGTGATGGATCAGGCCGCCGGCCAGGATGAGAAACAGTACAGCCACAGCCTTTAGGCAAATGATGACCTTCCGGTAAATAATAGCCTTCCGGCAAATAATGGTCTCTCTGCAAACAGCGCCCTGGGGGCCATGCCCGGCCAGGAATTTTCTTGATTTGACAGTTGACGGATTCATGAGCCTTCTCCGTATTGCAGTACCGCGGATCCGATTTTGACAAGATCGCCCGGTTTTAATTTTTGTTCCCGCACTTGGCGGTAGTTGACATGGACGATGCCCCCCTCCTCGTTGTCGACGATTTGATAATGATCGTTCATCCAACGGAGTTCGCAGTGGAACGGGTGTATTTCCATGAATTCGCGCAAGGGAATGTCGTTGAGTTCATGCTTGCCGACGGTGAGCCGGTCACCCGCCAAAGGGAACAGTTCGTCCTCACCGGGAGAACTGAGCAACCGCAGCCACCGTTTCGCGGAGCGCTTCTCCCACCAGTAAAGAATTTGCGCGGTGGGGGCGCCCCACAAGGCCAATCCCGCATACAGCACCCACGGGGAATGTCCCCAGAAAATCAATGCCGCCGTCAGAGGCAACGCAAGCAGCGCGCCACCGAAAAAGCCCATCACCATTCTCCGGGAAGCCCGGGGCCGGTTGCCGGTGTTGAAACGGGTCAGGTAGCCGCACCCTCCGGCGATCACCCCCAACAGGAGCGGGAAGATCAACGCTTTGCCGAGAAAAACGGGGTTCTGAAACGCATCCAAACCCCCTTCCGCGCCTTGGACAGGGCCGCTGGGCAGGACGCCCGCCAGGGCCATGGCCAATGCGGCGGAAATCGCGGCCAGGATTCCCCCGGAGAGGGCCGAGCGGATGGAGCGCCGGGGGTATTGCTTGAGCAGATCCTCGCTGGTGGCCAGCAATCCCCCCATCCCCAGGCCCAATCCGGCGCCCGACAGGAGATTCCAGTATCCGTCCAGCTGCAGGTGAAAGAGAGCCAGTGAAACGGTTTCATGGAGGAAGGCCCCCCATATGCCGGCCGCCGCTCCGAGCAAAAGTATTTTCCAGCGCAGGCTGGACAAGGTGACGGTCATCCAATTCATATTCTTACCCCCATGCGGACCGAATAATTTCCGGGTGGGGAGGTTGTCCCCAATTCCAGTTGGAATTTGGGACGCAACCGCAATGGCTCACCGGAGAAGGATTCACCGGGCCTGATGCAAGCGCGATGAATCCGCCGATGAGTCCGTGCCATGAGAAACAGCCGTTCCGCACCGCTTGGCGGCTCAGGTTCCGCGCTACGGCCGAACCCTGGGACAAGGGCTGTTTTTCCCAGACTTGCAGGGCCTGGAGCGGCAGCCAAGAATAGGGGGGAAAGGAAACGGAAGGGAATTTTGGATTCGAGGGGGAAGGTCCGAATCGATCAGGAATCAAGATTCGGTCAGCCCCGGCAGGAAATTCCTGCGATCCGGGCCATCGGGAGAAAGGACCCCCTCCGAATTTCGGGAGTTACTCCTCGCGACGGGAACTTCCCATGACCGCTACGATCCGGGACTGCGATCCGGAAGACTGCGAGCCCTTACTTTGGCTCTGCCCTCCGGGGATTCCTCCAGCCCGTGGCCGAAGGAGGTCGTGGTTCCTGATCGATCCGGACATTCCCTGTATGAGCCCGGCGCTCCGCTCGCGTTGAAAAAGCAGCAAAAGCGCTTCGCCTGGAGATGACAGCCACGTTCGGCAAATTCTCGCCCATCGCCGGCGAGCGGAACTCCTGGGCCTGAAAATTCATGACGGAACGGTCGGCTATTATTTCGAGGAATGGACTCTAGCCCCATTGTTCGACTATTGCCCTATTGCCTGATCGTTCCGCCTTCCATCCTTGTACTCAAATCCGTTTTTATGCCCTTGCGCCCGGAGAATTATATGCATGAAAACCCTCGTTATGGCTCATTGAAAATAACTGCGGTGAGGGTTGGTTTACGGAATGGGTCGAATAATCCTCTGGGCAAATCGGGCATCTTTCCACCCTGTCTTTTACGGGTTTTTTCGGTCCTTATGTTTCCTGGTTGATCGATTCATATCGTGAAATTTAATTCCTGAATTCTTTTATCACCGCCGGTAACCTGCGCGGTGGCGATCTTCTTCACGGTATTGTTAGTATCATTGTTGCTACCAAAAAATGCCGTCATGCCCTGCACTCCAATGTTCGGGCAAATGACTATTGTAATTACCATGCGAGCGGATGATCGCACTATAATCACACTATAATCACGCAGGGGCGGTTCGACGATTCACTGCCCGTCAATCCATGGGAGGCTCATCCACAACTTTCCCATGCCACCCGTCCATCGCTTTCCCGGGAGAATCGGAAATGAAGGGGAAATTTCAACCATTTGACTGGAATATCCCAGGAAATCCCCAGAGCCCGTTTCTTCCTTGAGCCGAGCCCTTTCCAACGCGAAAACCGTAACACGGATAGCGGAATTATTAAAGAGCAATTTCATTGTGGGAGCATTCGCCACAGCAAGGAGACGGCAACGAGACAGGCAGGATCGCTGGCGCCCGCTGGAGATTCAACGATGGGAATGCAACAGCCAGCCGGGTGTGGCCGGGCGGGGATGGAATTCCGGGAGTTGCGCCAGCTATACCGATTTCTGCCAGCTATGCCGATTTTTGCTTGTGGCGCCGCAGATCCTTCAACCCTGAAAGCAGGGACGAGGCCAGCCGATCCACTTCCTGTTCGCCCATGGGCGTGCTCAGGGCAGTCAGTCCCGTGGGCGAGATGATCACCCCGTCGTCCAGCATGTGGTGGAAGAGGCGGGTAAAGCGTTCCCTTTCGGCGGAATCCCGCCAGGAATCCCGGTAGGAATTGAGTTCCCGGTCATTGAGATGCAGCGCCAGCAGCGACCCTTCCCCGGTGACCTGTCCCGGCATTTCCGCCACCCGGAAGGCCCTGCGGCATTCCTCCCGGGCGTATTCGCCCAGGGCCTCCAGGCGCCCGAAGGCCTTCTCGTCGAGCAATTTCAACGCCGTCAGGCCGGCCACCATGGTCACAGGGTTGGCGTTGAAGGTGCCTCCGTGGGGCAGGGTGGGTTTTCCCCGGGTGGGATCGAACACGGCCATTACCTCGGCCTTGCCTCCCACGGCTCCGACGGGAAATCCCCCGCCGATGATTTTTCCCAATGTGGTCAAATCCGGCTCGATCCCCAGTTTCCCCTGCATTCCGGCCATACCCACCCGGAAAGTGATCACCTCGTCAAAAATCAGCACGGCGTCCAACTTTGTCGTGACCTCGCGCAGCATGGCCAGGAATTCCGGCTTGGCGGTGATCAGCCCCGCGCGGTTGGGCATGGGATCGACGATCACGGCGGCCAACTCGTCCCCGTGGGCCTGGAGGATGGAGCGGGCGCGCCCGGTGTCGTTGAAGGGCAGCACCAACACGTCGTTCAGCACCCCCGGGGGAGTGCCCGGAGCGTAGGGCACCGCTCGCGGATTTTCCTCCCCCCAATTGTCCGGGTTGGGATCCAGGCTGGTTTCCACCGGGTCGTAGCTGCCGTGGTAGAGTCCTTCGCACTTGGCGATCCTGGAGCGGCCGGTATGGGCCCGCGCTGCCTTGATGGCCGTCATCACCGCCTCGGTACCCGAGTTGGCGAAGCGCACCTGATCGAAGGAAGGCATGCGGCGGCACAGCTCCTCCGCCAGGGCGATTTCGCTTTCCGTGGGGTTGGCGAAGCAGGTCCCCAACTCCATCTGCTTGCGTACCGCCCCGGTAATCGCCGGATGGAGATGTCCGTGAATCAGCGCCGTGTAATTGTTGATGAAATCGATCCGCTCCACGCCATCCACGTCCGTAATGCGGCAGCCCTGGCCGGCCTGGGCGTAGATGGGATGGGGGGCGTGGTGCACCGTGGTGCGCGAATTGCCCCCGGGCATCACTTTGCGGGCGCGTTCGTGGAGTTCCCGCGAACGGGAAGACGGGTCGGCGGACATGGAATCCTTCCGGATCGGTGTTGCAGGCAGGCGGGGTGGTGTGGGTATGTGTCCCGCAAAATTGTTCCAATTAATTTTACATTAAGCGCCGGGAAGCGGCACTGCAAGGTGATTGGGCTGGGGGTGACCTCTCGAACAGATCGGTCACTATCGCGCTGGCTTTTGCTGGTTTTTCAGGTCCGCATTGAACTTGAGCTTCATGAGCGCAAATAAACCCCGTTAATTCCTAACCCCATACTCAAATTGATCGATATGGAAAGTGTAACCGCTTTAGGCTCCAAATAATTGCTAACCAGGAATTATATAATGCCCCCCTCGAAAACTGACTCCGGTTTGGGCTAAAATTTTCAGATCTGGTGAATTTGCTTGAAAGCTGGATTTTCCACTGGCTACCCATAAAAAGTCACGTTCATATTGTTCCAAAAGTTTTGCAGTGGTCCTCAACCAGTTGTTCAGCCAATCGACCTTTGCTTTGATTTCTCGAATGTTTTCCCTGTTACTGGCAGGATGAATTTCAATCCAGAATAATTTCTCTTTTTTTGGATTTCCTGTTTTGCTGGCAACCACATAATCCCATCGAGGGTCATTAGGGAATAGAGATTTAAAGGATGTATCCACATCCACACTGCCACTTAGTGAAGATGAATTTTGATATGACAAATGTTTCTTGTCCGTAGTACGAAGAGCCCTAAGTCCTTTTTGATAATAGGCTCTAATCCCTGTGGTTTTTTTAACATCCGATTTAAACGGCATGATGGGTCTCCGCGCTGTTAGGATTATTGATTGGAAACAGCGCGAGCGACAACTTCGCTAGCCCGGCCACTAAATTCCAGCAATCCACCCCAATTGGCTTCCTCATCAGAATCCGATGCCGGGTCCAATTGTGAAATATCATGCACCTCCCCGTTTTTTCCTTCAAAATAATAGACTTTTGTTTTTTTGGTCAGTGCTTTCTTTGCAACCGAACGCAATCTTTGTGTATTCGGTGCCTCAAAAAGATTCAGTAGTTCTTTTGGCTCGGAATTGCTTTTTTTCAGAAATTGCATCGCCCAAACAACATCGAGAACCTGGGGAGAGTGGGTCGAAAGGCAGACCCGGTAGCCGCGAACCAATAACTCAATTACCAACAACAAAACGGTTGAAATAGCCTTTGGATGTAGGCCCATTTCCAGTTCCTCTATGACCACCCATTCGACTTCTTCCCTGCGGGGGGTTTTGGAAGGTGGCATCAGCCAATACAACCCTAGGAGTAAGGGGATGAATTCCCGTTGTCCCGCCGACCACACCATATAAGGCAATGGTTGTGATAGACCCACCTGCCCCAAAACCAGCCGCTTTTGCGAACGGTATTTGTCCACGGAAAGGTCAAACCCTCTGAAAACCGTTTCCTGGAGTAGGTCTCTGTATTCTTTTTTAAGCCGATTTTCCCGAGGGAAAATTGCCTTGCCGGAGAATAATTCCTTCTCCATGAGCATTCGGAGCTTTTCACTATAGGATCGTACGGTGTATGGGTCTCCCGAGGAAAAATCACCGAAGGGACGAGGCCATCCGTCCCTTAAAGCCAATACTCTTTGAGCGGGAATGAAAAAAACAGACTCTTTGGTGCCCCAACCTTTCCGCTTAACTCTTTTATTGGGGTCGATTTCCTTTCTGTTCATAAATAGTTTGCTCTTTCCTTCTTTCCATAAAGATCGCATCCCCTCTCCGAAGTATATGTCCATAAATTCCCCTATGTTCCCATCCCAGTCCAATCCATAATCGTAGAGTTGCTTCTGTATCGCTCCAGGATCCAACAGAAATTTCAACCATTGAAGCGCAATGCTTTTCCCACTCGCTTGTGGCCCAACGAGAACGGTCAAATCGGCAAAGGAAAGCTCGGCTTCCTTGATCTGCCCAATGTTTTGGAATTTTATCGTTTTTGCCATTTTAATTTACTCATTGATTAGTCTTAATTCCTCACACCATCCGGAAGTTCAAACATTCGGTCCAGCCCCGTCCCAGGTTGTACGCCTTCATGTTCTCCACTGCGTCGGCTTTCAGCCTCTCGCAGTCGATGCTCTCCACCAGTTACCCGCCCTGGTTGCGCGTCTCAGTAATTATTTTTCGCTCCTAACCGAACGAAAGAAGAACTAACCGTACTCTCTTATTGGGACCCAGAGCAATATTGAGATAAGGGAACCCCCGCAATCCTCCGATTTGCCAATCCGCTCTCGTCTATATTAAAGGTCAGTTCGTACTGGGGAGGATCGCGGCGGCTGGGGCGATTTCAAATTTGGTAGTCATTGATTCGGTTTACGATAATCCATGAACTCCGAAGACCTCTGTTATACCCCCGCGGTGGAGTTGGCGCGGATGATCCGGGAAAAATCCATTTCCCCGGTGGAATTGACCGGGGCGATCCTGGAACGGATCGAAGCCCTCAATCCCACCCTCAACGCCTACTGCGCCGTCACCGGCGACGCGGCCATGGATGCCGCCAGGGCCGCCGAGCAGGCGCTGATGGATGGTGTGGAACCGGGGCCGCTGCACGGAATCCCTGTTTCCATCAAGGACCTCATCTTCACCCAGGGCGTGCCCACTCTGGGCGGCTCCCACATTTTCGCGGAGCGGGTGCCCGACTTCGACGCGCCGGTGGTAACCCGGCTCAAGGAAGCCGGCGGAATCGTGCTGGGCAAGACCACCACCCCGGAATTCGGCTGGAAGGGACTGAGCGACTGCCCGCTCACCGGAGCCACCCACAATCCCTGGAAGCACGGAATGACCACCGGTGGTTCCAGCGCCGGTGCGGCGGCTTCCGTGGCCGCCGGGATGGGCCCCCTGGCTCAGGGCTCCGACGGGGCGGGCTCGATCCGCATTCCTTCGGCGTTTGCCGGAATCTACGGCATCAAGCCCAGCTTCGGGCGTGTGCCCAATTACCCCTTTTCCAACAACGACAACACCACCCACATCGGGCCCATGACCCGCACGGTTGCCGACGCCGCCTTGATGCTTGCGGTGATGGCCGGGAGCCACGACTGGGACAACTACTCCCTGGAGGGGCAGCCGGAGGATTATGCGGGGCGGCTGGACGAGGGCATCGAGGGTCTCAAGGTGGCCTTCAGCCCGGACCTGGGGTACCTGCGGGTGGACCCGGAAGTGGCCGGGCCTGTCCGCGATGCGGTGGAAGCCTTTACCGAGTTGGGATGCACGGTGGAGGAGGTGGATCCGGGATTCGGGGACACCAGCGAGATGGCCCACTTTTTCTGGAATGTCCACCTGGCTGGAAATTGGGGGCCCTACCTCGACGAGTGGGAAGAGAAGATGGACCCGGGGCTGGTGGCTTCCATCCAGGACGGCCAAGGGCATTCCGCCGTGGACTACATGCGGATGCGGGCCCGGAAGATCGCTTTTTACGATACCGTGCGTAGCTTCTTCGACCGCTACGACCTGTTGCTGACGCCCTCGCTTTCGGTGGCGGCTTTTCCGGTGTTCCAACTGATGCCCGATCATTGGCCGGATCATCCCTGGAACTGGATGCAGTGGGCCTCGTTTTCCTACCCCTTCAACCTCGCCGGAAACCCGGCGGCCACCGTGCCGGCCGGGGTCACGCCCGCGGGGCTTCCCGTGGGATTGCAAATCGCCGGGGGGCGGCATCAGGATCTGCGCGTGCTCCAGGCATCCGCCGCTTTCGAAAAGGCCCGCCCCTGGGCGCAGCACCGGCCGGTTTTATAACCAAGGCCGGATTGCAGCGCCGCTCTTCCCGCCTGGGATCCCCAGTACTTTCGTGTCAGAGGTTCGGGTAATTATGAATTTTAACATTCATAATGCAAAACAATACGTTAGCCTGAAAAATTCTGACACGAAGTTCTGCCATTAAGCACTAATATGGTGACTCTGAAGTTCACGTACTAAAACCAAGCCTCCGGCGGCCAAGGGCTTTCAGCCCTTGGAACCCTGACCAACTTTAAAAAGTTGGATCAAATTTTTTGATAAGGTATTGAAAACAAACCATGTATTCCGAGAATTCCCTCATTAAAAAGTTTGGTGCAGCTTTTTAAAGCTGCCCCCCGGAGGGTAGGGGTTTGGGGGCAACGCCCCCAAAATATAACGAATGAACTTCTGAGACAGTACACTAGTCTATCCTTCCATCCTGGCGCCTTCGGAAAATACCCGGATTTCCCCCTTGGCGAAAGGCCGCCAGTCCTCCCCTTCGGTGAGGGGGACGGTGGCTACGAGCGAGGCCTGTTGCGTTCCGGTATAGGTCAGGTCCACACGCAATTCCCCGCTGGACAGGGAATGGGTTTCCAGCGTGCAAGTGCGGGTAACCGAGTGCAGGGAATTGTCACCATGGGCGAACAACACCCGGGAATCGGAGAGCAGGAAATTACACCGGCCCAGGGCCAGCAAGCGGGGGCTCAACTCTTCCAATACCTCCCGCAGGATGCGGTGATCGTACTTTTCCGGGCTGGGCACCCGGTCCGCAAGCCGATTCAAAAGGATGCAAAAGGCCTGTTCCGAATCGGTTGCACCCAGTGGAAGGAAACGCCGGGGTACGGTATTCTCCAGGGATTCCAGGCCGGGAAGATGTCCGTTGTGAGCGAAGAGGAAGCGCCGCCCGAACAACTCCCGGTCGAAAGGGTGAGTGTTCTCGAAGGACAGAACCTTGGGAATGGTCGCCCGGCGGATATGGGAAATCACCAACCGGCTTTCGAAATGGTGGGATTGGATATACCGCACGGCCTCGCTCCCGGCCGCGGCCATCGGTTCCTTGATGATCCGGAAATCCTCTTCCATGGCATAGGCGATGCCCCAGCCGTCCTTGTGTGGCCCGATTTCCCCGCCGTGCCGGGCGAATTCCATCAGCGAGAAATTGATGTTGGTGGGAATCCGGCTGTTCATTGCCAACAGTTCGCACATCGCGTTATGCCTCGGTGGGTGAATTGAAGCTCGGCCGGGAGAGGGTGTCCCTGGACCTCCCGCATGAAAGACCGTCTCACAATGTTATCATAGACCTTGTTATAATAGTCCTTGCATGCTCCGCCGGCCGGTAACCCGGGTCACGCAGGATATTCATGGCGGTGCGGGAACGGAAACAACCCGGCAATTTGAATTTTGCAGGAATGGTTCGATATGAACAGTCCCCTGGAAGGCATACTCGTCGTCTCCATCGAACAGGCCGTTGCCGCGCCCCTGACCACTTACCGCCTGGCCGATGCCGGGGCGCGGGTGATCAAGGTGGAGCGGTACGGGGGAGACTTCGCGCGGGAATACGACACGGCGGCGGGAGGGGAAAGCGCCATCTTCCTCTGGCTCAACCGGGGCAAGGAATCCATCGAGCTGGACTACAAGCAAGCAGAGGACGCCGCACTGCTTCAGCGGATGCTGGCCCGCGCGGACGTGTTCCTCCAGAATCTGGCCCCCGGCGCCACGGAACGGGCGGGCTTTGGCGCGGAGGCGCTGCGGCGGGCCAACCCCAGGCTGATTACCTGCTCCATCACCGGGTATGGGGAGGAAGGCCCCTACCGGGAGATGCGCGCCTACGACATGCTGGTGCAGGCGGAAAGCGGACTGGCCTCCGTCACCGGAACCCCCGAGGCCCCGGGGCGGGTAGGGGTCTCCGCCTGCGATATTGGTACGGGAATGAACGCCCACGGGGCCATCCTCCAGGCGCTTTATGCCCGGGAGCGGACGGGGGAAGGCGCCGAGATCGCGGTCTCCATGTTCGACAGCATGGCGGAATGGATGAACATGCCGCTGCTGTTCTACGAGTTGACCGGGCAGGTGCTGCCCCGCACCGGGCTGCGGCATCCCCTCATGGCCCCCTATGGCGCCTTTCCGGTGAAGGGGGGGGGCGAGTTGCTGATTTCCATCCAAAATGACCGGGAGTGGCGGCGCCTGGCGCAGGAGGTGTTGCGCATGCCCAGCCTTGTGGACCAGGAGGAGTTCCGTACCAATGTGGCACGGGTGGAAAACCGGGAGGAACTGGACCGCACCATCGCCGCGGCCTTCATCCGGCTGGAACGCGGCGAGTTGGAGGATCGGCTGCGGGCCAACGAGATCGCCTATGGCGCCATCAACGACCTGCCCGGATTGTCGCGGCATCCACAATTGCGGTGGGCCAAGGTCAAATCCGAAGCCGGGGAATTCTCCGTGGTGGCCCCCGCCCCCCGCACGCGGGGCTGGGAACCTGCCCTGGGCCCCGTTCCCGCCCTGGGAGAGCACAGCGAGGCCATTCGCCGCGAGTTCGCCGAATAGCTTGCCGCCCGCCCTCCCAGAGGGGACGCAAAGCCCGCCCCATTTTGTTTTTGTTGTTTACTTCCCGTAACCCACATTAGAATCAACGCGCGGGAGGGATGGCTCCAACTCTTCCTGTTGATCGGCGGAAACCAGGGAGCGACCCTTCCAATTACGATCGCATTCACGACTGCATTCACGACCGCAACCCTGATTTCCCCAGCTCCGATGCGCACTCTGCTTTTTCTCAATCCGGGCCACTTTCACGCAGCCCTGACACTGCGGGAGGCGCACCCGCTGGTCCACGAGGAAATCCATGTCTATGCCGAGCCCGGCCCGGACCTGGACGCCTTCCTGGCCCTGGTGGAATCCTTCAATTCCTGCGGGGAGTCCCCCACCCGCTGGAAACCGACCGTTTATCGGGGCGCCGATCCGCTGGGGAAGTTGATCGCGGCCCGTAAGGGCGAAGCGGTGGTGTTGGCGGGCCGCAACGACAGCAAGATGGCGGATATCGCCGCCCTCCATGGCGCCGGGTTTCATGTGCTGGGGGACAAGCCCTTCCTCACCGGGGCTCATGCCCTGCCCGATCTGGAAGCGGCCACCGCGGACGAGGGGCCGCTGGTGATGGACATGATGATGTCCAGGCACGAACCCGCGGCCATCGCCATGAAGCTGGTATGGGAGTCCCCCGCCGTGTTCGGCGTTCCGATTTCCCAGGAAGAGGGGAGCGCACCCGGGGACCCGCCACCGGACATCTTCCTGGAGAGCGTCCATCACCTCTGCAAGGCCGTCAACGGCGTGCCCCTGGTGCGGCCCGTCTGGTATTTCAACCCCGAAGCGCAGGGCGATGGCATCGTGGACGTGCCAAGCCATTTGGCGGATCTGGCGCAATGGATGGTGGGAGGAGCGGCCTACGACTATGACGAGGACGTGCAACTGCTTTCCGCCCGGTTGTGGGACACCGCCGTGCCCGCCCCCTTCTTCACCCGTATCACCGGAGTTCCGGCCTTTCCCGGGGAACTGCGCCCATGGGTGCGGGAGGGGGAATTGCGCTTCCCCTGCAACGGGTCGATCACCTACCGCCTGCGGGGGCATACCGTGCGGCTGGATTCCCTGTGGCGCCTGGAAGGCCCGGACGACGGCGGCGATGCCAAGCGCATGAAAATCCGCGGCTCCCTGGCCGATCTTTCGGTAGTTAGGGTTGCGGACAGGCTTGTCCGCAATCCCCATGGGCCGCGGGATGCGGACAAGCCTGTCCGCAATCCAGATGGCTCCGTGCGGGATGCTGAAGACGGGGCCAAGCCGCGCATCGTGCTGCGGCCGCACCGGGACCATCCCGGCTGGTCCGAGGTGCTCCAGGACGCCGTTGCCGGCTGGCAGGGGGCGTTGCCCGGAATCGCAGCCGTGAAGTTGAATGGGAAAACAGAAGGGGGCCGGGCCGCCAGCCATGAGTTGCGCATTCCGCCCTCTCTGGACTCCACCCACGAGGAGCACTTCGCAATGGTGCTCAACGAATTCCTCACTTACCTGGACAGTGGTGTCTGGCCGGATGACCTGATGCCCAACCTGCGCGCGAAATACACCCTGCTGGCCCGGGCCTCGCAGATTGCAGGAATGGCGGCGAGAGCGGGGAGAGCGAAGGGAGAGCAACTGTCTTGATTTTTACACTATAGGGCGGCAGTGGAAGTCTGCCGCCACCGGGTCTGGTCCCTCACCATTGCATTTAGAATGACCAGCAATTTACGCACGCAGGCAACCAGGGCAATCTTAGGTTTCTTTCCCTTGGATAGGACCCAAATCCCGCGATTGGTTTTCACATACTGGTTCAATTGCCGGCTGGCGCCTGTTTTTCACGGCCATGAGGTTAACAGTGCTACTGTTTCGTCCACTGACAGCGGGGAGTTCCCCCTTCCGGCCTGGGAAGGCCCTTTTCAGCCGTCAGCGGACACAGTAATCCCTCCCCGAAATCGGCAAGGTTGCTACCGTTTTTGCTCTCCACCAGCGCGTTGTCGTTGCTGCGGCGGGGCCGGGATTTTGTGAACTCCACCAGCAGTTTGTTGAGTAGCCCGGCGACCCGGTGGTTGATGTATTCCGACCCGTTGTCCGCATGAAAGCCACCGATGGTGAAGGGAAATGCCTCCAGCAGGCTTTCCAGCGCCGGGATCAGATGCCGCTCGCCCAGGCGCGGCACGGCGGCAACGAGTTGGTATTGTGTCACCTCGTCCACCATGTTGATGAAGTACAGGCCCTTGGCGCCATCCCAGTCACCCGAATGCACCGAATCCACCCGCACAAAGCCCGCCCGCCCTTCCGGGCGCGGTACCCGGCGTTCGCCGATTTTCACCCGCGTTGGTTGCGTCTTTTCCACCCTGCCCCGCTTGCGCAGGTACACCTTGCCCCGCCGCAGATTGTACAGGTGGGACACCGAGACGCCCGCCAGACGCTCGAAACGATGGTCTCCAAAGCGCTCATAAGCCCGTTCACACAGCTTCTTGGTGGCAGGCCCTGATAACGTTCCGTGCCATGTATCCAACTCCGCCAGCAATGCCGCATCGGCGGCCGTGTAGCGCGTGGCAAAGGGCTTGGCAGGCCCACGGCAGCGATCCTCCACCTTGCCCGTGCGGCGCCATTGGCGCACCAGCCGCGTCATCTGCTGGCGCGAATAGCCGGTGATCCGGCATAGGTAACGCAGCACTAGACCACGGTCTTTTCTGCCCAAGCGCTCATAGCCCAATTGATCCAAGCTTTGGACGATCCATCGGTGGCGCTCTGTCCTGCTGGGAACCGCAAAGTCAACCTCCTCTGTGCCTTCCAGGAAGGCCCGCACCTGGTCCATGGTGCCTATTCGTGTCGTCATGACGGTTAGCATCCTCCCAGGATGCCCGATCCGTTCCCGTTTTCAGACTCATCTCACGTTGGAATCATGAGACCCTTTCAGACTCATCTCACATTGGACAAGGCCTTCCTTGACAAAGCGGGAGGAGGCACGGATGCTGTTTGATTAGGGTGGTCCTGGTTCCAAGTGGCGATGGAACTCCACCGGAACCCCTCGGGAACCACTGTCACGCACCTTCCCCGGCAGGCATGAAACGCTGGATCGTAGGCAATTGGAAGATGCACGGATCGTTCGAGATGCTGGATGATTTCGTGCCGGATTTTCTCAACGGACTGCTGGAGCAATTGGGTTGGGAGACCCGGATCCGGGTGGTGCTCTGCCCCCCATTTCCCTATCTATCGACCCTGGCCAGCCGCTTCATGGGCTACCCTGTGGGGGTGGGCGGGCAGGACGTATTTCCGCATGCGGAAGGAGCGTATACGGGAGAGATATCGCCGGCCATACTCAGGGACATTGGAGTCACTTACTGCATCGTCGGCCATTCGGAACGCCGCTGGCATGGCGGCGAAACCGACGCGCAGGTCAACGAGAAACTGGCGGCTCTGCTGGCGGAAGGTATCCGCGGCATAGTCTGTGTTGGGGAATCCCTGGAAGAACGGGAGTCGGGTCGCCAGGAGGAAGTTGTGGCGCATCAGGTATCCGCTGCGATCCAGGGCATTGGGGAGGATAAACTGGGCAGGATGGCGGTGGCCTACGAACCGGTCTGGGCGATCGGCACGGGCCTGACCGCCACCCCGGAGCAGGCCGGGGAAATGCACGTTCACATCCGCAAGCTTCTCACCGATGCCTACGGTGATGCTGGGAAGCAGGTGCCCATCCTGTACGGGGGGAGTGTGAAGGCGGACAATGCGGCGAGTCTGATGGCCGCCCCGGAAATGGGGGGAATGCTCATCGGAGGAGCCAGCCTGCAACCGGAGTCCCTGCTTGCGATCATCCGGGAAGTTCTGGGTTGATAAAACCCGGTTTGATGTTTCAACACGCATTTCATTGAAGCGAGTCGCTCATGTTCATCGCACTACTGATCGTTCATATCATCGCCGCCGTTACCCTGGTTCTGATCGTGCTCCTGCAGGCCGGCCGGGGCGCGGAATTGGGAGCGGCCTTCGGGGGAATGGGACAATCCACCTACGGCAGGGGACAATCCACCTTCATCTCCAAGTTCACCACCGGACTGGCGATCTTGTTCATGTCCACCTCCCTGTCGTTGGCATTTCTAACCACGGAAGAGCAGAGCGCCTCGGTGCTCTCCGGGCTTTCCGGCAGCCAGTCCACCTCCTCCGAATCCGGCCGGACCAGGGATGCGCCAGCGGCCAGCAGGGCGAAGCCCGAGAAACAGGCCGAGGAAAAGTCCGCCAGGGAAGACACCCCACCCCCACTCAAGCAAGGCAAGGCGATTCCCGCTCCCGCGGAGAATTAGCCTTCCGGCGGCGTGTCGCAGTAACGGCCTGGAAGCCGATGCACGCCGCTATGGGCTCGATCCGATACGGAGGATTTCGTTGACGAGGGCGATCACCGACATGGTGAATCCCGCAATGGACCAGAACGCGCTATAACGGCCCCTTCTCCCTTCCAGATCGTGGGAAATCAGAAAGGCCGCGTACAACAGCCAGGTTACGGCGGGAATTACCCTGCGCAGCGTCAGCAGGCGGGCGGGGAGGTTGTCCATTCCTGAAATCAAGATACCCAGCAACAGTCCGACCGTCAGGAAGAAGAAGCCCAACGTGATGGCTTTGTGATTGTAGTTTTCCAGCGTCCCCAGGGAGGGGAGTTGGCTCCCGGCCGGGCTGATCATCTTCGCCTTGAGCTGATGCTCCTGATACAGGTAGACGATGCTGGCCAGGCAGGCCAATCCGAATAGCAGAATACCGGTCAGAATGGCGAAGATATGGGCGGTGAGGATGCCCCTGGATAGCAGACCGGAAAAGGCGTCCGGCCCCGGGTCGAGCAGGGTACGTTCCGAACTCAAAAAGGCGGTAATCAGCAGGGCGATGGAAAGAGGGGGGAATACCAGAGAAATCACCGCGCTCTTCAGACGCCACATCACGAGGTAGTACATCAGCAAGGTGCCCCAGGCGATGGCGGTCAGCAGCACGGAAAGGGAGGTCTGCTTTTGTACCAGCAGCATCCCCAGCAGCAATCCGTGGGCGCCCCAGCCGATTCCCAGCAGCACCTTGGGCCAAGTATGCCGCTCCGCTTTGGAAGCCCAGAAATACAGGAATTCCCCCAGCCAGCCGGCCAGGTAGAGGAGTACGGGGATCAGGTAGAGGTAGGTGTTCATATTTGCCGGAGAGAATTTGAGTTCGCCTGATTCCGTTTTTAGCACCTTCCCGGGATGATGGCATCCTTCTCCCGCACGACATTGGAAACCCTCCCGGCCTCCTATCACCGGAATTACGATCCTGCTGGCCATGGCCGCAGACTTCCTGGCGTCGCCAGCGTTGATGGCGCTGGTCTATCCCTCCAGGAAAGATGGAGGGCGCAACTGGGGGTGAAAATGGATGCAGGGAAGGCAGAGGACACCCAGACCCCATCTAATAGTGTGGCGAGGGGAATGCGGGATGGGAAGGGCTGGGAATTTTGGACGGCAGGGAGGGTCAGGCGGCTAGTTTGGACTTGACCTCATTCACGATTTTCCCGAAGGTTTCCGGTTGCTCGATGGCAAGGTTGGAAAGGGCTTTGCGGTCCAGTTCGATGCCCGCCAGCTTCACTCCGCGAATAAACTGGCTATAGCTGAGATCGTGCGCCCGCACGGCCGCATTGAGGCGGACAATCCACAACCGCCGGAAATCCCGCTTGCGCACCTTGCGATCCCGATAGGCGTATTGCCGGGCGCGGTCCACGGCGTTGCGCACCGTCCGCCAAAGGCGGCGGCGTCCGCCGCTATAACCTTTGGCTGCCTTGAAATAATCCTTCTTCCTTTTGCGGGCCTGAACAGCCCTTTTCACTCTGGCCATGGGTGGTAATTATCCGTAAGGGAGGAGTTTTATAATCAATTGATGATCGGATTTGGAAATATATCCCCTATTGCGCAAATTCCGCTTGGCACGAACACTTTTCCGGCGCATGAAGTGCCTCAATCCGGCTTTTTTGCGCTTCAATTTCCCGCTGGCCGTGAACGAGAACCGTTTGGCGGCGGATCGATTGGTTTTCATCTTGTATTTCTTGGCCATCAGGTTCCTTTGGTCTTCTTGGGTGCCAGGATCATGGAAAGATTTCGGCCCTCCATTTTCGCCGAAGTTTCGATGGTCGCCAACTCCCCCACTTGATCGACGAATTTTTCCATCAAGCTCCGGCCGAGTTCCTGATGGGACATTTCCCGTCCTTTGAACATGATGGTTACCTTCACCTTGTCCCCCTGCTCCACGAACTGAATGGCATGCTTCAACTTGAACCGGAAGTCGTGTTCTTCCGTTTTGGGACGAAGCTTGATTTCCTTGAGGTGGGTAACCTTCTGGTGTTTTTTCGCCTCGTGCTGCCGCTTGCTTAGCTGATATTTAAATTGGCCGTAGTCCATGATACGGCAAACAGGCGGGTCAGCGTTGGGCGCCACCTCTACCAAATCAAGACCGTTTTCCTGAGCCTGATTCAGAGCCTCATCCATTTCCATAATGCCCAATTGCTCGTCGTCGGCACCGATGACGCGCACTTGTTCAGCACGAATTTGATGATTCACTCTGGTGGTAGGGCCACGATGTTTGCCGGATCGGCCGGGACTAGCGATACTTTGCTCCTTTCAGGTAGAGATTCCGTCTTCATTCAAACAGACGATGGAACCAAATTTTCACACTAAAAATTTCTCTTAACGGTCACTAGTTGTCAATCCCCGCCTTGCATGGATCATTCATCAGGAATGATAGATCGCACGGTGAACTCGGTGGGAATTTCCAAAATCTTCCAAGGGAGAGGCCCACAGGGGAACAGCCTAGGTTATTGAATTCATATGGGCGCGGCTGGGATCGAACCAGCGACCCCTACCATGTCAAGGTAGTGCTCTCCCACTGAGCTACGCGCCCTTTGTGGGAAATCCTAAAACAGGGCCGGAAAACCGTCAACGAGATTCGCAACTCCTTACTCTCCGCAAGAGTTCACCCCCCCGTCACGCAACAAAACCCCTGGATCATTCCGGCAACGACCCAC
>CAZOXD010000094.1:0-18273 GCA_964583525.1 uncultured Pseudomonadota bacterium
AATAAAGGACTGATAATAAAGGGCAGTGCACGGCTGTCCGGTTAACTAGGACAATCACGAGGTTTTTCATGGCCCGTGAGCAAACCGCGGAGAGGGCGAACTGTCCATGCTCTCCCGCTAATATGAGGTTTTCGCCAGGCACAATGGGTTTTCTCTCCGTTATTTATTGTTCATTCCATCGGTTCGGCCTGTTCCAGGACGGTCTGGGTGGCCTGCAAGGCCAAAGGCAGGCCACATCAACTTATCGAATGTGAGAACAACTTGTGCCATTTATTACCCTGCCGGTTTGCCCATGGCTTCCATGACCACCATAATAATTTCGTCCCCCATTTCTCTTATGGAGCAAGGTTTCCGCCGGGGCCGGATTCACGTCCCCAGGAAGATTCGTTTCACCTCGTCGCTGGCCAGGAGGAACTCGGATTCTCCATCCAGCACCAGCCGTCCGCTTTCAAGGATGTACCCCCGGTCGGACATGCTTAAGGCTGTCTGCACGTTCTGCTCGATCAACACGATGCTCACTCCCGTTTCATTGATCTGCCGGAATACCCGCTTCATATGTTGCACCACGTTGGGAGCCAAGCCAAGCAGGGGCTCATCCACCAGCAGCAGGCGGGGGCAGGCCATCAAGCCCCGGCCCAGGGCCAGCATTTGCTGCTCTCCGCCGCTGAGGGAATACGCGACCTGATTTTCCCGCTCCTTCAGGCGGGGGAAGAGTTGGTAGACCTGAGCCAGGCTGTCTTCCCGCTTCTCCCGGGCCGCCGGGTTGTATCCGCCCAGCCACAGGTTTTGCCGCACGGTTAGATAGGGGAAGACTCGCCTCCGCTCCAAAATGTGAGACAGTCCACGCCGCACGATCTCATGGGCCGGCAGGCTGTCGATTCGCTCTCCCAGAAATTCCACACTGCCCGCTTTGGGCCGCAACAGCCCGGAGATGGTGTTGAGCACGGTGCTCTTCCCGGCGCCATTGGGTCCCATCAGGCTCACGATCTCGCCTTGCTCCACATGAAGGGATACGTCCCAGATCACCTGATACTCCCCATAGGAAACCTGGAGGCCGTTTACCTTAAGCATACGCCGCTCCCAGATAGGATTCGATCACCTCGGGATGGCTTTGGATTTCATTGGGTTTGCCTTCGGCGATTTTCCTTCCCAAATGCAGCGCCACCACCTTGTCGGCCAGCGACATCAGCACCTGCATGTTGTGTTCGATCACGATCAGGGTCATTCCATCGTCCCGCAGCCGCTGCATCAGTTCGATCAAGCCCGGGATGCTGCGTTGATCGACTCCCCCTGTCACCTCGTCCATCAGCAGCAGGCGGGGCCTGGTGGCCATGGCCCGCGCCAGTTCCAGCCGTTTGCGTTGCCCGGTGCTCAGGGCCCCGGCATGATCGCCGCGCTTTTCCAGCAGCCCCACGAAATGCAGCGCGGCCAGGGATTCCTGGCGGGCTTTTTTCAGGTTGGAGGAATGCTGCACGACGCCCACCATTACATTTTCCAGCACCGTCATTTGCAGGAAAGGCTTCAATTTTTGAAAAGTGCGGGCGATGCCCTTGCGGTTGATTTGGTCCGCCCGCAGCCGTTGCAAGGGCTGCCCGTCGAAAACCACCGTTCCCGCATCGGAGCGCTGGAAACCGGTGATTAGATCGAAGAGGGTGGATTTTCCTGCGCCGTTGGGGCCGATCAACCCGAGGATGGTTCCTTTCTCGACCGAGAACGAGATGTCCTGATTGGCGACCAGGCCGCCGAATTTTTTCGTTAACCCGCTCACCTCAAGCATGGTCCCCCCTCCCCGCAAGGCGCTCCACGATAGACACCAGCCCACCGGGGGAAAGGATGGAGATCAAAACGATCATGACGCCGTACACCATCAAATCCACCGAGCCCCCGGTCCCTCCGAGGTAAATCCGGGAGATTTCGGAAATGGGGAGCAACACCGCCGCGCCGGTGATCGGGCCCATTAACCTGCCCGCCCCGCCCAGCATGGTCATCAGCACCACCAGGATGGAAAGGAGGAGCGGGAACACCGTTTCCGGATCGATGACGAAGATATACTGGGTGAAGAGGGTTCCCGCGATCGAGGTGAAGGCGGCGGAGATCGAGATGGCCAGAAGCTTGTATCCCGTGATGTTGATCCCCAGGCTGCGCGCGGCCTCCGGTTCCTCCCGGATGGCGCGGAAGTACAGGCCCAACTTGGATCGTTCCATCCAGGAGACGATGGCGCACGCGGCGACCAGGAAGCCCAGGGAGATGTAGTAGTTGGGCAGTTTGCTGGCGTGAAACTGAAAGTTCAGCCAGGGGTGTTCGCGGGTCACCGGAATCCAGATTCCGGTGGCTCCCCCTACCCATTCCCAGTTCAAGAAGATGGTCTGGCCGATTTCCCCGATCACCAGGGTGGCGATGGCGAAATAGTGCCCCTGCAGGCGGAAGGTTGGGAAACCGATCCCAATGGCGATGAGGATGGAAACCATCACTCCCACCACCATTCCCAGCCACGGGGAGATTTGAAATTCAGTGAACAAAAAGGCGGAGCTGTAAGCTCCGATGCCGAAGAAGACCGCATGTCCCAACGAGACTTGCCCACAGTACCCGGCCAGCACGTTCCAGCCCTGCGCCATCAGGGCGTATATGAAGATCATGATCATGACGTGCTGAAGGTAAGGCTCCTGGAACACCAGGGGGTAGGCCACCACCGCCGCGGCTCCGCCGGCCCACGCCAATTTCCTGCGCAGGTTCATCGGGTGGCGGAAGGGTTCCGCCAATGCCGCCTCCAGGTCCGGGTGCCGTGCGGGGTCTGTGCGGGCCATGAAGTGTTCCGTTGCAAATGGTTGCAAATGGTTGCCAAAATGGAGCGGCTGGATCCGCCTCCGGGAGACGAAGCGCCCCAAGGCCGGGAATTGCAAGTCAATATCGCCGCAAGTCAATATCGTCCGAAAAGACCCTGGGGCCGGACGATCACAACGCCCAGATACACAGTGAAAATCACGACGTACTTGAAGGCCGGATCGATCAGCAACCCGCCCAACGCTTCGATCAGACCAATCAATACGCCGGCCAACAGTGCCCCGATGATGCTGCCAAAGCCCCCCATGGCGACGGCCACATAGGCGATCAGGGCGAACAACAGGCCCACTTCGGGAAAAATAAAGTAATAATTGCTCAACAAGGCCCCCGCCACGCCCACACAGGCCGAACCGATGCCCCAGCCCAGGGCGTACATGCGATCGGTGCGGATGCCCATCAGCGAGGCGGCTTCCCGGTCCTGCGCCGTGGCCTGGAGCGCCAAGCCGGTTTCCGTGTAATTGATGAATCCGTAGAGAAGAGCGAAGGCCAGGATGCAGCCGGCGCTGGCCACGATTTGCGGAATCCCCAGAAAAATCCCCAATATCTCCACCCGCCCCGAGGCGATCGGGTTCGTGATCGCCCGAAAATCAGGCGTCCACAGAAACTGGGCCAGACTGCGCAGGAAAATAGCCAAACCGAAGGTCGCTGTCAATTGCACCAGCATGGGGGCATGCAGGATGTGCTTGATGATTCCGTGATGCGTCGCCACTCCAACCAGGAACAACAGCAGTGCGCAGAGCGGAATGGAAAAGATGGGGTCCAACCCGAACAGCATGAAAAGCCAGAAGGCGGTGTACATGCTGATCATCATGAATTCCCCGTGGGCGAAATTCACGATTTCCATCAGACCGAATATCAGGCTTAACCCCGCCGCGATGAGCGCATAGATGAATCCCATCAAAATGCCGCTGATAATGGTTTGAACGATGATTTCAACCGTCATCCCAAGCTCCGTGAAAATCGCTCCCGGTCATTCGCCCCCCTTTCCATAACGGATAATGCTGCCACCGTAAACATTCCTGAAACATTCCCGGATGGGAGCGCGCCAATAAATACCGGTCCGGCGCCTAAACCCTGAGGCGAAGGATTGCCCTCAACCCCTTGGCTGGTCCTGCCCAGGGTCCCGGCCAGCCGCTCCAGAGATCGCATCCTCTCTGCCCCTCCCCCCGCGCCCCTTCGACTTCCGCGCAGGTTTGACTTACTCCAGGGGGGACGATAAAGCTAAGGTCCAATAAAAAAAATTGAAATGGTCAATTGTGTGTGAATTGGCCTGCGGGCAGACAGAGTGCCCTTGCTCCTGTTGCATGGTCGGCCGGCCTGAACTCACCGATGAAATTCCGGAGGGCGGGACGGCCCTTAATCCTCAAGGGGGAATTTCCGGGACCCTTCCCGGTACTCCAGCGATAAAGGAAAATTCCATGAAGCCAACAAAAATTTTCTCGATCGCCGCCAGCCTTTTCGCGGCCGGAATATTGGTTTATTCCATACCGGCGATGGCTCACAAGGCTCCGAAGGTGGTGAAGGTGGGTGTGTTGTTTCCCTTGAGCGGACCAACCGCGCAGGCCGGCGCGGACTCCGTGGCTGCAGTGAAAGCCGCGCTGGATATTGCGAACAATCACCATGATCTCGATTTTCCTCTCGCCTATACCGAGGGACTGCCCAATCTCCATGGTGCGAAAATCCGTATTATCGTCGTGGACCACCAGGGCAAGCCTGAAATCGGGCGGGCCGAGGCCGAGCGGCTCATCACGCGGGAAAAAGTGGTCGCCCTGCTGGGCGCGTATCACAGCAGCGTTTCCGCCGCGGCCAGCAACGTGGCCGAGCGCCGGCAGATCCCTTATCTGACGGGCGAATCCTCCTCCCCCAAGCTGCACACCCGCGGGTTCAAGTGGTTTTTTCGCACCGGTCCCCATGACGGACACTACACGAAGGTGATGTTCGATTTCATCCGGGATTTCCAAAAGAAGAAGGGAATCAAGATCAAAACCGCGGTTATCATGCACGAGGATACCCAGTTCGGCGCCGACAGCGCCCGGGTGCAGGTGGAATTGGCGAAAAAAGCCGGCATCAAGGTTCTCAAAAAAATGGCCTACCGCTCCAAGACCACCTCCCTGGTCTCCGAGGTACAGATCCTGAAGGCGGCCAATCCGGATGTCTTCTTTCCCACCTCCTACACCTCCGACGCCATGCTCTTCGTGCGCACGGCCAAGGAGTTGGGCTACAAGCCCAAGCTGTTCATCGCCCAGAACGCCGGGTATAACGACCCGACCTTCCGGGATACGGTGGGCAGGGATGCCGAAGGGATCATTTCCCGGGCTCCTTTCGCGATGGATATGGCGGATAAAATTCCCCTGATTCTTGATTTGAACCGCCTTTTCAAGAAGTACTCCAACGGTCGCGATATATTCGATCCGCCCGTGCGCACCTTCACCGGAGCGCTGGTGTTGTTCGACGCCATCAACCGGGCCGGCTCCACCGATCCGGAAAGGATCCGGGTGGCTCTGACGGAAACCAACATCCCGGCGCGTCAGCTGACCATGCCCTGGCAGAATATCCGTTTCGGCCCGGACGGCCAGAACAATGGCGTGGGAGCGATTCTGACGCAAATCCAGGGTGGAAAATTCTATTCGATCTACCCATTCGATGTTGCCGCGCGCGAAGTCATCTACCCCTTCGCGGGGTGGTAATCCGCAATGAGAACCGTCTCCCGGCCGCCGGCCGGGAGACACAATAACCTGCCGGGGCCGCCCGCCCCAGCCATGATCCGGTTCGCGAATGGAGCCGCGCCCGAATCGGGTTCCGCGACGGTAGAAATTTCGATTTTGCCCCAAGACGATTGCCGCCTTGCCGGTTCGAATCAAGTATTTCCAGCAGGACGAGTCCCGGAAAAGAGCCTTCCCGGCTTTTTCCCCGTATTTCCCGAACCGGCCCGGTTCCTTGAGGAGATGATCCGTTGAAGGCCGATGCAAAGCCGCAGGAGTACTGGGTGGGCGCCGACATCGGCGGCACCTTTACCGATTTGTTCGCAATCGACCTGAAATCGGGCCGTTGCTTTTCCGAAAAAGTGCTCACGGATCGCGAAGATCCAACCAGAAGCGTGGCCGCGGGGCTGCAGGCCTTGTTGGATGGAGGGAAAATCCAGGCCGCCGCGGTCACCCGCGTGCTGCACGCAACCACCCTGGTCACCAACATCGTGATCCTGCGCCGGGGCGCCAAGACCGCCCTGCTGCTCACCGAGGGATTCCGCGATGCTCTGGAGATCGGCACCGAACATCGCTATGACCTCTACGACCTGAACCTGGAGAAACCGCAATCCATCGTCCCCCGCCATCTGCGGCGCCCGATTCGGGAGCGGATGCGGGCCGACGGTTCGGTGGAAATCCCCCTGGATGTGGATATGGCCCGCCGGGAAATATCGCAGCTGCTGGAGGGGGGCGTGGGCTCCTTCGCTATCTGCCTCCATCACAGCTACCGCAACGCATCCCATGAACAGCAGGCCGCCCGGTTGATCTCCGAATTGGCGCCGGATGCCCATGTTTCCCTTTCCAGCCAGGTAGCCCCGGAAATTCGCGAATACCAGCGCTCCTCCACGGTGGCCATCAATGCCTACGTGGCCCCCATGGTGGCGCCCTACCTGCGTTCCCTCGAGCAAAGGCTGACGGAGCTGGATATTCCCGCCAGCCTGCTGATCATGCAATCCAATGGCGGAACGGTGACGGCGGAGACCAGCAGCAAGTTTCCCGTGCGCCTGCTGGAGTCCGGTCCCGCGGCGGGCGCCATCGGTGCGGCCAGCCTGGCCCAATCCATGGGCCGGCGAAACGTGCTTTTCTTCGATATGGGGGGCACCACCGCCAAGGCCTCCATCGTGGACGACGGCAAACCGTTGATCTCCCGGCAACTGGAGGTGGCCCATGTCTACCGCTTCAAGGAGGGAAGCGGCCTGCCGGTGCAGGTGCCCTCCGTGGACATGATCGAAATCGGCGCGGGCGGGGGCAGCATCGCTTCGGTGGACCGGATGGGATTGCTGAAGGTGGGGCCACATAGCGCGGAATCGCGCCCCGGGCCCGCCTGTTACGGACACGGTGGGGAGCATCCCACGGTTACCGACGCGGACCTGGTGCTGGGCTATATCGGAGCGGAAAGCTTCCTGGGCGGGCGGATGGCCCTGGACGTGGAGGCGGCCCGGCGGGCGATATCCGATCACATCTCCACACCCCTGGGGTTTTCCCTGGAGGAAGCCGCCTGGGGTATCCATCAGGTAGTCAACGAGAACATGGCAGCGGCCGCCCGCATCCACATGCTGGACCGGGGGAAGAATCCCGCGGAGTACACCATGGCGGCCTTCGGCGGGGCCGGCCCCACCCACGCCTACGGCGTGATGCGCGCCCTGGGCATGCGCGAGGCCCTCATTCCGTGGCAAGCCGGCGTCGGTTCCGCCTTTGGGTTGCTGTGCGCCCCGGTATCCTTCGAAAGCGCCCGCAGCCTCCCCGTTCCCCTGGCCGAGGTGGATTGGCCGGCCATGGGCCGGATGATGGACGAAATGGCGGAGGAATGCCGGCGCATGGTGGAATGGGCCGGCGTGGCAAAGGAGAACATCGGCGAATCCAAGCAGGTGGACATGCGCTTCCGGGGACAGGGACACGAGATCCGGGTCAGCCTGAACGGGTTAATCTGGCCCCAACCTTCCGTGGAGGAGATTCTCAACCGTTTTCACGGCGAATACCGCACGCTCAACGCCTTTCAAGGGCCGGATGCCCCCGTGGATATGGTCACCTGGAGGGTGATGGCCGGAACCCCGCAACCGGCCTTGCCCAACCTGGATGGGTTGGAGGGGGCGCCCCCGGCGAAGAACTCGTCCCGCTCCGTCTATTTCCAGGACGCCGGGGGATTCGTGGAAGCCGAGGTGCTCTCCCTGGCCGCCTTCGCCGCCCGGGGCAGCGTCCAGGGCCCCGCCATCGTGGAGTTGGGCGACGCCAACGTGACCGTGGGCCCGGGCGGCGTCCTGGAACGTGGCAATGAAGGCATCTTGTTGTTACGCTTGGAAAAATGACCCCATTCCCATGGAGGTAACGATGTCCGAACGCTTCCCTGCCTACCTGCTGGAAATTCTCTGGAACCGCTTGTTGGCCGTTTCCGAGGAACAGGCCCAGGTGTTGATGCGCACCGCCTTTTCCACCATCGTCCGCGAGGCGGGGGATTTGTCGGCGGCGGTCTTCGACCGCCGGGGACGGATGGTGGCCCAGGCCAAGACCGGCACCCCGGGGCACGTCAATACCATGGCGCAGGGGATGCGCTACTTCCTGGAGGCCATTCCCCTGGAAACCCTGGAGCCGGGGGACGTGCTCCTTTCCAACGACCCCTACTGCCTGTCGGGACAATTGAACGACACCAGCGTAGTGACGCCGGTGTTTTACCGGGAGCGGGTGGTGGGATTCTTCGCCAGTTGCTGCCACATGGTGGATATCGGAGGGGTCGGCCTCACTGCCGATGCCCGCCAGGTGTACGAGGAGGGTCTGCAGATTCCCTTCTGCAAATTCCTCATCCGGGGCGAGGAAAACGCGGACGTCGTGCGCTTCATCAAAGCCAATGTGCGCACTCCGAAGGAGGTGATGGGGGACTTGTACGCCCAGGTTGCGGCGGGCGAGGTGGGCGCGGAGCGCCTGGTGACCATGCTGGAGGAGTTCGGGATGGAGGACATCGAGGAACTCTCCGACGAGATCATCGACCGCTCCGAGGAGGCCGTGCGCTTGGCGATCGACCAGTTCCCGCGGGGGAAATTCAAATTCGCTTGTTTCAATGACGGATTCGAGGAGCCGATCCGGCTGGAGGTCTCCATCCACTGCGAGAACCGTACCGCCTATATCGACTACAGCGGGAGCCACCCGCAGCTGGAGCGGGGCATCAATGTGCCCCTGGCCTACACGGAAGCCTATTCCTCCTATGGATTCAAATGCGTGGTGGCGCCGGAAGTGCCCAACAACGAAGGATGCTTCATCCCCATCGTGGTCACCGCGCCGGAGGCCACCGTGGTCAACCCGGTCTACCCGGCGCCCACCGCAGCCCGTCACATCATCGGGCACTTCCTGCCCACCGTGGTGTTCGGCGCCCTGGAGCAATGCCTGCCGGAGAAGGTGCCCGCCGACAGCGCGGCGGGGCTGTGGGTCACCCAACTGACTGGGAACCGGGCCGATGGGGAGCCGTTCGCCTTTGCCTTTTTCTCCTGCGGGGGAATGGGCGCGCGGCCGGGGAAGGATGGTCTCTCCGTCACATCCTTTCCCAGCGGCATCCAGAACGTAGCCACGGAGGTGATCGAAAGCGTATCCCCGGTGTTTTTCCAGAGCCGGGAACTGCGCACCGATTCCGGAGGTGCGGGCAAACACCGGGGAGGACTGGGCCAGGAGATCAAATTCCAGGTGCGAGGCTCGGGGGAGGCCCAGGTCTCCACCATGTACGACCGCATCAAGTTCCCGCCCCGGGGCATCCACGGTGGCGGCGCAGGCATGGGCGGCGCCGTTTTCGGCAGGGAGGGCCGGCAATTTCCCAGCAAGGGCCGCTTCCATGTCGCGCCGGACGAAACGGTGACCATGCTCCTTCCGGGAGGGGGCGGGTTTGGCGATCCCAAGGAGCGCCCTCCGGAATTGGTAAGGGCGGACCTGATGGAAGGTTACATCAGCGAAGAAGAAGCCAGGAAGGACTACGGGTACCAGCCCCGAGGATAATGTGTCCCTGCTGTTTTTCGTAGGCCGTTTTACCTGGGCCGTTGTTCCTGGAGTGTCGTGCCGGCCGCCTGGAATGGGTGTGACCCATTGCAAAAACCCAATACATAAAGGGCTGCCTCCGGCGGACGATGTTCGCCCATGGCAACTACCGGGGCCTTGCTGATTAAACGGCCGGCCCTCTGGCACGAGGTGACCTGCACCCAAATTTCGGGTTAAGAATCCAAAAAACAGATCGCCGGATACCATCTCTGCATGCCATCTGTCATTAACTTGACTGCACCCAAGAGAGGAAATGAGACATGAAACCGATGCTGGGAGATCTGCAAGGTTGGCTGTGGCCCGGTGGAATCCTGATAGGGGCGGTTTTTCTGGCGATCATCGGCCATTATGTCATCTTCGCCGCCGCAGCGTGGCTGGCCCGGAAAACCGACAATATCGTGGACAATGCCCTGGTGTTGCACATGCGCAAAGGAACGCGGGTGTTGTTCCCGATTCTGGCGGTATTTTTAACCATTCCCGTACTGCCGCTCCCGCCGGGTGCAGCTGGAGCGATTCAACATTTTTTCGGCCTGTGCTTGATTGCTTCGGCAGGGTGGCTGCTCATAGAGATCACCAAGGTGGTGAATGATCTCATCCTGGTCAAACACGCCATCCTTGACCCCGACAACTTACAGGCGCGTCAGATTCACACGAAATTCCAGATTTTCAACCGCATCTGGACGTACCTCGTCGTTTTCTTCTCCCTTATCTTTATTTTGATGACCTTCCCGGCTATCCGGCTGTTGAGCATCAGCCTGTTTGCCACGGCGGGTCTGGCGGGCATTGTGGCGGCGATGGCAGCAAGACCGGTGCTTGCCAATTTCATTGCCGGACTGCAGGTCGCGCTCACCGACACGATCCGGCTCGACGACGTGGTGATCGTGGAGGGGGAATGGGGGTGGATCGAGGAGATTGGAACCACCTATGTCGTCGTTCGCATCTGGGACCTGCGGCGCCTGATTCTGCCGATCTCCTATTTTATCGAGCGTCCTTTCGAAAACTGGACCCGCAAGAAGGCGGACCTGCTGGGTACAGTATTCATATACGCGGACTATACGATTCCGGTCGAGGAAGTGCGGCAGGAACTGCATCGCATACTGGAGTCCTCGCCCCTGTGGGACCAAAAGGTGTGGGGCCTGCAGATCACCGACGCGACCGCGCAGACCCTGGAGTTGCGTGCGCTGATGAGCGCCCCGGATTCCTCGCAAGCGTGGGAATTGCGCTGCTACGTGCGCGAGAAGCTCATTCAGTTTCTGCAGCAGCACTACCCGCAGAGTTTGCCCAAGACTCGGGCGGAATTTCAGGCCGGCTCGCTTCCCTTGCGCTAGCGGGCGCCCTATGTCTAGTGAAAATCTCGTATGGCAGGAGATCATTCACAGATTGCCCTCTCAGCGGTTTGCGCACGGGCCATGAAAAACCTCGTGATTCTCCTGTTCCGCAGCTTTCTTCCAGGCTATAGAAACCGGGAAAGCCTGGTGCTTGAGTACGCTGCCCTCCAGCAGCAATTCGGCGTGCTGCACCGTCAGGTCAAGCGTCCGCGGCTCACCGGCTCTGACCGGCTCTTTTGGGTGGCGCTGCGTCGAGTGTGGCCGCGCTGGGATGAAGTGCTGACCATCGTCAAGCCGGCCACGGTGATCGTCTGGCATTGGGCAGGTGTCCACTTCGGAGGACAAGCCTGTCCTGGAGGGCCCTGTCTCACCAATAGATGGTCCATTGCCTGCGAAAACGGAAAATTGCAGGCCTGGAGCCGCGCTGGACGCCGATATCACCGGTGGGTCGTTGGTGGAGAGTTCCGCCTATTGGGTTTTCGCGAAGGACACCCCCCGTTCCAACCCCTCGCGCTCCGAGTCGTCCAGCCAATCTTCCCACCTCATGGATTGATATCTCTTGTCTCGACGCCGGATTGGCTTTAGGTTACAAAAAGGCCTGGGATCATGCCGGCCAGGATGCTGTCGTGCACCACTGCGGCCTCCCATACACACACACTGACACCTATTCGGAAAGGGACCGGCTTCCGTGGTGATCTCCTGAAGGGGTGGGGAGGTGGAGAAATCATGAGCTACACAGTGCTGGCGGAATTTCGCGCCAAAGCGCACCGGATCCGGGATTGCGGGGCCTTCCTCGACCGCCATGCAGCGGCCTCGCGGGAAGAGCCGGGTTGCCTGGTCTTCGACGTCTGCCAGGATTCGGCCAACGAAGCGGTCTTTCTGCTATACGAGGTATATCTGGACGAACCCGCTTATCGAGCCCATCGGGCGACGCCCTATTATCAACGCTTCTTCGCCTCCGCCGCGGAGTTGCTGGAGGGCGCGGGCGACACGCTCTTCGTGAGCCGCCGTTTGCTGGCGCGCCGCCCTGCCATCAGCCGGGAAGAAGAGGCGGGCTGAACGTGCAGCATGGCTCCCGTGGGTACACGGCAAATCCGGTTCGGCCCTAGTACTTCGCGTCAGAAATGGGCGTAATAGAATTTCAGAACATTTATCATTCAAAACTATTGAATGAACAAATAATTTCTGACGCGAAGTTCTGCCATTGAGCACTAGCCCATTCACGCAGTGGACAACAGGAGATTCCGCTTATGCCGAACTTGAAGGTGCTCGGATTCAATCACACCAGTTTCACGGTCTCCGACCTCGATCGTTCCATTGCGTTCTTCCGCGACCTGCTGGGGTTCGAATTGAAATCCCGCGGGCCGCGCAACGGGAAACTGATCGAACGATTGACGGGGATCGAGGGTGTCAGCATCACGATTGCGTTTCTCGCCGGGCCCGGCCACACGATTGAACTGATCGAATACGCTTCACCACCCGGCCGGGGCTCGTTCCTGCCCCGGATGTGCGATACCGGGGCCAGTCATATCGCCTTGGACGTGGACGGCCTCGACGCAGCCATTGAGAGTTCGCGGGACTATGGGTTCCAGCCGCTGGGCGAGATCATCACGGTGGATGGCGGACCCAACAAGGGGCGCAGGATCGTTTATCTCAGAAGCCAGGACGGCATTACCGTGGAATTTCTGGAAACGAAGGCCTCCCCATGACCATCTGAGGACGGGTGCGGGTTGGGGACGAGTCCCCATCGCTGAAGGGGGATTGTAAATTTTCGAGGAGGCGCCATGCCGAACGGACGCGTTGCGGTCGTCACGGGGGGGGCCAGCGGGATTGGTCACTCGACCGCTAAAAAGTTCGCCCAACAGGGAGATCTGGTGATCGTGGCCGACATCCAGGAGGAACAGGGAAGGAAAGTCGCGGCCGAAATCGCCGCCGCCGGTGGGCAGGCGGTTTTTGCCCCGCTGGATGTAGCGTCGGAACAATCGGTGGCCGACCTGCTGGCGTGGAGCGAGCGAGAAGCCGGGCCTGTCGAAGTGCTGGTGAATTCGGCCGGTATAATCCAGAACGCCATCACGGCGCAATCCATGGACATGGAGGCCCACGACCGCATTTGGCGGGTGAACTATCGCGGCACCTACCTTTGCTGCCGCTTGCTGGGGGAAGCGATGCTGCGGCGCGGCAAGGGTGTAATCGTCAACCTGGCCTCCATCAACTCTTTTCGCACCATGCCCCTCCCGGCCTATTCGCCGGGCAAGGCGGCCGTTAAAATGCTCACGGAAATCCTCGCGGCGCAGTACGGCCGGCAGGGGGTGCGGGTTAATGCGGTTGCGCCGACATTTACCATGACCCCGACGATCCTGGCCCGCATTGAAAGCGGTCACCGGGACGCGGAATCCATCCGTAATTCGGGTTCCCTGAAAGTGCTGGTCACACCCGAGGATGTGGCGAACGCAATCGCCTTCCTCTGTTCCGCGGAGGCTGCCGTCATTACCGGCGTGACCCTCCCTATCGATGCGGGATGGCTGGTGGCCCAGACCTACGACGCCTATCCGGCCCCGGTCGAGGGCGCCGAAACCCTCGCGGCCCCCTTGCCATGAAGGCAAGGAATCAACGCCCCCATCCGCTCGCCGTAGCGATATAATGCCGTAGTGATACAATATTGGAAACCCACCCGGCGGCGGAAACGTAAATTGCGCGGTTTCCCCCGGGCAGCGGCCGGTACAGGGTATCGTCCGATAGGAGTGGGCATTCAGTGCGTTTGGCGGCGATCCGGCGGGAAGAGCGGAAGACACCGCAGGAGAGAGACAGCCATTATATTCCGGCATTCATCTGACATTCATTCGGCATTCATTCTGTGGCGAAACATGACACACCTCACGGTAACCGACGGTTCGGCGGAAATTCTGCGTGGCGCTTTGGGAGCGGGCATCGAGCTGTACGCCGGTTACCCGATCACGCCTGCTTCGCGCATATACGAGGCCATGATTCAAGCCGGGGTCGGAATCGGTTGCCCGGACGAGATCACCGTATTGCAAACCCTGATCGGCGCCTCCCTGGCCGGCAAAAAGGCCATGACGGCCACCTCCGCTCCGGGATTCGCGCTGATGTCCGAGTCCGTCGGGGCGGCCATGATGATGGAGGTGCCGCTGACCATCGTACTCGTACAGCGAATGGGACCCTCCAGCGGGGCGGCCACAACCAGCGCCCAGGGCGACGTTTTGGCGCCGCTCGTTCTTTCGGGAGGGTATCGCCTGCCCACCCTGTGTCCCGCCCGGCTCGAGGATTGCGCGAGGTTGACGGCGGAGGCTATCAACCTGGCCGAGGTGCTGCGCAGCCCGGTGCTCCTGCTCACGGAGCGGGAAATGGTGTCCGCCCAGCGCACCCTGGCGCTCGACGGCGAAACCGAGGCGCTGCTGCGGCTGCCGGAACCGGTGGAGCGCGAACGCTACCGGGGAGCGCCCGATCAATTCAAGCCTTATGGGAATCTCAATCGGCACGGTGTTCCGCCCTTTCTCGCAGCCGGGAACAAGGTGGCCCAGACCCGCTTCACGGCCTCCACCCATGGGGAAGGAGGAGCCATTCTCAAAGCGACACCGGAAGCCGTCGCCAACACCGCCCGCCTGCAGGAAAAAATAGAAGCCTCTCCGGAGCGCTACCCCGCGCCACGGCTGGATCTTCAGGAGGGAGCGGAAACCCTGATCCTTTCTTTCGGATGCACCGATTATGCGGCGCGGGAGGCGGTGACGGCCTTGCGCACCCGTGGCGTCAGGGTGTCCCATATAACCATGATCACCCTGTTTCCCATCCTGGAAGAGCCAATCCGGCGGGCGGCCGCAGGCGTCGGCACCGTGGTGATTCCCGAGGAAAACCTGTTCGGATTGTACCGGCGCCTGCTTCGCGGGGAAGGGGTGTTCAATGGCCGCCGGGTCACCGGTGTCAATAAAATCGGGTCGCTCCTTACGCCCGAGGAAATCATGGCGGAGGTTTGCGCATGAATCCGGCAGAATCTTCCGGGCAACCATCGCCCGCGCCCAACCCGTTTTCCACCGGCGTCGATGTGCCCTGGTGCAACGGTTGCTCCTATACCCAACTCAACGAGAAGATCCAGACGGTGCTGGGGCGGTCCCATGCGCCCCGCGACGTGGTGCTGGTGAGCGACATCGGCTGCATCGGAATCGTCGATAAGCTCTACGCCTGCGATACGGTGCACGGACTGCATGGCCGCTCGGTTACCCTGGCCACCGGGTTGAAGATGGTGCACGGGAATCCGGCCCTGAAGGTGATCGTGTTCATAGGAGACGGCGGTTGCAGCATTGGCCTGCAGAACCTGATCGAGGCCGCCCGCCTCAATGCCGACCTGACGGTGTTCGCCTTCGACAATCAGAACTACGGCATGACCGGGGGACAGCATTCCACCCTGACCTTGCCGGAGGTGAAAACCGTCACCACGCCCGAGGGAAGCTCCGCGCCCGCCAACGACATCGTCCGGTTATTGGGTGTGTATCAAGGCGTTTTCCGCGCCCGTCTTACCGCTATCGACCCGCGGGTGCCCGAGGCGATCACGCAGGCCCTGGAACACAAGGGGTTTTCCTACCTGGAAACCCTCAATTTCTGCTCCAGCTATGTGGGACGAATGAACCCCCACCTGGCCCTGTCCCGGGCACAGCATTTCTGCGAATCGTTCGGGCGGGAATTCGGTGTGTTTCCAGCCGAGGAAAGGACGGCGCTCGCCTTTCATGCCCGGCCCGTTGCGGAAGAGAAGCTGAACCTGCATTTCGAGGAGGCGGCATTCCGCCATGGGCTGAACATGCCCGTTCAGATCGTGTTGGGTGGCTCGGCGGGAGGCGGAGTGCAGTCGGCCGCCAATATTTTCACCCAAGCGGCCGTGAGGAGCGGGCTTCATTTTTCGCTCAAGAGCGACTATCCGGTCACGGTCGGCAAAGGGCACTCCACGTGCGAGATCATCCTTTCCCCACAACCGATCCTGTTTTCCGGAATATCCCGGCCGGACCTGGCCATCGTGTGCAGCGAGGATGGGCGGCGCGCGCTGGGAGGCCTGATACCCGCTGCGAAGGAGGTTATGTTCAATGCCCCCTTGGCGATGCATACCGGCGCTTCCGTGGATCTACAACGCCACGGGCACCGGAACTCCGCCTTTTACGCCCTGGCCATGATGCTGAACCGGCAGGGGTGGTTTCCCATCCAGGCCCTCCGGCAAGTGATTTCCGGACCGGACAACGAGCAACGCAAAAGAACCCTGCTGGGAATTCTGGAGAGCGGATTAGACGATGGAGCAGTACTATGAAATTGCAGTACTGTGAAATTGAGGTAACGCTGCAGGAGATCAGCCCGCCCATCTGGCGCCGGTTCCTGATTCCTCGGACCGCCACCTTCTCCGATTTGCACCAAGCAATCCAGGACAGCATGGGATGGCAGGATTGCCACCTGTGGGAATTCACACAACACATGGAAGTTCAGAAGAAAATCGCCGGGTTGCCCGACGAGGCGTACGAGGACGAACCAACGCCCGATGCCACGATGATTAAGCTCTCAAGCTATTTCGACAAAGGCTTAAAAACCAACCGCTGCATTTACATTTATGATTACGGCGACTACTGGCTGCATGACGTCGTGCTGAACCAAGTGGTCGAGTTGGAAGATCGTTTTGCACGGAGGCTGCTCGCCGGCGGCAGAGCATGCCCTCCGGAAGACTGCGGCAGCACACCTGGTTATGAGCGGCTGGTGGAGTTCCTGAAAACCGGTAACGATCCCTATGAAGAGAACGAAGCGGATTTGCAGGAATGGATCGGTGACTGGGATCCGGAGGCATTCAATGTGATGGAGTGGAAAAAGGCATTTGATCGGTAAAACCGCACCGCCATTATTGCGAACGCGGCTCGAAAGAGCTTAATCAAAACCGATCCAGCCTTGCAACGGCTGCCAGAAAACATCGACAATCTTGTCATGGACGGATTTTGGCCAAGGACAGGAATCCGATAAAGGGCAATTCACGGAAATTTCGCAAGTTATCGTCATTCAGGGGGACTCGACGATAAAGGCCGACATCATTCGATCCATTGCAGAGATTTCGTCAATAGGTGTGTAAAAAGGTCAGGCGGTTCCCTTCCAGTTTACTCTCTTACCGCAATGAATTTGATACTGGTTACTTTCCCTTGCACAAAAGCCAAGTCCTCCTTGGCCGGAGCGGGTGTGTACTCCTCCCCAGGGCAACAGGCTATTGCTTCCAATTCTTCCGGAGTGAGGGCATGACGGACCAGAATTTCCAGATTTGAAAAACCCACGCTTTTTAGTATCTGCAAGTACTCATTCTCCGGCAAAGCTCCACCCAAACAGCCTGACCATGTGGACTGGAAACGTTCCCGTAATTCAGGGTTCATGTCTTCGGTCAATACGATGTCAGATATAACCAATCGCCCTCCAGGGCGTAGGATACGCTGAGCTTCCCCATAAACACCCGCTTTGTCCGGAACCAGGTTGATCACACAGTTGGATATGATTACATCCGCAAAGCTGTCGGAAAGCGGCACTTTATCAATTTCGGCGACGTGGAATTCAAAGTGACCCTCCACGGCCGCTTCCGCCACAGTTTGTTTTGCTCGTTCAATCATCTGGTGGGTCATATCTACTCCAATCACCTTCCCACCGGGTCCAACCTTGCGGGCAGCCAGGACCAGATCAATACCGCCTCCACAACCTAGATCAACAACCACTTCACCAGGCTGTAGATCGGCAAATCCAGTAGGGTTTCCACAACCACGGGAAAGGTTAAGGGCAATTTCCGGTACCAGGTCAAGGTCTTCCTGGCTATAGAAACCCTGTTCAACCGCGTAGCCCGAACCGAGCTGTCTTTTACTCGGTCAACAGGATTCTTTATTGCCTCCACCCTCGGCAAATCTGCCATAGCGGTCCCTGACGGCTTGTTTGATTTGTTCGATTTCCATGGTTTCACCTCGGGTCGCGGTAAATTGCCTACCTTGCTGTCCTCTTACCTGTCGATTAACACCGGCTTTTGTTTTAGCACCTCTTGTATTTTCCAGCATCGGTTTGGAGTGTCCCACGAGGAGGCCACACTCCAGGTCGAACAGATCATCACCCTTGTCAAGGATCATCGCGCCGGTGGTGATCCTGTGATGATTAGCGGCTTCGGACAGTGGAAGGTGCGGGGAAAAAATTCGAGAATCGGCCGCAACCCGAAAACCAGGGAAGAGCACCGGATTTCGGCTCGCCGTGTCGTGACGTTCTATCCGTCCAATGTCTGGCGTGAAGAAATCTCTATTAATTTCTCCACCCCGAAATAGACGGATGAGTTCAGACCCTTTCGGTGG